>JBBRDR010000103.1:0-11080 GCA_038203745.1 Burkholderiales bacterium | reverse complement strand
ATTGCCACTTTGGCCTTGAACACGGCGGTGTGGTTACGACGGGGTCTTTTCATTGCAACTGCTCCTTGTCTGGCGATTTGCATCGCGCATTGAAGCAGAAATATCACTTATCCGGCTGACCTATTTCGTGGGGCCACCTCTAACTTATCCACAAGACCACAGGATGTTTCAGATAGAATTGCGGCCTGATTGTCTCGGAGAGACTTTTAGAAGAAAGCAGCGGGAGATTGTTGCAGTTTATTTTCTGGAGATATCCCGCCAGTGTCCCGTAAAAGGGAATAACGAGATTGACGAAAACGAACAAAAAATATTAAAACCTTGGAAGTACTTGGTGCCGGGAGGGGGAATCGAACCCCCACGTTGTTACCAACGCTGGATTTTGAATCCAGTGCGTCTACCAATTCCGCCATCCCGGCCTAGGTTCGCGTGAAACGAACCAGAGGAGGCCGAATTATCCTCGATTCGCCCCTAACCGACAAGCCACACAGCCGACATTTTTTGCATGCTCACTCTTGATGATTTTGATTTTCACCTGCCGCCCGACTTGATTGCCCAACATCCGGCCATCGAACGCACGGCCAGCCGGCTTTTGCACCTGGCCCGTGAAAAACGAGAAGATCTTAATTTTACTGACCTTCCACAACTGATCGAACCCGGTGATTTGCTGGTTTTCAACGACACACGGGTGATCAAGGCACGACTTTTCGGGCAAAAGGAGAGCGGCGGGCAGATCGAAGTGATGATCGAGCGCATTGTTGATCGCCGGCATGCTGTTGCGCAAATTCGCGCCAGCAAGTCACCCAAACCGGGCAGCCGAATTATCATCGAGAACACTTTTACGATGATCGTTAAAGGCCGCACGGGAGAACAGTCAGAGTTTTTCGCGCTTCAGCTGGCGAACGAGGGCGATCTCTACGCATTGATCGAACAGTACGGCCATTTACCGTTGCCGCCCTACATCACTCACGCGGCCGAGAAAATCGACGAGAACCGCTACCAGACGGTCTTTGCCCAAAATCCTGGAGCTGTTGCCGCGCCGACTGCCGGGCTACACTTCGACGACGCGATGCTGCAACACCTCATCAAACACGGCGCTAAACTCGCTTGGCTAACACTGCACGTTGGCGCCGGCACTTTTCAGCCGGTACGTGCACACAACCTGGCCGAGCATCGAATGCATTCAGAACGTTTTGAAATTTCTCAAGCCACGGTCGACGCCATCTTATCGACTCACAAGCAAGGCGGGCGTGTCATTGCCGTCGGAACAACCAGTCTGCGCGCGCTAGAGGCCGCTGCACGCGATGGCGAGTTGCGTGCAGCGGCTGCTGAAACCGACATTTTTATCACACCCGGCTATCGCTTTCGCGTTGTCGACCGTTTGATCACCAACTTCCATTTGCCAAAATCGACGCTGCTCATGCTCGTTTCCGCTTTTGCCGGAAGCGAGACCATTCGCACTGGGTACAAACATGCGATTGAGCAACGCTACCGATTCTTCAGCTATGGCGATGCCATGCTTCTTGAAAGAAAGCCCCATGAAATTTGAACGTATTGCTTCGGATGGCGCCGCCCGGCGTGGCCGCCTGACCCTCGCTCACGGCGTCGTTGACACGCCAGTATTCATGCCGGTCGGCACCTACGGTACGGTCAAGGCCATGACGCCACGCGATCTCACCGAAATCGGCGCACAGATCTGCCTCGGCAACACCTTCCACCTGTGGCTGCGCCCTGGCCTTGAGGTCATCGCCGCACATGGCGGCCTGCACAAGTTCATGGGCTGGAACGGCCCGATCCTTACGGACTCCGGTGGCTTCCAGGTTTTTTCACTCGGTGCTCTACGCAAAATCACCGAGGAAGGCGTGAAATTTTCCTCGCCAATCAACGGTGACAAATTGTTTCTGACCCCGGAAATCTCGATGCAGATTCAGCACACGCTGAACTCAGATATCGTGATGATCTTTGACGAGTGCACGCCGTACCCGGCCACACAAACTCAGGCTGCCGACTCGATGCGCCTCTCGCTGCGCTGGGCACAGCGTTCGCGCGACGCACACAACGCGCTGGAAAACACCAACGCCTTGTTTGGCATTGTCCAGGGCGGGATGTACGAAGACCTGCGTGACGAGTCACTTGGCCGGCTCGCGGATATTGGCTTTGATGGTTTCGCCATTGGCGGCCTCTCGGTAGGGGAGCCCAAGGACGAAATGACGCGCATCCTTGCACACACCGCACCGCGCCTGCCGCAAGACAAGCCGCGCTATCTAATGGGTGTGGGTACGCCGGAAGATCTGGTCGCCGCTGTTCAGGCCGGCATCGACATGTTCGACTGCGTGATGCCGACGCGAAATGCGCGCAACGGCCATCTGTTCACGCGTTTCGGCGACATCAAGATCAAGAACGCCCAGTACAAGAACGACCCGCGCCCACTCGACGAAAGTTGCGAGTGCTATACCTGCCGCAATTTCTCACGTGCTTATTTGCACCACCTGCATCGCATTGGCGAAATCCTCGGCGCCCAACTCAACACCCTGCACAACCTGCATTACTACCAGACGCTAATGCGCGAGTTACGCGAAGCCATTGCCGCCGGCCAACTTGCTGGAATGGTTACCACCTTCCATTCCGGACGCAGCGAACAGGCCAGAGTGATACAATAGCCCGCTTATTTTCAAACACTTCCCGATTTTTTATTTTTAGTTAGGAGACTAATGTGCTGATCAGCAACGCTCATGCTCAAACCGCTGCCGCCGCAGCTGCTGGCCCGATGGACAGTATCATGCAGTTTCTGCCCATCATTCTGATGTTTGCCGTGCTCTACTTCCTGATGGTTCGCCCGCAAATGAAGAAGGCCAAAGAACACAAGGCGCTCATTGACGCGCTGGCCAAAGGTGACGAAGTCGTCACCCAGGGTGGTCTGGCAGGACGTATCACCAAGGTCAGCGATGATTTTGTGACCATCGCCATTGCCGACAACGTTGAGATTCAGATGCAGAGGCCGGCTGTCTCGCTGGTTCTGCCCAAAGGAACACTCAAAAGCCTGTAAAAAGACCGGGGAAACTTGGGGTGAGTCGTCCCCTGCCCCGCGTTCCTTTTTTCTGTTCCGCAGTTACTTAATGTGCACCACTCACTCCGTACGGAATCATGAACCGCTATCCGCTCTGGAAATACATCATCGTCGCTGTCGCGCTGGTGATCGGCTTTATCTACACCCTGCCGAACTTCTTTGGTGAGTCACCTGCTGTTCAGGTTTCCAGCACCAAGGCCACCCTCAAGGTCGATATCAAGACGCTGGAACGCGTCGAAACCACGCTTAAGTCAGCGGGGGTTGATAGTAACGGGACTTTCCTCGACACCAACGGTGTCAAGGTTCGCCTGAAAGACACCGACACTCAGCTTAAAGCCAAAGATCTACTCGAAAAGCAGTTCAACCCGAATGCCAGCGACCCGCAATACGTCGTTGCACTCAATCTGCTCTCCAGCTCGCCCCAATGGCTGACCAATCTGGGCGCCTTGCCGATGTATCTCGGCCTCGACTTGCGTGGCGGTGTGCATTTCCTGCTGCAGGTCGACATGAAAGGAGCGCTGACCAAGCGCCTTGATTCCATCAGTGCCGATTTGCGTAGCCTGCTGCGCGACAAGACCATTCGTCACGGCGGCATCAACCGCGAAGGCGAGCGCATCGTCATCCGTTTCCGTGATGAAGAAACACGCAGCAAGGCACGCATCGTTCTGGAGGACAATCAACCGGATCTGCAGCTTGCTGATCAAGGGAATGGTACTGATCTCAATCTGGTCGCGACGCTCAAGCCGGTGGCCATGAAACGTATTCAGGAATTTGCCATCAAGCAGAACATGGGGACCCTGCACAACCGGATCAATGAGTTGGGCGTTGCCGAACCGGTCATCGCACAACAAGGTGCAGACCGCATTGTGGTGCAGTTGCCAGGCGTGCAGGACACCGCCAAGGCCAAAGACATTCTCGGCCGTACGGCAACCCTTGAAATCCGCATGGTCGATGACACGCCGGGGGCACTGGAAGCGGCCATTGCCGGCCAGGTGCCGTTTGGTACCGAACTTTATGTCGAGCGCGGTGGCAGACCGTTGCTGGTCAAAAAGCAAGTCGTACTAACCGGCGACCGGCTGACCGATGCCCAGCCCGGCTTCGACAACCAGACGCAGGAAGCCGCAGTACACCTGAATCTGGACTCGGCCGGATCACGCATCTTCAAGGAAATCACGCGCGAGAACGTCGGCAAGCGCATGGCCATTCTGTTGATCGAGAAGGGCAAAGGCGAGGTTGTGACCGCGCCAGTCATCCGCACTGAAATTGCTGGCGGCCGCGTACAGATTTCCGGCAGCATGAGCACCATGGAAGCCAACGACACAGCGTTGCTCTTGCGTGCTGGTTCGCTCGCCGCACCGATGGAAATCATTGAGGAACGCACCATTGGACCGAGTCTCGGTGCCGAAAACATCACGAAGGGCTTTCATTCGACGATGTGGGGCTTTGCCGCCATCTCGACGTTCATGATCTTTTACTACATGCTGTTCGGTCTCGTTTCAGTTATTGCGCTGGCCTCTAACCTGCTCTTTCTGGTGGCACTGCTCTCGCTGCTGCAAGCCACACTGACCCTACCGGGCATTGCGGCCATTGCACTGGCTCTGGGTATGGCCATCGACGCTAACGTGCTGATCAACGAGCGCATCCGTGAAGAATTACGTAACGGAGCAACCCCGCAAGCGGCCATCCATACTGGTTATGACCGGGCTTTCGGCACCATTCTGGACTCGAATATCACCACCCTGATTGCCGGTATCGCCCTGCTCATCTTTGGCTCCGGCCCAGTTCGCGGTTTTGCCGTGGTGCACTGTCTGGGCATTCTGACGTCCCTGTTCTCCGCCGTGGTCGTTTCGCGCGCGATGATCAACCTGATTTATGGCCGTCGCCGCAAGGTCGAATCGCTGGCCATCGGACAGATCTGGAAACCGGGCAATAGCACTAGTGTTGCAGCAACCGCAAAATAAGGACGCAAAAAAATGGAATTTTTCCGCATCAAAAAAGATATTCCGTTCATGCGCCATGCACTGGTGTTCAACGTTATTTCGCTGCTCACCTTTCTGCTGGCCGTTTTCTTTTTACTCCACCGCGGGCTTCATCTTTCGGTCGAATTTACCGGCGGCACGCTGATTGAGGTTAACTACTCCCAAGCAGCCAATCTCGAACAGATTCGCAACGGGCTCATCAAGTCCGGTTACACCGATATCGCCGTGCAGAACTTCGGATCCAGCCAAGACGTGATGATTCGCTTGCCGCTCAAAGCGGAACAGAGTTCGGCCAAAATTGGCGAATCCGTGATGGCAGCACTTAACGCTGAAGCCCCGGGCGCTTCGCTACGCCGCGTTGAATTCGTCGGTCCGCAGGTTGGCAGGGAACTCGCCGAAAACGGTTCGCTGGCCTTGCTACTGGTGATCATCGGCATTGTGCTTTATCTGGCTATGCGCTTCGAGTGGCGCTTCTCGGTCTCAGCCATCATCGCCAACTTGCACGACGTTGTCATCATTCTTGGGTTCTTTGCTTTCTTCCAGTGGGAGTTCTCACTCTCCGTTCTAGCTGCCACACTTGCCGTTCTCGGCTACTCGGTCAATGAATCGGTCGTCGTCTTTGACAGAGTGCGCGAAACCTTCAAGAAAGTGCGTGGCCTGACCACGCCGCAGGTTCTCGACCACGCCATCACCAGCACCATCTCGCGCACCATCATAACGCACGGATCGACGCAACTCATGGTGTTGTCTATGCTGCTGTTCGGTGGTGCAACCTTGCACTACTTTGCTTTGGCGCTGACCATCGGCATCTGCTTCGGCATCTACTCATCAGTACTCGTCGCCAGCCCACTGGTCATGTGGCTCGGCGTTTCGCGCGAGCATTTCATCAAGCCCAAGAAGCAGATTGAAGGCGCCAACGAGGACGGTGCCGTCGTCTGAACCTCGGGTCGCCTTTGCTGTCTTGAACAAGGCGGGGAAGCCGGACACTCCCCCGCTTTTTTTTATGTAATTCCGTTTCAAAACCAATGATGTCACGAAGCCAACAAAGACAGGATTGGCTTGTAATTGGAATAAAAGGATTCAATGAGCCAACGCATAAAACTGTGGGATCTGCCCACGCGCGTCTTCCACTGGTCGCTGGTCATCCTGATCGCTTGCGCTTTCATTACGGCGCAAATCGGGGGTAACGCCATGGACTGGCATGGCCGAATCGGCCTTGCCATCCTTGGCTTGATTGTCTTCCGCCTTGTCTGGGGGCTAATCGGCTCGACCCATGCTCGCTTTGTCAATTTTTTCCCGACACCGGCCTCGGTTCGTGCTTACCTGCGCGGCCAATGGAAGGGTATCGGCCATAATCCGCTTGGTGCCTTCTCGGTCTTTGGTTTGCTGGGCATCATTGCGCTACAAGTCGTGACCGGGTTATTTAACAACGATGACATCGCGTTTCAGGGCTACCTCTACAGTCTGATTAACAAAGGACTTAGTGACAGCTTGCACGAAGCACACAAGCTCGCCTCAGACCTGATGCTTGCCCTGATTGTCCTTCACCTTGGTGCAATAATGTTCTACACCCACGTCAAGAAAGAGAAACTGATCAAGCCGATGATTACAGGCTGGAAGGACCTTGAGCCAAGCCAAGCTAAAAGAGCCGAACCGGCTAGGGGCGGCAGCGCTGTTGCATTCATTGCTGCCCTCGCAATCGCCCTGGCGGCGATCTATGGCGCCTCCGGCATGTGGATCAGCGTACCGCCGGCAACAACATCCTCAACTCCCGCGTGGTAAACGAATAAGGCCGCCATTTGGCGGCCTTATAGCTCAACGCAACAGAGAAATCAGTCGTTACGGAACTGGTCGTGGCATGCCTTGCAGGTACTCCCCGTTTTGCCAAACTGCGCCTTGATCGCGGCCACATCACCCGTGGCCGCAACTTTCACCAGCTCATTGGCTTCCTTGTTAAGGTTGCCCATCAACTCCCTGACCTTATCCGTTTGCTGAAAGAGTTCCGCTTTAACACGGGTTTTCTCTCCGGCAACTTCTTTTTCTGTACCGGGGCCAAAAAGCGCACCCATGCCAGAACCTGCGGTCGCCGCGATTACGTTGGCGGCCGCGATGACTTGTTCCCTGTTAAAGTTACCGTCGACGTTGGCTTTAATCTTGCCCATATTCCACGACATAAAGTTAAAGCCGGCTTTGCGTATCTTTATCATTTCCTCCGGCTTAAGGGCTTGCTGGGCAAAAACGCTACCGGCAAAGCCGATGATGAGCAGAGCTGCTGCAATTCTCTTCATTTTTATCTCTCCATCAAAGTTGATGACACTCTAAACGAACACTCATTTTACAAACAAAGCACTCGTGGAGAGATTCGTATTAAATAGGCATAGATGACTACACCCACTTAGTCAACGAGGGCGCGCTAGAAGTTTCAAAAATCAAATTGCAAACACATGCTTGATGCGCAAAGTCTTTTTTTCTTCAGCCAAAGCAATAAGACGATCGATGTTAGGGTGTTTCCCCGGATGGGCTTTAGCATCGTCGGCGTGCTCGGCAAAAATCTCCAGCCCCTTGCGCGCGGCGTCTGGCGTAATAGCGCCCCAAGTCTGCGCTAAATGGTTATAGACGGCCAGCGACCCCTGGCTGCCTGCTTTGTTCTCGATGGTTGCCAGAACATGGCCTTCGGCATCCAGCAAATTGATGGCTGCCAGATGCGAGATTCCCGGCAGTTTTTTTAGATTGGCGGCAAATTGTGAAACCTTTTTTACGATCTGTTCGACTTGCCCCACTTGTTTTTCATCCATGCTCATCAAATTCTCCGTGCTAGGTCGGCGGCTTTGCCAAGGTAATCCCAAGGCGTGAGTTTGAGCAGTTCATCCTTCGCCGCTTGCGGAATATCGAGAGACCGCACAAAGGCCTGCATGCCCTCACGGGAAACACGTGTTCCCCGGGTCAATTCCTTGAGCTTTTCGTAGGGATTGGCAATACCATAGCGGCGCATGACAGTCTGGATCGGTTCGGCCAGCAACTCCCAGTTGGCGTCCAGATCTGCGTGCAGGCAGTCGGCATTGGCTTCCAGCTTGTTCAGGCCGCGCAGCAGCGAATCGTAGCCAAGCAGGGTATAACCAAGCGCCACGCCCATATTACGCAACACCGTCGAATCCGTGAGATCGCGCTGCCAGCGCGAAATCGGCAATTTCTCAGAAAGGTGCCTGAGTACGGCATTGGCCAGCCCGAAGTTACCTTCGGAATTTTCGAAATCGATAGGATTAACCTTGTGCGGCATGGTCGACGAACCCACCTCGCCGGATTTGAGCTTCTGCTTGAAGAAACCGAGGGAGATATAGCCCCAGACATCACGTGATAGGTCAATCATGATCGTATTGGCGCGCGCGAAGGCATCGTACAACTCGGCCATGGCATCGTGCGGCTCGATCTGGATCGTATAAGGGTTGAACTCCAGCCCCAGCGACTCAACAAAGCGCCTGGCGAACGCTTCCCAGTCGTAAGCCGGATAAGCGGCAAGATGTGCGTTGTAGTTGCCAACTGCGCCGTTGATCTTGCCCATCAGGCTGACTTGGGCAATACGTGTACGGGAACGCTCAAGGCGATAGACGACATTGGCCATCTCCTTGCCAAGCGTGGTAGGCGTAGCTGGCTGGCCGTGGGTACGGGCCATCATCGGCAGTTCGGCATGTTCATGCGCGAGATCGCGCAAACGGGCGACCAGCCGGTCGAGCATGGGCAACATCGTTTCATCACGAGCTGACTTGAGCATCAAGGCGTGCGAAAGGTTGTTGATGTCTTCTGAGGTGCACGCAAAGTGGATAAACTCGGAAACCCGCATCACCTCGGCGTTATCGGCCAGCCGCTTTTTGATCCAGTATTCAAGCGCCTTGACATCATGGTTGGTGACGGCCTCGATTTCCTTGACCTCGGCCGCCTGATCAAGCCCGAAACCCGCCACCAGCAGGTCGAGCGCAGCAATCGTCGCCGGTGAAAAAGCTGGAATCTCGGCGAAATGCGGTTCAGCCGCCAGCGCCTTGAGCCATTCAATCTCAACCTGCAGGCGACGATGAATCAGGCCAAACTCCGAAAACTGGGGACGCAACGCGTCGACCTTGGCAGCATAACGACCGTCGAGCGGCGAAAGCGATGTGAGGGTATTGAAAGACATGGGGTTCATCCTTGGCAGTAAGCCTGCTATTTTACCCGCCCGACAAATCCTCCAGCAAATCGAATGCACTGGAAATGCTATAATCCGGCTGAATAATTACTCAACAGGAAGCAGATGAAGCTCATAGGGTCACTGACCAGCCCGTTTGTCCGCAAGGTACAAATCGTACTGGCCGAAAAGAAAATTGAATTTGAATTCGAAGTGGATTCTCCCTGGACCCCTGAAACAAAGGTCCCGAACGTTAATCCGCTGGGCAAAATTCCGGTTTTGGTTCTTGATGACTCCACCGTCCTCTTTGACTCCCGTGTTATCGTCGAATACATCGACAGCGTGGCACCGAACAACAAGCTGATGCCCGAATCCAACCGCGAACGCGCCGAGGTCAAACGTTGGTGTGCGGTCGCTGACGGCATCTGTGACTCTGCGGCACTGATCTTTCTCGAAAGAAAACGCCCGCAAGAGCAACAAAGTGCGGGATGGATTGACCGCCAACACGACAAAATCCTGAGCAGCCTCAAATACATGGCAGAGGAGCTTGGCGAATGCTCTTGGTGCATGGGAACGCATTTCTCACTGGCTGATGTCGGCGCCGGCTGTGCGCTGGGCTACTTAGCTTTACGTTTCCCCGAAATTAGCTGGAGCGAGCAATACCCTAACTTGAGTCGCCTGTATGAGAAGTTGATGCTGCGCCCGTCGTTTGCGGATACCGTTCCAAAGGGCTAGCAACGGCCATCGCGAGCACCCACAACAAAGAGCCGTACTGCACGGCTCTTTTGTTTTATCAGCCGCCAATTAATGCGGCTCGCCACGAGCGGCAAGATAAATTCCAGCGAGTAACAGAACGAATCCCACACCCTGCAACGGGGCAAATGATTCCTCGAAGAAAACCCAAGCCATTGCCGCACTGCCCACGGGTTCGCCAAGCGTAACCACGGCAATAAAAGTAGACGAAACGTGTTTTAGTGACCAGTTGTAGGCCGTATGCCCAAGCAACTGCGGGCCAAGCGCCATACCAAGTGCAACCAGATAGGCGGAGCTGCCGTACCCCACGAGAGAAACATCTGCAAACCAGCAGGCATTCAGCAGGAAGAATGCTGCCGCGCCATAAGCCAACCAGACATACGCTGGCAGAGGCATTTCGGCGCGCAGGCGTCGACCAATCAACAGGTAGGCCGAGAAACACCAACTACCCACAAGCGCCAGAGCATTACCCAGCAACGGATTGCTGCCCGCCATACTGTTGCTGCTATCACTCCAGAAAATCATAAAGCTGCCGGAAAGTGAAATCGCCATACCGCAGAGCATCAACCGGCTTGGTTTTTCACCAAACAACACAAAAGAAGCGATGCCTATCCACAGCAGGTTAGTGGTAACCAGCGCCGTACTGCTTGCCACCGAGGTGTATTCGAGCGAACTGATCCAGGTCGCAAAGTGCAGGGCCAGAAAAAATCCTGCACCCAGGGTAAGCAACGCCTGACGCCGGTCCATGACAAGCAGCGCACGCCGTGACTGCCATAGGGCTATCGGGGTAATGATCAGTGCGGCCAACCCAAGACGCAACGCAGCGATGGCAAGCGAAGGCACGCCATAGCCTTGAGCCAAACGGGCGAGAATCGCGCCGAAAGAAATAGCGATCAATCCAATGCCGAGAACCACAAAAGGCAACCAGCGAGGATGCAAACGTTCTGGCATGTTATTGAAAATCCATTTAAACCACAGAGAGCACGGAGCACACAGAGAAACAAACGACCTCTCTAACTTTTTTGCAGGTCTCCGTGAGCTCGGTGTATTCCGTGGTTAATTGTCTAAATCTTTCCCGCCTTCAAGATACGCCGACCGCACTTCGGAACTGGCAAGCAATTCTCTGCC
>JBBRDR010000102.1:0-11127 GCA_038203745.1 Burkholderiales bacterium | reverse complement strand
TTCCTGCAGCGCTATTTGCCCTTCTGGATTGCCGTTTTGGTCGAGCGGCTTTTCGTCCTCTTGCTGCCGGTCATTATTTTATTATTCCCTCTGCTCAAGACCGCACCATCCATCTACAGCTGGCGGGTGCGCTCCAAGATTTTTCGTAGCTATGGTGACTTGAAATTTCTGGAAAACGAGTTACGGCACAATTACGATTCGTCTCGTCATGCAGAGTATCTGGACCGGCTCGTTCGTATCGAGGAAGACGCCTATGCGCGCAACATTCCGCTAACGTTCAGCGATCTGTTTTACACCTTGCGCGAGCACATCAATCTCGTGCGCGATGAGCTTTCACGACTCGAAACCGAAGCGGCTTCCAGGGGCAAAACATGAAATCATTTCTGATTGCCAACCCCAAGGGCGGTTCGGGGAAATCAACACTGGCCACCAATCTGGCCGGCTATTTTGCACGGTGCGGTCATCAGGTCATGCTGGGCGACACCGACCGTCAGCAATCAGCGCGTGACTGGTTGGCAATCCGGCCGAATTCACTGCCACTGATCCACAACTGGGCGATCGAAAAAGACCAACCGGCAAAGCCACCCAAAGGCACGACCCACGCTGTTCTGGATAGCGCGGCCGGGTTGCACGGCAAGGTGCTTGAACGCCTGCTTAAGCAAGTCAGTCGGGTAATCATTCCGGTGCAGCCGTCACTGTTCGATATTCTGGCGACGCGCCACTTCCTTGAATTGCTGCTTGAAGAAAAAGCCATCCGCAAAGAGCGCGCTTTTGTTGCCGTGGTTGGCATGCGCGTCGATGCGCGCACGCGGGCTGCCGGCGAACTGGATCGTTTCTTGTCGTCCTACGATCTTCCGGTGCTCACCTGTCTGCGCGACACGCAACTCTACGTACAAGCGGCGGCCAACGGGATGACAATTTTTGATCTCTCGCCTGCGCGTGCCGAGAAGGACAGGGAGCAGTGGCGGCCGATTATTGACTGGGTTGACGGTTAGCGAGCCGTAAGCTCCGTTGATAGAGGCTCTGCAGCCCGCTGCCGATGTTGGGCTCGCGGATCAGTAGCGACGCCCGTTATAGCCGCGATCACTATCGCGGTAGTTATGGTGCCTCCAGTTGCCCCGGTCATGCCCCCCCCGTATGTAGTAGACAGGGGGCTGAACGACTCTTACGGGTGGGGCGTAATACACCTGTTGTGAGTAATACGCCGGCTGCGGCGTGTAGTACGTTGGAGGCGGCGAATAATACCCATATCCGGACTGCTGTTGGTAGCGATTTTGCTCGGAGCCGATCGCTGCGCCGGTTGCCGCACCAAGCGCACCGCCAATGACGGCCCCGTTGCGGCCGCCAATGGATCTGCCCACGAGGACACCCGCGCCGCCGCCCAGTAATGCGCCCAGTACGGCATCGTTGGCCATCGCGACATTAGCCGAGAGCAGGCCGATAACAAGCGCCAGTGTGGTTCCCAGTTGCTTTTTCATGATTATTCCTCTGCTATGTTGTGAGTGCTACAGGGGGAATAACGCGCAAGCCTCCGTGGCGCTGACGGGGATTACAAATGCTTACGAAGCACGGGCTCTGGTCACAAACGCTTACATCCCCCGTTATCCTGGGTATCTGGATCGCGATGGCTACAGAGTGAACGCCGTTTAGTCGTCTAAAGGCGCTACAAAATTATCCGGGATGTGAAAAGAGGCTCCAGGTGTTCCTTTACCAAGAGCGCATCGGAGTAAAATGTCGGGATGCCTGAGCAATGTGTTTCGCCCTCTTTCGTCCATCTCCGCCTGCACAGCGAATATTCTGTCACTGATGGCATAGTTCGCCTCGACGATGCGGTGGCACGTGCAACTGAATATGGTATGCCGGCACTGGCGCTCACCGACCTCGCCAACTTTTTCGGGCTGGTGAAGTTCTATTCGTCGGCGCGCGGCAAGGGCCTCAAGGCGGTGCTGGGCAGCGATGTCTTTCTGGCCAACAAGACCGACCCGGATCGCCCCTATCGACTACTGTTGCTGTGCCGGTCACGGCAAGGCTATTTGCAGCTTTGTGAGTTATTGACGCGTGCTTATCTGGCGCCACGCATGCGTGGCCGGGCTGAAATCACCCGGCAGATGCTGCGCGAGGTCGGAACGGATGGGTTGATTGCACTTTCAGGTGCCGGCTGTGGTGATGTCGGTGAATCGCTCTTGCAGGGCAATGCTGAACAAGCGGCGACGCGTGCGCGTTACTGGGCAAGCATGTTTCACGGTAGTTATTATCTTGAGCTGCAACGCGTGCATCCGCGCGGGCAGGTACAGCAAGAAGCGCTGATCGCCGCCACCGCCGAATTGGCCGCCGAGCTGGGATTGCCGTTGGTGGCAACGCACCCGATCCAGTTTCTTGAACGCGACGACTTCAAGGCGCACGAGGCGCGTGTGTGCATTGCCGAGGGCTATATGCTGGGCGACGCTCGGCGTCCGAAACTGTACACCGAAGAGCAATACTTCAAATCACCGGATGAGATGGTCGAGTTGTTTTCCGATTTTCCGGAAGCACTGACCAATTCGGTTGAAATCGCCAAGCGCTGCAATCTGCAGATCACGCTGGGTAAGAACTATCTGCCGGACTTCCCCACGCCGGAGGGCATAACGCTCGACAACTTCCTGTGTCAGGAAGCGGCGAATGGTCTTGAACAACGCCTGCTGCAACTTTTCCCCGATGCGACGGAGCGTGAGGCGCAGCGTCCGACCTACGATGTACGCCTGAAGATCGAGACCGACACCATCGTGCAGATGGGCTTCCCCGGCTATTTCCTGATCGTGGCCGACTTTATCAACTGGGCCAAGAACAATAATGTTCCGGTTGGACCCGGCCGGGGTTCGGGTGCCGGTTCGCTGGTCGCCTTCTCGCTCGGTATTACCGACCTTGATCCGCTGCGCTACGCCTTGCTGTTCGAGCGCTTCCTGAATCCGGAGCGGGTATCAATGCCCGACTTTGATATTGACTTCTGTCAGGACAACCGCTGGCGCGTCATCGAGTACGTGCGGGAGAAATACGGTGCGGCGGCGGTGTCGCAGATTGCCACTTTTGGCACCATGTCGTCGAAAGCGGTGATCCGCGATGTCGGACGCGTGCTTGATCTGCCGTACAACTTCTGCGATCAACTGTCTAAGCTAATTCCGCTTGAAACCAACAAGCCGCTGTCGCTGGCCAAGGCTATTGAAGCCGAGCCGCAGCTCAAAGCCAAGATTGACGAGGAAGAAGAAGTCCGAGATCTGTTTGATCTGGCCGGCCGGCTCGAAGACTTGACGCGCAACGTCGGCATGCACGCCGGTGGCGTGCTCATTGCGCCAGGCAAGCTCACCGATTTTTGCCCGCTCTATTCGGCGGATGGTGGCAGTTCGGTCATTTCGCAATTCGACAAGGATGATGTCGAGAAGGTCGGTCTGGTCAAGTTCGACTTCCTTGGCCTGCGCAACCTGACCATCATCAAGCTCGCCGTCGATTACGTCGAAAAGCTCACTGGTGTGCGCCCTGATCTTGATGCGCTTTCTTTTAATGATCCGAAGGCCTATCAGATCCTCAAGGACGCCAACACCACGGCGATCTTCCAGGTTGAATCGGAGGGCATGAAGAAGCTGCTCAAGAAGCTGGCGCCCGACCGTTTCGAGGACATCATCGCTGTGCTCGCGTTATACCGGCCCGGTCCGCTCGGCTCGGGCATGGTCGATGACTTCATTTTGCGTAAAAAAGGGCAGCAGAAGATCGAGTATTACCTCGATGATCTGAAAGCGTGTCTGGAACCGACCTACGGCGTGATCGTGTACCAGGAACAGGTGATGCAGATCGCCCAGATTATTGGCGGCTACACGCTTGGCGGCGCCGACCTGTTGCGCCGCGCCATGGGTAAAAAGAAGGCCGAGGACATGGCCTTGCATCGCGACCTGATGCGCGACGGGGCGAAGAAAAAAGGTTATGACGAAAAGCTGGCCATGCAGCTTTTCGACCTGATGGAAAAGTTTGCCGAATACGGTTTCAACAAGTCGCACACCGCAGCCTATGCCGTTCTAACCTATCAGACGGCCTGGCTCAAGGCACATCACAGCTCGGCCTTTATTGCAGCGACCCTGTCGTCGGACATGGATAACACCGATTCGGTGAAGATTTTCTACGACGATGCCATCGCCAACAAACTGACTGTGCTCGCTCCGGATGTGAATGCCTCGGAATACCGCTTTACCCCGGTCGATCGCAACACTATCCGCTATGGCCTGGGTGCCGTCAAAGGGACCGGGGAGCAGGCGGTCAACTCGATTCTCAAGGCGCGCGAGACGGACGGAGCCTTTAAGGACCTGTTCGATTTCTGCCAGCGGGTGGATAAACGCATGGTCAACCGGCGCACAGTCGAAGCCCTGATCCGTGCGGGTGCCTTTGATGCACTGGATGATCACCGGGCGCGTCTGATGGCCTCTGTCGGCATCGCCATGGAAGCCGCCGAACAGGCCGAGCGTAATGCCATGCAGGTCAGTCTGTTCGACGTGTTCGACAGCGCCACGATTGCCGAGCACGGACCGCAGTATCGCGAGGCGCCGCGCTGGAAGGAAAAGCAAAAACTGACCGAGGAAAAGCTGGCGCTTGGCTTCTTCTTTTCGGGACACCCTTTTCACGGTGTGCAGGCCGAGGTGTCGCGCTTTGCGCGCAAGCCCCTGGCAGCGCTGCAGGCTAGGAAAGAACCGCAACTTCTGGCCGGCCTGGTGGTGGGGGTACGCACCAAATTTACCTCGCGCGGGAAAATGGCTTTTGTTCAGATCGACGATGGAACAACGTTACTGGAAGTCTCGGTGTTCAACGAGATTTTTGAGGCCGAACGCGCCAAGATCAAGGATGACGAAGTGCTGATCATCGAAGGCAAAGTGCAACGCGATGACTTTGCCGGCGAAGGCAAAGTACGCGTTATTGCTGAACGCCTGCTCACGCTGGCTGAAGCGCGCGGCCGTTTTGCCAAGCATCTGCGACTCTCGCTCAACGGGCAGGCCAGCGGGCCGAATGCGATTGCGGCCGTGCAGCGTCTGCGTTCCTTGCTGGCACCCTATACGCCGGGTAATTGCCCGGTACGTTTGTCATACCGCAACGCCGATGCGGTGTGCGAATTGAATCTCGGTGAAAACAACCGGGTGCGCCTCGAAGACGAGTTGCTGACAGCGCTCGGTGACTGGTTGAGCGGCGAGAACGTCAGCGTCGATTACAGTTGATCCGGATTAAGCCGGTCTTAAGTCTGGGCGGCGTACTATCGCCGCAGTCAACTTATGGCATGCCCTAGGCTCGTCAATCCGTATCAATTTTCGCAAGGAGTCGGCAGGTGGATTGGAATCACGAACTGCTGCAAAGTCTGATCTGGCTCGGCAAGGCCTTTGTTCTGAGTTTGATCGGACTGACGATCACGGCAGTGATGCTGGCGCGATTCACCGTTTGGGGACGTCAGTTCTGGCGTTTGACCTCGGCGTATTTCAAGTATTCACACAGCAAGCTTCCCCTGCTCTGGCTGGCGCTGATTGTTTTCATGACACTGTTCGCCGTGCGTCTCAACGTGCTGTTTTCATTCTGGTACAACGGTTTCTACAGTGCCATGCAGAACCTGGACGCCAAGGCCTTCTGGTTCATGCTGTTGATCTTTGCGGTTCTGGCCACCATCCATGTCGGGCGGACGTTGCTGAATTTCTATCTGCAACAGGCGTTTCAAATCCGTTGGCGAATCTGGCTGACCAACACCTTGATTAACCGCTGGACGGAAAATCAAGCGTATTACCGTACCCAGTTCGTTCAGCACAATGCCGACAACCCCGATCAGCGTATCCAGCAGGATGTGGAGAGATTTGTTGCCAGTTCCCTGACGCTTTCCATGGGTCTGCTCGACGCCACGGTGTCATTGTTCGCCTTCAGCATTATTTTGTGGGGTTTGTCAGGATCGCTGGCCTTGTTCGGTGTTGAGGTGCCGCGTGCAATGGTCTTCATGGTCTATCTTTATGTCATTGCGGCAACTGTGTTTGCCCTGAAGATTGGCCGACCATTGATCCGTCTGAACTTTCTCAACGAGCAATTCAGTGCCAATTTCCGCTACGCTTTGATTCGCTTGCGCGAATACGGTGAGAGCATTGCGTTTTATCGCGGAGAAAAGGTTGAACGAACGAATCTGCTGGCGCGCTTTGGTGACGTTATTGCGAATATGTGGGCTATCGTCTTTCGTTCGCTCAAGTTTCAGGGGTTCAATCTGGTCGTCAGCCAGGCGGCCGTCGTTTTTCCCTTTATCGTGCAGGCGCCGCGTCTGCTGAGCAAGCAGATTACGCTGGGTGATGTGATGCAGACGGCGCAAGCCTTTGGTCAGGTGGCCGATGCGTTGTCCTTTTTCCGGACATCCTACGATAATTTCGCCAGTTACCGTGCGGTCATCACCCGGCTGTCCGGTTTTCTTGATTCAACCGAGGCCGCGTCACAACTGCCCAGCGCACAGATCGAGCCGGGGTGTCAGGCGCTTGTTCTGAATTCGCTGACGGTTAGAACGCCGGCCAATACGGTGTTGGTCGACAAACTCAGTTTTGTCTTGTCGAATGCGGCCTCGCTATTGATTCGCGGCAAGTCCGGTATTGGCAAGACGACCCTGCTGCGTGCCGTGGCCGGTCTCTGGCCCCACGTTGATGGAAATATAACGCGCCCCGTCGGAAGCGACTCGCTCTTTTTGCCGCAAAAACCGTATCTGCCGCTCGGCAGCCTGCGTCAGGCCCTGTATTACCCGGCCGCGGTGCCGCCGGCGGATGACCGTGCCGCCGGCGTTCTGCGTCAGTGCCAGCTCGGACATTTGCAGGCCCATCTGGACGAAGAGGCCGACTGGGCGCGGACCCTGTCACTGGGCGAACAGCAGCGTCTGGCCATTGGCCGCGTATTACTCAATCGCCCGCAACTGGTGTTCCTCGACGAAGCCAGTTCGGCGATGGACGAGGGGCTGGAGTACGCAATGTATCAGCTGCTGCGCGAGTCATTGCCGGAGACCATCCTGGTTAGCGTCGGCCACCGCAGCAGTCTGCTCGACTTCCATGCGCAGGAGCTCGAATTGCTGGGTGAGGGACAGTGGCGATTGAATACGCTACCGTCGGCTCTCAATGGATAACGCGACTGTCAAACGCTATTTGCCGTGGGTGGTGGCCACGGCGCTATTCATGGAACAGCTCGATTCGACCATCATCAATACGGCGATTCCGGCCATGGCGGCGAGCCTGAATGTGGCACCGCTGAGTCTGAAGGCTGTCGTGTCCAGCTATATTCTGAGTCTGGCCGTGTGCATCCCGATCAGCGGCTGGATGGCCGACCGTTTTGGAACGCGGCGCGTGTTCAGCGCTGCCGTAGCGGTTTTTACCTTTGCTTCCATTCTGTGCGGCCTCTCGCTGAATGTGCCGATGCTGGTTGCCGCACGTATCCTGCAGGGCATGGGCGCGGCAATGATGATGCCGGTCGGACGGCTGGCCATCATCCGTACCTTCCCGAAATCCGAATTGCTGGTGGCGATGAATTTTGTCATCATCCCCGCCTTGGTCGGGCCGCTGCTCGGGCCGGCCATCGGTGGACTGATCGTCCATTGGTTACCGTGGCGAGTCATCTTTTTTGTTAACGTGCCCGTTGGGCTGGCGGCGCAGTGGTTGATTCATCGGCACATGCCGGATTATCGCGGCGAGACTTCACGACCGCTGGATGTCATCGGATTGGTTCTGTTCGGCTCCGGCGTTGCACTGCTCTCCTGGCTACTGGAAATCTTTGGCGAACATCGGATTGATGTCACTTCTGCCGCCATCCTGCTCATTGCGTCCCTCAGCTTGCTGGCCACCTATGTCTGGCATGCGCGCCGCATCCCCTATCCGATCCTGCGGCTTTCGCTGTTTCGCGTGCGTACCTTTCGTGTTTCGGTGTTTGGTGGTTTCATCACACGGTTAGGCCTCGGCGGCCTGCCGTTCCTGCTGCCGCTGCTTTATCAACTCGGGCTCGGATTACCGGCCTGGCAATCCGGTTTGCTGATGATGCCTGCTTTTGCAGCGGCCATGGGCATGAAGTTCTTTTCGGCGCCGATTCTCAAGCGCTTTGGCTACCGCAGTGTGTTGACGGTCAATACCGTGATGATCGGCATGACCATCTGCCTGTTCGCCGGCATCAGTCCCGGAACACCGGTCGCACTGATTGTTTTGCTCGGGCTGGCACAAGGTTTTTTCAATTCGCTGCAATTTTCGAGCATGAACTCCATGGCTTATGCCGACATCAAAGTGGCGGATTCGAGCATGGCGAGTACCATTGCCAGCTCGCTTCAACAAATGTCAATGAGTTTCGGTCTGGCCTGCGGATCACTGGTGACAGCGTGGTATCTCGGCGACCTGTTACAGTCGGATCGCGTCGCGGTGACTAATGCACTGCACCACGCCTTTCTGACCTTGGGTGGCGTGACCATGATTTCATCGCTATCGTTCTGGACTTTACGGGCCAAAGATGGTGAGAGTGTCAGTCAAGGTAAGCCGCCAGCAGAATAGCCCCATAATGGGACTGGGCAACCCGGGGTGAAAAATCAACCCTGAATATGCCGAAGGAAAACTATACGACCCCCCTCCGCTTTTGGACCGTCGCTCAATCTTTGCCGTCGATGACTGACTGTGCGGCGATAATGTCAGCGTTGACTATGCGTGAAGCCTCACCTTTCTCACCTTAAGGAGCATCTGATGATTTCCCGGAACCTGTTGTATCGCGCTGGCTTTGTAGTGTGCTGCGCTTTTCTTGCGGCCTGTGGCAGCCAGCTCAACATGGATAATTACAGCAAGCTCAAAGTGGGTCAGTCCTACGAGGATGTCAAAAAGATCATCGGAGAGCCCGCACGTTGTGATGAGACGTTTGCTATTCGGACCTGCGTCTGGGGCGATGAGCAAAAGGGGATCAGTATCGGTTTTGCCGTGGGGCAGGTGATGCTGCTGTCGGCCAAGAACCTCAAGTAAATACTACGGGTCTTGCAGCTCTTTGGTTTGAGAGCTTGCAAGACCCGCTGGAAATTATCTCAGGACGGTTGATACAACGCCAATAATGGCGCCGGCTACCAGGCCGCAGACCAGCAATACGGCGGTATAGGGCAGTGCCTTGTCCTGTGGCGATTTCATCATGACCGGAATGCCGAGAAAGAGTAGGTAGATGGAGTACAGCGAAGCCAGCAAGCCCAGTGCTCCGAGTGCCGGGATCGCCGAGAACACGCCGCCGACCATTCCGGCCGTACTTCCGTAGGCCACGAGTTTGAGTGCCTGCATGGTGTTTTTCTGGCCACCGAAGGTTGTCGCCAAGGCATCGACAATCAGCGCCAGCACATAAATCATGGCCAGTGACAGGGTGTAACTCACAACCATATTGACCAGGCCGGTCAGCAACGGAACGCGCACTGAAAGTCCAAAGGCGTTGACGCCGATCAATGACATGCCGATAAATGAGGCAATGGCCGGGATCAGAGCCAGAATCATGATGTACTGCGTGTACAGCGTGGTGACGTCGGTCGATTCCGCTTCGATAACCGGCCAGGCTTGTTTCGGGGAAAGCAGGATTTCCTTGACGCGCGCAATGATATTCATAGCTAACCTTTCATGAGTAAGATGAATGGGACGTTGGAATTCTTCCAGCTATAGCGCGGCAAGCTTACTCCTGTTCGTTGCATTTGCGGCAGTAGCGAAAATGGGGTTCCTGCGCAGGATGGTTGCCATCGGCCGAGCCGGCTATGCATCACTGGCTTCTGGCGCCCGGCGCTCAATTGGGTAGAGCGGCGCCCTCTAAGGTGGGCATGTCGAGCGCGTCAGGGGTGATGAATATGGGCTCCGGGTGGCAACGGTTTCCGTTAGCTGCCCGTCAAGAAGTTGGCCAAAGCAGCCATCAGAGTCCTGCTCCGCTTGGTCAACAATGGGGCGCTCCTGCCGTAGATCGTAGCAAATTACGGCGCTTGTACCACTTCGTAGTACACGCCGCTCGATCCGTAATATGGCTTATACCAAGTGGAACCATTCTGATGGTAGGTCACGCCGTTAACTGCGGTAGAGCCCTACGCTCAAACTAAAGATAATGCCAATTTCGAGGCTGGGATTGCCGCTTATCAAGCCAACGATTTGCCGCTTGCCTACAAAAAATTCCTCCTGGCGTCTAAAGAAGGTCATGCCGATTCCCAGTTCAATTTAGCCCTGATGTATGAAAAAGGCATCGGGGTTGGCATAGATGAGAAGGAAGCAATTGTTTGGTATGGCAAAGTCGCCGCACAAGGCAGTGCCGCTGCGCAATACAATCTGGGCGTACGCTACGAAAATGGTCGCGGCACGAAGGTTGATTTCGCAAAAGCCAATGAGCGGTATCGCAAGGCATCGGTGCAGGGCGATGCGCTGCCCATCGGAAATCTGGGCATGCTCTATGTGCGCGGCCAGGGGGTGAAAGAAAATAAAGTCGCAGGCATAGCGCTGCTCATGGTGTCTGCCACCAAAGATCCTTCGTCCGAAAAAATGCCAAACGAAATCTTACAGTCACTCGTGGCTTAACGACAAAGATGGCCGCAGAAGCTCAGGCACTTTCTGGAGAATTGAGTATTGCCAAAAATATTTGGGTGCCGCTCGATCAGTATTTAAAAACCCGCTGAGAGTGACGCAAAAATATATATCGATCTGATCGCTTATGGAAAGAAAGCAGAGTCTGGTATCTGACCGGATGTTTGCCGTTCACGCTGTTTTTTGGGAGTGCTACGCCTGCTTGCGGCCGATATCATGACTTACGTCATTGCTCTGTAAAGTCGGCATAGAGTAATCTGGCTGCTTTGGCGAAGGTCCGGTATCGGGTGCAATTGCCAATCGTCACTTTCGGCCATGAGCCGACGCTCGATGCGTCATCGAAAGTTTGCATTCGGTTGGAATCTAAATGGCGGCTTTACGGCGAGCAAAGTTCGAGTACAGTTTGGCAGGACGCGGCCAACTGCTGCCGCTCGATGTTTCAATAGGCCAATTGTTTGACAGGCCGCTTCACCATGGATACCTGCAGTTCGCCACAAATATAGCCGAGCGACAGCTTTTTCCCGCTCGTTGGGCTGGTCTCAACCGACCTTCAGTCCTGCCG
>JBBRDR010000101.1:0-11268 GCA_038203745.1 Burkholderiales bacterium | reverse complement strand
AATCGGTAGCGCGAGTCCGGCGGAATCGCCGCGAAAGTAATGAACGGGTTAGATGCCTGCTCAATCGCGTAGGACGGCAGCGCGTCGACGCGGTAGGACGCATTGAGGAACCAGCCTCGATACTTGGCCATGCGCGACGGTGACAGCAGATAGGGCATATGCGTCTTGGCAACGATGCTTTCGTCTTCAGACACCAAGCGGTAATACACACGGGGAACGCCCGGATCATCGTACGGGCGGCGTGTAGCAACCGGCAGCGCCGGTGTGCCGGGAGCCTCTGCCGAGCGGATGACACGGAACGAGCGCTGCTGCGCGTCGTTCTCGAAAATCAGGTGCCCGAGGTACAAGTGCTCATAGAGATAGCGACTCATCAGCTGTTCTTTGAGCGAATCACCGTTGAGGAACTGTTCCCAGTCTTTTATCTGGCGTGCAATAGCGGGCGGCAATGTTTGCGGCGCATCGTCGGGAGAACCCGCGGCGAGCCAGCGCGTGATGACATCAAGCTCGGCGGCATTAAGCCCCGGCAAACCATAGGGCATACCACCGAGCGCGTGATCGCGTTCATAAGCGTCGTACTCGTCAAGCCGCGGACACGTCTGGTCGCGGTTGAGCGAAAAATCGAAGGCATTCGACAGCACGTTCTCGTCGGGCAGCGGGTGCGCTTTCTTGAGTGCCAGACTGCGGTACAGAACACTCGCCGCCAGATTGTTTACGGGTGACGGCGTGCGTTCATTGAGTACCGGATAAAAGCCCTTCTCACGCCATTGCGACGGCTTCTGCGCATCAACGAAAAGACGAGTCATCGGTGCCTCGACAAAGCGGGCGGCATCGTAAACCTGCGCCTTGGTTGCGCCGCGCGCCACGCCATCCCAGGCACCCAATTTGAGCTGGCATGGCGCGTCATAGCAGGCATGGCAGACCACGCAGCGTTTTTCAAGCACCGGCCGCACGTCATTGCGATAAGAAATGTCACCGGAACCGGTGATAAGCGCCTGGTCAAAGCGCATGGGGTCTTCGGGGCCGAAGTGCTCGGTAAGATAGTTCTGCGTCAGCGTTGCACAACCGACGACCCCAACAACAAGGAGAGTGACAATTTTGCTGCGCATAACGTTTGGCAAAAACAGGATGAAATAATTATACCCGATGGGTCGTGCTGTGCAGGGAAAGCAGGCTAACAGCGCCGTCTTGCCTGTCTGGAAAGCAATAAAAACAATCGTGCTGAAATGACGACGGGGACCGAAGTCACCGCCGGTGTTTCATGGCCTTGCCGAAAAGGAATCCCCCCATCCGTTCTTGAGCATTCTTCGCCCGACCGAGTTGATTCGCCCCTCAAGGCAGGTAGCGCACTGATCTGCGCTGTCGTCCAGACAGGGCTTGCCATCGTAGAGCGTGTACATGCGCCGTACGCGCGGCGGAGTCGCTTGCGGCATGATGACGTTGGCGCCGAAACGCAAACCCTGCTCACGGCCGTCCGGCGACAGGGCCTGCAATGCCGTCGTGGCAGCGATATTAATGGTGGGCAGCAGGAGACGCGTAGCGGCAATCATACGCAGCGACAACTGCATGCGGGCGGCTGCTTCGGGAATCAACACTCCCGGCAATAACGCCTGTTCGTGCGGTATATAGGGCCCCATGCCAATCATGTCAGCACCGATATCGCGAAAGAACAAGACATCGTCGACCAAATCGTCGAGGGTTTGTCCCGGCAGGCCGATCATCACGCCGGTACCCACGCGATAACCGATTTTTTTCAGCGTTTTCAGGCAGTTTATACGTGACGCATACGTCTGTTTTTCCGGGTGCAGTTCCGCAAACAGCTTCGGCGACGACGTCTCCATGCGCAGCAGATAACGGTGCGCACCCGCTTCGAACCATGTTGCATAAGTATCAACCGACTGTTCGCCAATACACAGCGTAATACCCACGCCCTGCGGGAGCTCCTCCGAGCGGGTTGCGGCCTTGATGGCGTAAACGACTTCGCTGATGAAACGGGTAAATTTGGCATCGCGCCGCTCACCGGATTGCAGAACGACTGAGCCATAGCCCTTGTCTCTGCACCATTGGGCTGTTTCGACAATTTCGTCGAGCTTCAGTGTGTAGCGACCCAGAGCCTTATTGCTGCGCCGAATACCGCAGTAATGACAATCCGAGATGCAACGATTGGAAAATTCGATCAATCCACGTAGCCGCACTGTATCACCACAGTTTTTCAGCAGCGCTTGCTCGGCGGCGTGGCGGATAACCTCGATTTCGTCAGGCTGCTGAGTGGACAAAATCCTGCGCAGCGTTTTACGATCAGGAAGATCATTTGCCAGCGTTTCGGCGAATTCCTGCGCCGGGGTGCTTAATGGGTTTGCTGTCCTTGAAAGGTGAGGTGATTTCATCCACTCGATGCGGACGGGTGAAACAGTGGTCATGATCAGACTCCGGCTACGCCGCGTCGGTAAGCATCCAATGCGGCGGGGAAGCACTCCAGTGCACGCTCCATCACGCCCTGTGAAACGGAGATAGCCATGCCGTAATTGGTCATTGGCACACCCTGGCGTGCGGCACGGTATTGACGCACCAGAATCTGCTTACGCGTAACGGTGCAACCTCCGCATTGCACGACCAAGGCGTAGGGCGTCAGATCGTCCGGAAAATCCTTACCCGACTTGACGTCGATCTCCAGATTGCCGCCGGCATACTGGCGCAGCCAGCGAGGAATCTTCACGCGGCCGATGTCGTCAGCCAGCGCATGATGCGAACATGCTTCGGCAATCAGCACCCGGTCGCCCGGCTTGAGACGCGAAATCGCTCCGGCACCTTCGGCCAGCCCGAGCATATCGCCCTTGAAACGCGCCATCAGGATCGAGAAGGTCGTCATCCGGATTTCGGGTGGCGTATCCGCCGCGACCTTGAGCACGACCTGCGAATCGCAGACCACCAGCTTGGGTTTCTCGCTTAGGCGCGACAAGGCGCTGGCCAGTTCACGTTCCTTGACCATCAGGCTCACCGCATCACTGTCGAGGATGTCACGCAAGGTCTGCACTTGCGGCAGGATCAGACGCCCCTTGGGTGCGCCCAGATCAATCGGCACCACCAGCACCACCAGATCGCCCGGCCCGATCAGGTCGCCGACCAGTCGCGGGTCTTCGATACAAGCCTCCGGCGCTTGACGGAACAGAGCTTCCTTGAGTTTGTCGATCCCGACACCCTGCATCGCAGAGATGGAGACGGTTTCAATTTCTTCACACTGGAGTTGTTCAAGCAGAGCCGGTGCAGGGATTGCCAGATCAGCCTTGTTAAAGATCACAACCAGGGGGGTTTCCGTTTCACGCAGCGTGTTGACTAACTGACGCTCAAACGAACCAAGGCCTTCTTCACCGACAACCACCAGGCCGATATCCACTCGCCCGAGCACCTCGCGGGTTTTCTTCACACGCAATTCGCCCAGCACACCTTGATCGTCGAAACCGGCCGTGTCGATAAACACTACCGGCCCGAGCGGCGCGAGTTCGAAGGTTTTTTCGACCGGGTCGGTCGTCGTTCCGGGCTGGTCGGAGACAATCGAGATGGATTGCCCGATCAGCGCGTTCATCAAGGTCGATTTTCCGCTGTTCCGGCGTCCGAAGATGCCGATGTGCAGCCGTAATCCTTTCGGCGTTTCCAGCATGCTCAATCCTTAAAATCGTTTTTACTGTAACCCAGCGCCGTCATGGCATCGGCTGACAATAGCCGGTCAAGCACCTGCGGCGCAATCAAACTACGCGCCAATACAACGTTCCGGATGGTTTGCTGCGTCTGCTGCGCTTGCTTCGCCACATCTGCCGCCAGTTCGTAACCCAGAGCCGGTACCAGCGCGGTAACCTGAGCATGCGAGCACTCCAACAGTTCACTACAGCGTGCCGCATTGGCCTGCACACCGTCGATACAACGTTCGCGGAAGATCGTGCACGCGCGTTCCAGCAGCGCGAGGTTGCCGAGCAGGGCATGCGCGATCAGCGGCAGGAAGGCATTGAGCTCAAGCTGACCGGACTGCGCAGCCAGCGTCACCGCCATGTCCTGACTCATCACCTGCAACGCGGCTTGCCCGACGGCCTCGCAGATCACCGGATTCACCTTTCCCGGCATGACGCTCGATCCGACCTGAACAGCTGGCAAAGTAATTTCGCCGAAGCCGGCATGTGGCCCGGAAGATAGCAGACGCAAATCAGAAGAAATCTTGAACAAATTCACGGCATGCGCCTTCAAAATACCCGAGACCTCAACGTAAACATCGGCGTTCTGCGTAGCATCCACCAGATTCTCTGCGCGCGAAAGCCCGAGGCGAGTCAGCTCGCGCAGTTTTTCCGTCACCCTGAAGATGTAGTCACGCGGTGCAGTCAAGCCGGTGCCGATGGCCGTGCCACCGAGATTGACAACACGCAAGCGTTCCTCACACTTGAATATGCGCCAGCGATCGCGCCCCAGCGCTTCGGCCCAGGCCGAAAATTCCGCACCCAGTGTAATCGGGCAAGCGTCCTGCATCTGCGTACGGCCCACCTTCACGATGCCGGAAAATTCGCGCTCTTTCGTTTGAAAGGCGTTCTGCAAAGCGGTAATCGCTTTCTCCAGCCGGTGGAGGCTTTCGATCGCGGCAATTTTCAATGCTGTCGGAAAAACGTCATTGGTCGATTGGTGCAGATTGACATGATGTAGCGGATGAACATGATGGTATTCACCGCGCCGGCCACCAAGAATTTCCTCGGCACGGTTGGCAATAACTTCGTTCACATTCATATGCAGCGAAGTTCCGGCACCACCCTGCAGCGCATCGACCACGATCGCATCTCGATGCTGACCTTCCGCCAGCTCCGTACTTGCTTGACCTATCGCATCGGCCACATCGCTTTCCAGATAACCCAGCCCGGCATTGGTTTGTGCACAGGCCAGTTTGACCAGCGCCATGGCGCGAATCAATTCCGGGGAACAGGGCGAACCGGTGAGTGGAAAATTGATCAGCGCCCGCGCCGTATGAATACCGTACAGCGCTGCAACAGGAACCTGAAATTCGCCGAGGGAGTCGATTTCTGTACGCATGTTCAGAAAGTCATAAAAGAAGTTGAACCACGGAGAAGACATAGAAAAGCAATGCGTTCATTTCGTTTGAACTTGCTCTTCCTGGTGCTGAAAGAAAACACCTCATAAGTTCTTTCTCCGTACTCAGTGGTTAATGCTTTTCAACAATACACATCGCGTTTGCCAGAGCGAATCTTGCCCAGCATGCGATCAGCTGTCTTGCGCGCCTTGTTATTCATGCCGTTCAGCTCGTTGGCGATGGCTTTCTCGCCCTCGCAGCGTGCCACATCCTTGGCATAGTCGATCAGGTATTCCTGAAATGTGGTCACGGCATTCGGGTCGCACTTCAGCTTGATCAAACCGGGCTTGGCCAGATCCATGAAGTCCTGCCCGGTGCGCCCCAGCCGGTAGCAAGCCGTACAGAAGGACGGAATGAAACCCATCACGGCAAGTTCCTGGATGATCTCTTCGAGCGAACGATGATCGCCGAGCTGGAACTGCCCGGCCGCTTGTTCGAGCCCCGGTTCAGCTTCACTGTAACCCCCGGGATTGGTACGACTGCCGGCGGAAATCTGTGAGACGCCCAGTGCATAGCATTCTCGGCGTATCGCCGCCGATTCGCGGGTCGACAGGATCAGTCCGGTGTAGGGCACCGCCAGACGCAGGATGGCAATGATCTTCTTGAAATCCTCGTCACTGACCTGGGCTGGCGGTGCCAGAGACATTTCTGAACCGTCGGCCGGTTCGATGCGTGGCACGCTGATGGTGTGGCAGCCGACGCCAAAAACGTCCTCCAGATGCCGGATGTGCTGCATCAGGCTCAGCAACTCAAAGCGCCAGTCGTGCAGGCCGAATAAAACGCCCATGCCGACATCGTCGACACCAACCTGCATGGCTCGATCCAGTGCTGAAGCGCGCCAATCGTAATCGCGCTTCCTGCCGGACAAATGCACGGCGGCATAGGTGTCACGATGGTAGGTTTCCTGAAACAACTGGTAGGTACCGATTCCGGCCTCCTTGAGCAACCGGAATTCCTCAACCTCCAGCGGCGCAAGGTTAACATTGAGCCGGCGGATGTTGCCGGTGACATCGGTCACGTCATAAACCGCCGCGATGGCATCGAGAACGTACTGGAAACCACCGTTGGCCACTGAGTAGCCTTCACCGGCGACCATCAACAGGCGCTTGTGCCCCTGCCGGATCAGTTCAGTGGTATCGCGCTGAATCCCGGCCATGTCCAATGCCGTGCGTGGTAAAGCTTTATTGGAGACACGGAAGGCGCAGTAGGTGCATTCGTTAGCGCACACATTCGAGATGTACAGGGGTGCAAAAAGAACCATACGATGCCCGTAGATCTGCTCTTTGACGCTACGCGCCGTTTCGAACAATTCCCCGGTCTGCTCAGGCGTGGTGATTTGACACAGCGTGGCCACGTCGGCCATGTTCAAGCCCTTCAGTTCGCGCGCCTTTTGCAGCACCGCGCGAATCTTCACGTCATCCCGTACAGCGGCACGAAGCACGTCGTCGACTTCACCAGCATTCAGCCAGTCATTTTCTCTGCAATCTGACATTTCCGTGTCCTTTCCATGTGCCTTCAAAAACAATTCAAACCACGGAGAGCACAGAGAACACGGAAAAAATATAAGCAAATGAAGACAGTGTTTTGCCCGCTCTTGTAATCAGTGACTCCAACTCAAGTTCTTCTCCGTGTGCTCCGTGCTCTCCGTGGTTAATGGCTTTTCATGGCTCAACTCCCGCCCTGCTTTTTCAACTCATCCCAAACCTTCTGGATATCTGCCGCTACTCCGCACGGCCGCGAGTTGTATTGCGTATGAAGCATGTGATGCGCCTTTTCAGAATGGGGTTCGCCCAGGAAATCAGCATAGAGCTTCTGCACCTGTTTGTTGTTGTGTGACTGACGAACCTTGGTCTTGCGATCAATATTGAAAATAGTCTCGCGGCGTTTCATGGCGTGTGGAATATACGATTTCTTGCTGCGCAGGGTACCGCCGCCGTCAACGCAACCTCCCGGACAGGCCATGATTTCAATAAAGTCAAAATCTGCAGTTCCGTCGAGTACAGCCTCGACCAACTGTCGCGTACCCTTGAGTCCGTGACACATCGCCACTTTGATCTGTCCGTATTCACCGCCCAGGTTGACATGAGCCGAGCGCACGTTCTCGAACCCGCGTAACTGCGCGACTTCGATGTGTTCCAGTTCCTTGCCGTTGACCACGTAGTACATGGTGCGTACCGCCGCTTCCATGACACCACCGGTGGTGCCAAAGATGGCACCGGCCCCGGAATATTCGCTCATTAGCGGGTCATCATAGGCAGACGGTTCAAGCAATTTGAGGTCAATACCTTCGCGCCGCAGCAGACGGGCAAACTCGCGCATGGTGAGCACGATATCGACATCCGGAACGCCATTATTGCCAAGCTCGGGGCGAGCGGCCTCTTCCTTCTTGGCCGTACAGGGCATGATCGCGATCATGCGCATTTTCTTTGAATCAATACCGCGTTTTTCCGCCAGGTAGGATTTTGCAATCTTACCCATGACGGCCTGTGGCGAACGGGTACTGGAAAGCAGCGGCAGAATCTCCGGATAATGTTTCTCGGCGAAGTTGATCCAGGCCGGGCAACAAGAGGTAAAGGTTGGCCGGCTACTCTTTTTCAGACGGCCGAGAAGTTCAGTGCCTTCCTCCATGATCACTACGTCGGCGCCAAAGTTGGTGTCCAGAATCACATCGGCCCCCATCAGTCGCAGCGCGGCGATGATTTGTCCTTCGACGTTGGTTCCGGCCGGCAGGCCGAACTCCTCGCCGATACCCACGCGAATGGCTGGCGCCGTTTGAAAGACAGTGATGATCTCCGGGTCGGCCAGATAGTCGAGTACGTCCTGAGTCTGATCACGTTCGGATAGCGCGCCGGTCGGGCAAACCATGACGCATTGGCCGCAAGTCACGCAGGGTGAAGCCGCCACCGAACCGTTCTTGAGACGAATACCGGCTGCATTGCCCCAACCCGTCAACTCCAGCGCATCGACATCCTGAACCGTACGGCAGACGGCAACGCAGCGCTGGCAACGAATACAGCGGCTGCGGTCGTAAATGATCGGCTGGCGACCTTGATCCGGTTCCAGACTCTCCCAGCCTTCCGTGTAGTGGAAGCGAACCTGCCTCAGGCCAACCGAGTTGGCCGTCGCCAGCAGTTCGCAATTGCCGTTACGCGGGCACGAGGCGCAATCCTGATGGTGATCGGCCATGATCATTTCCATCTGCAACCGGCGCATTTCCTGCACCTTCGGCGTGCGGGTCATGACGTCCCAGTCTTCGGCCATGGCGGTATCACAGGCCGTGACATACTGCGGAGCGGAATCAACATTCTGTTTGATCTCTACCAGACAAACCCGGCAGGTTCCGGGCGTATGGTCGATATCGTTCAGTTCGCAGAGCGTCGGGATGAAAATGCCATTTTTTCGCGCAACTTCGAGAATGGTTTCATTGGGCTCAAATGCGAGTTCCTTACCGTTGATCGTGGCTTTCATGGGCATTTACTCTGGAAAGATGGGTTCTCTATAAACAGCATTTGGCGCTTGCCGGAGATGCTTTTCGGTAACCACCGAATAGAGTCGATAACAGCGCAGGCAACGGCTGGCTTCCTCGTAAGCCACTTCTTTTGAGATGACACCATCGACCTCGTCAAAGTGCTTGATCCGTTTATTCGCATCGAGTTTTGGAACAGTGGCCGGCTTTCTGTGCAAGGGCATTGTTTTCAGGCATTCACCTTCAAACAAATTGTTTTGCGCCAGAATATTCTGCATCCGGCGCCCCGGCTTGATCAGCACTTCGCCATTCAGTAAATAGTCACGGATACTTGCGGCAGCACGGTCACCGTGATCAAGTGCATTGACCAGCGTCAAGGGCCCCAAAACGCAATCGCCACCAGCAAACACGCCTTTGCGGGAAGTTTCCAATGTATCCGGGTTAACCGTGATGCAGTTCCAGCGATCCAGATCAACGCCTTCTTCCGGTTTGAGAACGTTCTTGTCTACCTGCTGGCCAATAGCGGCAACCACCAGATCGCAATTCATCACGAACTCCGAGCCAGGCACCGCCTCGACATTCCGCCGGCCTTTAGCATCTCGATCTGTCTGGCGCATTTTGACCAGCTCAACGCCGGTGACCTTGCCACTGCTTTTGCCACTGCTTTTGACATTTTCCACCACCAGACCGGAGGGGTTAGTCAGGCAATGGAAGATGATTCCTTCATGTTCGGCGGCGGTAATTTCGTCGTCTTCAGCCGGCATGTCGTCCACGGTACGACGATAAATCAGATGTACCGATTTGGCGCCCATGCGACGCGCAGAGCGTGCACAATCCATCGCTACATTGCCACCGCCGACAACCACGACATCACCCTGAACTTCAAACGGCTCACCGTACTCGACATGATTGTGAACCCTGAGCAGGAAGTCCACACCTGAAGCATAACCATCAAGTTTCGGATCCTCATTGCGGATGCCGAGTCGGGCACCCTGACTCGCCCCGTAACCCAAAAATACTGCGGCGTAACCCTTGGCGAGCAGATCATCGATCGAAAAACCTTCGCCCAGCACCTTGCCGTAGAAGAAATTACCGCCCAACTGACGAACAATGTCTTCAGTCTCTGCCTTAAGCACGTCTTTGGGCAACCGATAACTGGGAATGCCAATCGAGGCCATGCCACCCGCCGCTTTCTGCGCGTCGAAAACATCCACCTGAATGCCTTCGAGCAGCAACTTGTAAGCGCAGGTAATACCGGCCGGGCCGGCACCGATTACCGCCACACGCTGCTTGTGCTGGACGGCCGGCTTGGTGAATTGCAATCGCTTATTGATGATCGCCTGGTCAGCCGCGTAACGCTTGAGCATGCGAATACCCACGGCGCCTTCGGCACCAGTGCGGCGACAGGCTGTTTCGCAGAATCGCACGCATACCCGGCCGCAGGTGGCCGCCATGGAATACTTGTCGAGCACCACGCCCAGCGCAAAATCAAACTTACCCCCTTTGACGCCATCGATGTACTTGGGCACATCCACTTTGGACGGGCAAGCTTCAATACAAGGCGCTGTGGTGTAAACGAAGCTGTGCTGGAAAACAGACTGGGCCGGGGTCAGCGGCTTGAATTCATCCGGGAAATATTTCAAGGCATCAAGGAGACTCCTGGCGCAGGACTGCCCCATGCCGCAAAGCGATGTATCCGTAACCTGCCGGGCTATTTCTTCGATGCTATCGAGAAAGCCTTTCTTTGTCGCGCCGTCAGAACAGTCTTGCAGCAAATCACGAATGCGCTGCGTCCCGACACGGCAGGGCGCGCATCGCCCGCAGGATTCTTTTACCGCCTGACGCATGTAGCAACCGAAGGCCTCTACCAGACTCGTATCCCGGTCAAAAATCAAAAAGCCCCGGTCCGCAATGAATGCCTTGGTCGGATTGTGCGGCTCAAAATCCTCAAGGCCCTTCAAAGCGATGGGTTGAGTGCCAGTCTGCCCCCGCCGGAAGTCATAAACGACACCGTCCCAGACTCCATAAACTGTACTAATCACCTTCCCTCCCGTAAGCACGTCGCATTACATCAAGAGAAACTTCTGGTACCGCAACATCACGCCTAGTGCTAACCGAATTAATGCTATTCACAGCGGCTACAGAAAATGGCAACCCTTAAAGCCACAGACTCATTCTCGTCGTGAATTTACACAAGAACAACCAATAAATATTCAAGTTAATATTCCGTATAAGAACTAACTCTAATTAACAAAAAGAACCAAGACTCAAAGCGTCAAGCACGCTTACTCCCTTTAATTAATGTTTATTATTAGTGACAGCCGCTACGTACCAGGCTTTCTTTTGAGCAAGAGAGGTCGCTTGGCAATTCACGACATTGTGTAATTTCGGAATGTTTACCGTATCAATCGACTATTTTTTAGGTACCCGGCACAGCCCACAAGGTAGTTTCTGGTCAATAAGAACTATTGCCAAACCCGGACGAAATAGCGTCTTCTTGACGTTTCCGGAATACAAATGACGACGGGGACCGAAGTCCCCGCCGGCTTTTCTTTGGTAACAAGGCTCAAGCAGCCTCGGCATAGACCTTAAGCGGCCAGTGCGAAACGCTCATCGTTGGCGTTTAGAGATTTGCTTCATTAACGTCGATCGCCTGACGAGTTGCCTGCTTTCCTTTGTTCGC
>JBBRDR010000100.1:0-11402 GCA_038203745.1 Burkholderiales bacterium | reverse complement strand
CCTCATTTGCCTGAGAAACTGGCAAAGATACGGCGAAAAGGGCGCTCGCGATTTCAAATCGTCGGAATCAGAAATCATGGCAAGACTCTCGTCATTACAGGGCTTCCATTAAGTGAGTTCAAAAACTACCGGACAGATGTGGGTTTTTATTAAAATAGGAAATGCTCAAAATCGTGCGTGGAACAAGACATGTCTGACGATAGTCGTACCTTCAAGCACTTCCTCTTTATAGCCAGTCTGGTCATCGCACTGTGCGTTTCAGCCATTTTTTTTGGCCTGGCCATGCGCACCAAGGATCTCCTCAACGACCAAGTTATCGTTCAGGCTCGTGCTCACTTTCAGAGCATCGTACTTACGCGCAAGTGGAGCGCTCAGCACGGTGGTGTCTATGTCTTCAAACGCCCTGGAATGCAGTCTAATCCCTATTTGGAGAACCCGGACCTGAAGGCCGCCGATGGCAGGGTGCTGACCCTAAAGAACCCGGCGCTGATGACCCGCGAAATATCCGAGATTGCTGACGAAAATAAACTCTTTACCTTTCACATCACCAGCCTGCGCCCGCTCAACCCTGAAAACACCCCGGATGCCTTCGAGGCCAAAGCCCTGCGCGAGTTCGAGGCCGGGAAGAATGAGTTTGTTTCCATAGAGGACGATTCTGAAGGACAACGCCTGCGCTACATGGCACCACTGTTGGTAGAGAAGTCCTGTCTCGCCTGCCACGCCAAGCAAGGTTACAGTGTGGGCCAGGTGCGCGGCGGCATCAGTGTGAGCTTCAGTGTCGCCGATGTAAAAAAGGCGCTGCGCCAGAACAACCTGGTCATTACCAGCTTGAGCATAATCACGGTATTCCTGTTGCTTGCGACGCTGTGGTATTTCTTTCGACAAATGCAGAACCGCTTGGACGAATCCTCGGTGGCGCTGCGGCGCATGGCCACCACGGACACACTGACTAACGTTGCGAATCGTGCCTCGCTCATGAGTAGATTTAACGAAGGCTTCGCACGGCAGCGCAGACACCGCGCGCCACTTGGCTGCCTGATGATCGATGTGGACTACTTCAAGTCCGTTAACGACCGCTACGGCCACCCACAAGGCGATATCGTGCTCAAGGAACTGGCTGCCATTATCGCGCCGACGCTGCGTCCGTACGACACCTTTGGCCGCTACGGTGGTGAGGAGTTTCTCATCGTGCTCGATGGCGTGGATGCAGAGCATCTGGCTAATCTCGCAGAACGCACACGCGCTGTGGTGGAGGAAAAGCTGGGCGTCCAAGCGGGGCTGGCGGAACCCGTAACGATCAGCGTAGGCGGCACTCTCTTGGCACCTAGCGACCAGTCCATCGACGACCTTATCCGCCGTGCTGACGAGGCCCTCTATTTGGCCAAAAACCAAGGCCGTAACTGTGTGCTGCTGCTGGGGGTGGGCTGACCAACTAACTCTTCCAGCCAATAAGGCGAGTCGAGTTTTTAGAGATAGCTCCAGGGAATTGGGCAATCGGATAAGTGATATTTCTGCTGCAATGTGCGATGTGAATGGCCAGACAAGGAGCAGTGGCAATGAGAAGATTGCCGTCGTAATCACACGTCCGTATTTAAGGCCAAGGTAGCGATGCCGCCCTCAAGGGCGAAGAGACGCTAGCCGCGTTAGCGGAGAAGTTTGACGTTCATCCCACCTCCTGCGTCAGAATAGTTGTCTCCGCCCCAGATTCCAATTGTAAGGAGGCGACAACGATTCTGATGCAGGGGGCGGGCCAATAGCTCTATTCGTAAGAGAGCACTCGGTTCAGAGGCGTTACCGGTCCTCTAAACTCCAAGTCAGCCCTTGACGAACAGTGTCACCAACGGCTGATTGCCGAGTTGCCGACTCCAGTGACCGTGAACGGCGGGGTCCAAGGTAGCGCCCGCCGGCAACGTGTCGGCGGAATAGAAATGCTCCCCGGCAACAAAGACGCGCGAAGTCCCGTCGCTCAATCCGATTTCCATCGCACCGCCAAGAATGAACACCCACTGCGGTACACCGGTGCAATGTACCTGGCTGCGGAAACCAGCCGGACTCTCGCGCAACTGAATACCTGTCGAAGGCAGAATGGCTGATAACTGTGCTGCAGGATTCCCGTCAGTAAGAGGGATCTGTTCGCTGCGAAATTTTGCGCGACCGTCAGTGTCTGTAAAAAGCACGGTTTGAGTGAAATTTGTCATGTCAATTTTCCTAAGTTAGGTTAATAAGTGAAGAGGTACGCGGAGGCACGACGCCGATGGAAACGTAAAGGCTAGAGGAACCGTTGTTTTAATCAAAATTTGAGAATGTATTCGTCGTAGATTCAATATTGGAAGAAACTATTCTGAAATACGGCCCGCCGGATATCATGAATACCGACTAGGGTAGCCAGTTCATCCGTTCAGCCTTTATCGGCGTACTCGAACAGAACGCCATCAGGATCAGCCGAGTTAGTAATCGATGCGGCGACATAGTTCCCCCTGCAATATGCCCGGTCAATAGTTCCCCGCTGAATCTCCTGTAGAAATGCACATGATGCCGATGTGACACAGGCGTGCTGCCGTACCAGTACAACGTTAATAGTAGGCCGTTTGTCATGAAATTCGCAATACTTCTCAATCGAGACTTTGGAGCGCAGTGAGTAACTAAAACATACTGAGCTTCCCCTAAAATTTCGAGCCGGTTGCGATTCTGCTGCTTGAATTGTATCAACAGCATGATCGACAGCGCCGGGACGGTGAAGATCATTGATTTTGGTGCGACGCGCGTTGCCGGCATCATGGAGATCGCAACACCGATTGAACAGATCAATCTGCTGGGTGCAGAACAGTTCGCAGCGCCCGAATACTTCCTCGGCGAAGCAGGCTCAATGCGATCCGATATCTTCTCGCTTGGTGTGGTGGCGTACCAGATGCTGCCAGGTAAGCTGCCGTATGGCACCAACGTGCCGAAATCGAGGACCCGCGCTGCACAGCGGAAGCTGGAATACCAGTCCATTCTGACTGATGATCGGAAAACTCCGGCGTGGGTGGATGATGCGATCCGTAAGGCAGTGCATCCCGATCCCTCCGAGCGCTATGAGGAGCTTGCTGAGTTTGTTTACGATCTTCATCATCCCAATCAAGCCTTCCTGAACAAGACCCGTCCGCCGCTTATCGAGCGTCATCCGGTTTTCTTCTGGAAAATGGTGTCCTTTGTTCTGATGATCGTCGTTGTGATCCAGTTGGGGATCCATTCCAATATTCGATAGCGTTTTCTCTCCGGCATTTTCCTGTAGCTTTACTGCAAAAAAGACTTTGGTCTGGAACGTGCTACTGGCGCGTTTTGCTCTTCTTGCTGTAAAGTGTGCTCTATGCAGAAATCAGCAACTATCCTTTTTGGCCACGGCTCTCGTGATCCCGAGTGGGCCGCACCTATGCATCGTGTACGGCAGACGGTTCTTGCAAAATCACCTGAACTACGGGTGGAGTTGGCGTTTCTGGAGTTTATCCAGCCCGATTTGTGTCAATGTGCTGAGTTACTGGTGCAAGAAGGCTTTAATCACATTGTCGTGTTACCTATGTTCATCGCGCAAGGCGGTCATCTCAGGCGTGACGTGCCTATGCTCCTCGATGAGTTGCGTCAGCGCTACCCCGAGGTGAGCTTTTCGCTGTCCTGCGCGGCAGGCGAGGCTGAACTTGTCGTGCAGGCCATGGCAGCGCACGTACTGTCACTCGTCAGTCACTGAGTCCTTAGAAGTCCGATTGTAGATAAGCGTATTTACGCAGGCCTTTGGTCTTGTAAAACCTCGTCTGCCGGATTTGCCACGTCCGCGAAACCGTCTGGAACTCGCGCACGATCTTCGTTACGTGGATTACCGTGCGGCCGTGCTGGAATTTCTCTATGCTAAACAGGGAGACCAAAAGCTCGCGGCCTGATCAGATGATAAGTCGATTCTCAACCAGCGAACCAGAGGTTTGCAGACGTGGGATAGTTGGCGTCAGATTGAGACCGGTGTGCTTGTGGTAATAACTGGCGCGGGTAATCAGTTCGGCAACTCCAACGTCAATCGCTTCCCCATCGGTGGCAAAGGCGATGGTATTGCCACTGTCGCACGACGGAAAAATCAGCGAGCGACCGTCAAACGCAGTATCGATTCGTTTTGCGCTGGCTTCAAAGCCCTTGCTGCGGCCAAGAAGGTTAACCGCTAATAGCCCATTGCTGCTTAAGCGGGCACGACAAGCCTGATAAAAGGGCAGGGTATCCAACACGCCTGCACGCCCATCTTTGTCGAAGCCGTCAACTAGAATGGAGTCGAAATGCGTGTCACCGTTGAGCAGGTATTCCGCGCCATCACCGATAACGACACGCAGTCGCGTTGGGTCATCAGGCAGTTTGAAATTCAAGCGCGCAACGATTTCAACCTGCGGATCAATCTCGACAACCGTAATTATCGTTTCGGGTAGTTTGTGGTAGATGAACTTGGCCAGCGAGCCGGCACCGAGTCCGATCAACAATGCATTTTTTGGCCATGGCGCCTCGCGCAGCAATAGGCCGGCCATCATCTCCCGCGTGTAGGAAAGTTCCAGTGCATTCGGGCGCTGAATACGCATCGCGCCTTGAATCCACTCCGAACTGAAGTGTAAATAACGTACGCCGGATTGTTCACTGATCAGGATTGAGTTGGACATGTCTATTCAGGGTGAATTGGTGTTCAGAGTGCTTGGAAATTTTCTCTGCAGTCGGTAGTGCTGGCGTGTTGGCCACTTCGAGATCGATTTCGGTCAGGAAATCAGTGTTCTGTGGCTTGGTCATGACCTTGATCCAGTCGGGGTAGTGCAGGCGGAAATCGGCCAGCAGTTGATCCAGCGGAACGTCATTAAAACTGCCCCGCTGGGCAAGGTATTCCATGTGCCGGTTGCCGGCGCGATCAAACGGGTGGTAGATCGAATCGTCCTCGCCGTTGAACTCCAGCGGCAGTAGGCCAAAGCGTTCGCACAAGTTTAGGTTGAAGGCCGGTGTGGCTTTTCGCCAGGCGTTGGCGAGCCAGATTTCGGTGTAGCCATGCCAGTAGAAAATGTCAGTTTTCATGCTTTCCCGCATGCGCTGGGTACTCAGGTGGTTGCGCACGTCGGTAAAGCCCAGCCGCGCTGGAATTCCCGTTGCGCGGCAGGCGGCAGCCAGTAGCGTAGCCTTAGGAATGCACCAGCCCACGCCTTGTGTTATCAGCGTGCTGGCCTTCATGCCATGCGCCGAGATGTCACAGTGGTAGGGGTCGTAGCGGAACCCGTCGCGTACAGCGTAGTAGAGCGCCACGGCACGTTCTTGTTCGGTGCCTTCCGGGGCATGCTGACGGGCAAAGTTAATTACCGCCAAATGGTCACTATCGATCATCGGCGAAGGCGACAGGGTGGCCGGGTCGGGGGGTGATGGGATCAGGGTTATTGGCATTTCGAGCGATCGAGTTTGTTGCGACGTGAGGCACCCCGTTGCAGATCAGGCGTGCACAAGCAAGGTGTTAATGCCTTCCTGAATGAGTTTCTCATTCTGGTTCAAGACCTTAAATCCGAGCCGCACAACGCCGCGTTTTCCGTCCTTCGTCGCCCGAGTGTCGATAACTTCGATCCGGGCGAAAATTCGGTCACCGACAAAAACTGGTGCCAGAAAGCGGTATTGCCATTCCAGAGAGGCAATGGCGTCGAGGCGCACTTCGGCACGGTTCTTCAGGCCGTCGACCAAGGCCAGGCCGAGCAGGCCATGCGCCACCCGTCCGGGGAACCCCTCCTCACGGGCGTAGGCATCGTCCATATGCAGGTCGAAAAAATCGCCGCTGATCCCGGCAAAGCCGACGATATGACTCTCCGTCACGACAATTCCCGAGGTGTCGAAGGTCAGCCCGACCGCTAGATCATGTAAGCGTAACTTGCCCACCGGGTTCATCGTGTCACCTCGCCCCTATCCGCCTTAAGTTTTTTATTACCGAAAATACACATTGGCTTTTCCCCTTAGAGCGTCGTGTTCTCAAACAAAAGAAACTGCGCTCTGCAGAATATCATCGACCCCGCCTTTTGACAGGGCCGTGTATTGACATCAAAGTTGAACCGGTTAAATATTAAAACATGGCGTGTAATTTTGATACGGAAACTTACAGGTAAAAACAATGAAACAAACAGCGGTCATCACCGGTGCTTCGCGTGGCATTGGATATGCAACGGCGTTGGCGCTGGCGGAGGAAGGCTTTGATATTGCCGCAGTCGCCTTGCCCGATGCTGAGCGTATGCACGGTCTGCGTCAGGCGGTAGAGGCTTTAGGGCGGAGTTTCTCGTCCTACGATCTCGATCTTGGTCAAGTTGAATGCCATGCTTATGTCATCGATGAGGTTATTAAGGACTTCGGATCCGTCGAATGCCTGGTCAACAATGCGGGTGTCTCGGTGCTAAGACGGGGTGACTTGCTCAGCGTGAGTCTGGAAAGCTTTGATCGATGCTTCGACATTAATACGCGTGGCACTTTTTTCTTCACGCAGGCAATTGCAAGGCATATGTCGAACACCCAAACGGCGGAGGGCTGCTATCGCAGTATTATTTTTATCACGTCCTCAAATGCGGTCGCCGCCTCGGTAGAGCGAGGTGAATACTGCATGTCAAAAACGGCCTTGTCGATGGCATGCAAGCTATTTTCGATTCATCTGGCGCAATATGGAATCGCCGTTTTTGAAGTGCAGCCCGGCTTGATATTGACAGAGATGACAGCACCTTCAAAAGAAAAATACGACGATCTGATTGCCAAAGGTCTGACAATTGATCCGCGTTGGGGATTACCGCACGATGTGGCCCGTACTGTACGAACCATGGCGTCAGGGCTGTTGCCGTATACCGTCGCTCAGGAAGTACGGGTGGATGGTGGTTTGCTGGTGACGAGGTTTTAAAATGTGACGACGTGCCCGTGCCTGCTGAAGTTCGTTGCCCATACGAGACGTATGCCGTATTGAAAAGAACATTGCAATTCAGAGAAACAATAATCCCTCCGGAAATCAGATGATTAAGCCTAAACGAACCTCATTGAAGGACGTCGCCCAGTTCGCCGGTCTGTCTACCGGTACGGTATCGATGGTGCTCAATAACAATCCGTCGGTTGCACCGAAGACACGCGCACATGTCCTCAACGTTATCGACGAGTTGGGTTATGTCTATAACCGGAGTGGTGCGCAGTTGCGTCATCAACGTACTCGAATCGTGGGCGTTTCGATCTGCAATTTTGCGAACCCTTATTTTGCAGAAATCACCGTGGGCATCGAGGAAGCATTGGGGGAACTCGGTCTTGCACTGGTGCTTGGGCACTCCGGTGAATCCGTCTTGCAACAGACAAAATTTATCAATACGGCACGGGAGCATAATGTCGAAGGATTGATTCTCATACCTGCTGTCAGAACGACTCGGAAAACGCTCGAAAAAGTGCTTGATTGGGATATTCCTCTGGTTATGGTATCGCGTTATATCCCTGGAATCGCTTGCGATTACGCAGGGATCGATAACATTTCCGGTTTGGTTTTAGCAACTGAGCACTTGCTGAATCTTGGTCACGAGCGTATCGCCTATGTAGGTGTCAATCGACATACCTCATCAGGACGTGAACGGTTTCGTGGCTATAAAACGGCTTTGTGCGCTGCAGGGCATGAAATTATTCAGGATCTGCTCGTCGAGTGCGAAGCCTCGCGGGAACAGGGGTTTCTTGCTGCAAAGAAATTGATGGCAAGTAAGGAGCCGCCGACAGCAATAGTTTGCTTCAACGATATGCTCTCATTTGGCGTAATGCTTGGACTGCGAAATATTGGCGTGGAACCGGGACGTGAATGCTCAGTTGTGGGGGCTGATGATGTTGCAGAAGCGGCTTTGTGGAAACCTGGTTTGACAACGGTTGCCATGACCCCCCGACTTCTCGGCTTGCGTGCCGGACAATTGCTCCGCAAGCGACTGGAAGCGCCTGATCGTCCTCCGGAAAGGTTGTTGCTCAAACCCGAACTTGTCGTTCGGGGTTCAAGTGGTCCCCGCGTCAAGTTGCCGGGCAAGTAGAAACGCCCTATCAAAACTTGATTCATTAAAGTTTTTCGTCCGGTTTTCGTGATTCTCCTAAAAATCTGATTAAGCAAAATTCATAACCGTTCATGGGATTGACAAATTATTTGAACCGGTTCATTGTTTATTTGAATGATCCGTGATCAAGGCGCGATTGATACCGTTCAATTCGGGTAATCCGGTGAGAGATAAGCTGATGATTGCTGTGGGTGCAGTGCATGGACTCGACCCCATGCGTTGTTCGATAACCAGGGGCAAGATCCTAACCAATGCTGGTATCGCTTATGGTACCGGTTTCATAAACAAAATTTCATGGAGTAACGCATGAAAAAACATCGAGTAGCGTTGATCGGTCTGGGCATGGCCGTCAAGCCGCATGCCGCTAGTTTGCTTGATCTGCGTGATAGTGTCGAGGTCGCCGCTGCCTATGCGCCTTCTGCACAACGCCGGCAGCAGTTCGCCGCCAGCTATCCCTTTCCAGTTGTGGACTCACTGGATGAAATCTTCGACAACGACTCCATTGATACCGTTATTATTTTGACCCCGCCATGGACTCACGATGAACTGGTTCGTCGTTGCGCTGCCGCGGGGAAAAACGTTCTGCTTGAAAAACCGATCGACGTCAATGCCGAGCGCGCTGCCGGACTCGTCGAATGTTGCGCGCTAGCCGGCGTCGCTTTTGGTGTCGTTTTTCAGCATCGTTTTCGGCCGGCTTCCATGCAACTGCATGCGTTTTTGCAGCAGAAAGCACTCGGACAGATTCTGTCGGCATCGGCGGCTATCCGCTGGTGGCGCGGTCCTGATTACTTCGCGCAACCCGGGCGCGGCATGCATTCGCGCGACGGCGGTGGCGTCCTGCTGACGCAGGTCATTCACACGCTTGACCTGTTGCTGCACCTCGCTGGCCCTGCAAAATCGGTCCTTGCTCTGGTCGACAACAGCGGGTTGCGCGGACTCGATACCGAGGACCGGGTGGCGGCTGCGGTGCGCTGGTCAAGCGGCGCTTCGGGTGTGATCGATGCGACCAATCTTGCATACCCGGGATTTCCGGAACGTATCGATATTGCCGGGACGGAGGGTTCGGCGGTGCTCGAAGGTGAACGCTTGCTCGTGCAATTGAAGAACGGCAGCGAAATCAGGTACGACCCCGATAGCGCTGGCGGATCGAGTGGCGATCCGATGGCCTTCTCGCATGAGCCCCATCGCGCTCTCATCGAAGAATTCCTGACAGCGATTGACGAACGCAGAGAAGCCATGAATTCAGGCCGCTCTGGGCTTGCCGTGCAGGAGTTGATCGACGCATTGCTAGTCTCCGGGCACACGCTGCACGAGGTCAAGCTTTGATCGTTGCTGCCGGCTCGTTGCGGCAAATAGCTAGCTGAGGCGGCGATTAGTCATTTAGGCCATACATACGAGGAGTCAGCATGTTTTTGTCCACTGAACACCAGCAAGTCGCCGATATGGCAAGACGTTTTGCTGATCAGGCCATCCGTCCCGAAGCGGAGCGTCTGGACAGGGAAGAGGCATTTGCCGGAGAGATCTATCAGGCGATGGCGCAAAACGGACTTTTCGGTATAACAGTGCCCGATTCTTACGGCGGCGCAGGACTGGACTGCCTCGCCTATAGCATTGTCATGGAGGAACTCAGCCGCGGTTATGCCTCCGTTGCTGATCAATGCGGTCTGGTCGAGTTGTTTGGGACCTTGCTTTGCCGGTACGGTACGGAAGCGCAGAAATCGGAATGGATCGGTCCGTTGATTCGTGCCGAAAAGCGCGGCGCCTATTGCATCACCGAAGCGGGCGCTGGATCTGATGTCTCTGGCGTAAAAACCATGGCAATACGTAACGGCAGCGGATGGAAGTTAAACGGGAGCAAGCTGTGGATTCACAATGCCCCGGTTGCCGACGTCGCGTTTGTTCTGGCGCGCACTAATCCTGAAGCTGGCAAACGCGGCATGAGCATTTTCATTGTCGACTGCCATGCAACGGGCGTCACGCGTGGTCCCAAGGAGCATAAGCTCGGCCAACGCTCGTCGCAAGTCGGCGAGCTCAATTTCAACAACGTCAGCCTGCCTGCAGATGCGCTTCTTGGCGTCGAGGGACGTGGCTTCCACATGATGATGAGTGTGCTCGAAAAGGGCCGGGTGGACATTGCGGCACTCGCTGTAGGAATTATTCAGGCGGGCCTGGAGGCATCGATTGAGCAAGCGAAGCTTCGCCAGCAGTTCGGTCACGCGATTTGCGAATTCCAGGCGATCCAGTTCATGTTGGCAGATATGGCCAAAGACGCCGAAGCGGCCCGGCTGCTCGTGCGGTCGGCCGCCATGAAGATCGACGCCGGACTTGACGCTGCGGCGACCTCTTCAATGGCCAAGTGTTTTGCAAGTGATGCGGCCGTGGCCAATGCCTCGAATGCAATTCAGATATTTGGTGGTAGTGGATATATTTTGGGGTATGAAGTCGAGCGGCTGTACCGTGATGCCAAGATCACCCAGATCTATGAGGGTACCAATCAAATTCAACGTGTGATCATCGCTCGAAAACTATTGGAGGGATGAGAAACAGAACGCTGGGCTACTCTTGTTTGCCATACTGAAAGCAAAGTAGGGGGCGAATAGTTGTCGGTGCTTATCTGTGGTGTTTTAATTGTTTTTTACAGGATAAAACAAGCATGAACAAAGTGATTTCTGCCGAACAGGCCGCGCAGCTTGTGCGGGATGATGACGTCGTTACCATCAGTTCTTCAAGCGGACTCTGCTGTCCCGACAAAGTTCTGGAAGCCCTGGGTGCGCGCTTTGGCAGGGAAGGGCACCCGCGTGCTCTCACCACGCTTCTGCCGATTGCCGCCGGTGATATGTACGGTATTCGCGGCATTGATCATCTCGCCCATCCAGGAATGCTGAAGAGGATTCTGGCCGGTTCCTACCCGAGCGGACCGTCGTCGCTGCCTATGCCCGAAATCTGGCGTCTGATCGTTGACGATGAAATCGCGGCATACAACCTGCCCAGCGGCATTTTGTTCGACATGTTGCGCGATGCGGCCGCGAAGCGTCCTGGTGTGCTCAGCAAGGTCGGGCTTGATACGTTCGTCGATCCTGCGCGCCAGGGTGGCGCGATGAATGCGCGTGCTGCGGCTGATCCGGTGGTCAAGAAAGTAAATTTTGCCGACGATGAATGGCTGTTTTTCCCGGCCATAGCTCCTCGTGTAGCCATTTTACGAGCCACGACGGCGGATGAGCGCGGTAATCTTTCCTTTGAACACGAAGGTGCATTCCTTGGCGGAATGGATCTGGCTCTGGCGGCACGCAATAATGGCGGAGTGATCATTGCACAGGTGAAGCGTGTAGTTCG
>JBBRDR010000099.1:0-11405 GCA_038203745.1 Burkholderiales bacterium | reverse complement strand
CCCGATGGCCGCACGAGTCGTTCAGCGCGTGGCGCAGGAGGAAGATTTTGAGAACTTTTTGCTCATGCATGCCATGGGCGCCAATGCGGCTGGGCAGGTGGCCAGCGTAGTCGCTGGCGGAGTTTTGCTGGCGCTTATGGGCGCTGGGGGTTAAGCGTCCCGATATGTTTCTCTGATAAAAAAAGCCCGTTTTGTTACGGGCTTTTTCGTTAACATTTGCATGTGACAGATGTTTTCCAGAAGTGACGTGAGGATAACAATAAGCAGAAATTAGAGCGGGCTTTGCTTATGTGATGCTGGACTGGAACGCTACGGTGTAGTCGAATTCGACGTGCAGGGGCAGGCGCAGATTAAGTTAATGTTTTCCGATTATTTCCCCGTTATCCCAACTGAACGTGGAAGGATGGGTTCGTTCTTTTATTAAAATGCTCAGGAGTTCAATCACCACCGTAAGTTTTCACTGGCGTATTTGTTTGCCGGTTTATTGAGCGGTGGCTGTGCCGGACCCTATGTGATGGAACGTATCGACGTTGAGAGCGGAATGGTGGTCGGGGAGGAGCAGGTTTTTATCGATGGCAGCGGACAAGTGAGTCATGTCGGCCAGGAAGGTTATATTCCGGGCAACCGCTATCTGGAGGACTGCGAATACGGTGATGAAGACTTAGGCCCGAATGCGCCCGGTTATATTCCTTGAAATCAATTTTTAGAGCCCCGTGCTTTCATGGGGCTACTTGCATAATATGAATATACCGATACACAAGCCCGTGCCGATGAGATACAGCAGGCAACTCTCTGAAACAGCATAGGGGAAAAGCATCAATGCTATTCCAGTCCATTTTACGGCCATTAGGCCGCACTGTTTCCCATACCGGTAGGCGACATATCCAATGATGCTGGATAGCAGGACGCCGAACAGATAAGTTGGGCTGGGCAGTGTGAATCCCAGCGCTTCAAGCGTTTTGAGTTCATCCATGTGCGTGCCTAAGCGGCGTCATTACAAGGCATACGTAATTCTCGACCCACGAGGGGATTACAGGATAGCTTCATTCAAACTCGATGATTACCTGATCCACTGACAGACTTTCACCTGCCCCAGCAACGATTTTTTTCACCATGCAATCCTTCTCGGCTTTGAGAATGTTTTCCATCTTCATGGCCTCGATGACGGCCAGTTTCTCGCCTGCCCGTACGTGCTGCCCGACTTTTACCGAAACCTCGCGTAGCAGCCCCGGCATCGGTGACAGCAGGAAGTGCGACATGTCCGGCGGCACCTTGGTTGGCATCAGCGCCAGCAGACGGTCGGCCTTGGCTGAAATTACCACGGCTTTGACCTGTTTGCCGAAATGGCTGATGCAATATTCCAGTCCGGTGCGTTCGACTTGCAAACAGACCGGCTGGCCGTTGCATGTGCCCTTGAATATCAGTTCACGGAATAGCCAGTCTGACACTATGTCATAGCGCTTTTCGTTTGAGGTGATCGAGTAACCACCGGGAATGGGAGAGAGGGTGACCGGATAGCTTACCCCCTCCATATGTACCACCCACTCGTTGCCCACTTGGCGTTCATGGCCATGCATCTGATTGCTGATCTTGACGGCGCGGTCGATATAGCGACGCCGTGCAAATGCCGCGATGGCAGTTAATAGGCCGGGGTCGTCATGCGGCACATCAGCGGCGACAAAGCCGTTTGGATATTCGTCAGCAATGAAGGCCGTGGTGAAGATTCCCGATACAAAGCGCGGATGTTGCATGAGCGCAGCCTGGAACGGAATATTCGATGAAACGCCACGAATAAAAAAAGCATTGAGGGCGTCACGGGTACGTTCGATGGCTTGCTGGCGGGTGTCGCCATGGCAAATGAGCTTGGCGATCATCGAATCGTAGTGCATTGAAATTTCACCACCTTCGTAGACGCCGGTGTCAACACGGACGTTGCCAGACTCGTCCTGGGGCGGCTGGAAGCGTACCAGGCGACCGGTGGAGGGCAGGAAGCCACGGAAGGGGTCTTCGGCATTGATGCGGCATTCGAGGGCCCAGCCTTTGGGTTTGATGTCTTTCTGCGTGAAGGGAAGTTTTTCGCCAGCGGCGACACGAATCATCAGTTCGACCAGATCAAGACCGGTGATCATTTCGGTCACCGGGTGTTCAACCTGCAGGCGGGTGTTCATTTCAAGGAAGTAGAAGGATTTGTCTGAGCCGACGACAAATTCGACCGTTCCAGCGCTTTGGTAATTGACCGCCTTGGCCAGAGCTACAGCTTGTTCGCCCATGGCTTTGCGGATAGCGTCATCAATAAAGGGTGAGGGCGCTTCTTCAATGACTTTCTGGTGCCGGCGCTGGATCGAGCATTCGCGTTCGAGCAAATAGATTGTATTTCCGTGTGCATCGGCGATGATCTGGATCTCGATGTGGTGCGGGCCTTCGACAAATTTCTCGATGAAGATGCGGTCATCGCCAAAGGCTGCTTTGGCCTCGCTACGGCAGGAGTCGAAGCCTTCGGCCGCTTCTGCATCGTTGAAGGCAACGCGTAGCCCCTTGCCTCCGCCACCCGCCGAAGCTTTGATCATCACCGGATAGCCGATATCCTTGGCGATCTCCACAGCCTGTTTTGAATCGGCAATGGCGTCGTTATAGCCGGGAATGGTGTTGACCTTGGCCGCCAGTGCCAGTTTCTTTGATGCGATTTTATCGCCCATGGCTGCTACCGAGTGATGCTTGGGGCCGATGAAGATGATGCCGTTTTCTTCCAGCCGCTTCGAGAATTCCTGATTCTCGGAGAGAAAACCGTAGCCCGGATGCACGGCCTCGGCACCGGTCTTCTTGCAAGCCTCGATGATCTTGTCGATGGACAGATACGAGTCTTTCGAGGGCGGCGGGCCAATACAAACGGACTCGTCGGCACTCAATACGTGCAATGCATCGCGGTCGGCTTCGGAATACACGGCAACGGTGGCGATACCCATGCGTCTGGCCGTCTTGATGACGCGGCAGGCAATTTCACCGCGATTGGCAATCAGAATTTTCTTGAACATTTATAAACCTCTCTTAACACGGAGGACACAGAGACACAGAGAACACAGAGAAAAACAAAAACACGAAAAGACTTATCTCTGTGTTCTCTGTGTTCTCTGTGTCTCCGTGATCTCCGTGTTGAATGCGTTTAGGGTTTTTACAGGGGAATATTGCCGTGCTTGCGCCACGGATTCTCAAGCTTTTTGTCGCGTAGCATGGCCAGCGAACGGCAGATGCGTTTGCGTGTTTCGTTGGGCATGATGACGTCGTCGATGAAGCCGCGGGCACCGGCAACAAACGGATTGGCAAACTTTGTCTTGTATTCAGCCTCGCGCTGCGCCAGCTTGGCAGGATCGCCTTTTTCTTCGCGGAAGATGATTTCGACTGCGCCTTTCGGGCCCATGACGGCGATCTCGGCTGACGGCCAGGCAAAGTTGACGTCGCCGCGTAAGTGCTTGGATGACATCACGTCGTAAGCGCCGCCATAGGCTTTGCGCGTAATGATCGTCACCTTAGGCACCGTGCATTCGGCATAGGCATAGAGCAACTTGGCACCATGCTTGATGATGCCGCCGTATTCCTGAGCGGTGCCGGGCATAAAGCCGGGCACATCGACAAAGGTGACCACTGGAATGTTGAAGGCATCACAGAAGCGCACGAAACGCGCGGCCTTGGTCGAACTCTTGATGTCTAGACAACCGGCCATGACCAGCGGCTGGTTGGCCACAATACCGACCGGCGAACCATCCATGCGAGCAAAACCAATGACAATATTCTTGGCGTAGTCCGGCTGCAATTCGAAAAAATCACCATCATCGACCACCTTGAGGATCAACTCCTTGATGTCGTAAGGCTTGTTAGCGTTATCCGGCACCAGAGTGTCGAGCGAGTAATCCAGCCGGTCGGCCGGGTCCTGCGCGGGCAGTACCGGCGGTTTTTCGCGGTTATTGGCCGGCAAGAAACCAATAAAGCGGCGCATGATCATCAACGCTTCGACGTCATTTTCAAAAGCCAGATCGGCCACGCCGGAACGGCTGGTGTGGCTGATCGCGCCGCCCAGTTCTTCAGCCGTCACGTCTTCATGGGTTACGGTCTTGACCACTTCCGGCCCGGTGACAAACATATAGGAAGAATCCTTGACCATGAAAATGAAGTCGGTCATTGCCGGGCTATAGACGGCGCCGCCGGCACACGGCCCCATGATCAGTGAAATCTGCGGAATGACCCCGGAAGCCAGGACGTTGCGCTGAAAAACGTCGGCATAACCCCCCAGCGACGCCACGCCTTCCTGAATTCGGGCGCCACCGGAATCGTTGAGGCCGATCACCGGCGCACCAACTTTCATTGCGTGATCCATCAGCTTGCAAATTTTTTCGGCATGCGATTCGGACAAGGAACCACCGAAGACGGTGAAGTCCTGCGAGAAAACAAACATCAGACGGCCATTGATGGTGCCATAGCCGGTGACAACGCCGTCACCGGGGACCGACTGTTCGGCCATGCCGAAATCGGAGCAGCGATGCTCCTTGAACATGTCCCACTCTTCAAACGAACCCGCATCGAGCAAGAGTTCGATGCGTTCGCGGGCGGTTAGTTTGCCCTTGGCGTGTTGACTGTCGATGCGCTTTTGTCCGCCGCCGAGGCAGGCAGCGTCGCGCTTTTCGGCGAGCTGACGAATGATATTGTGCATAAAAATATCCCCCTGTAATTTAGGGGGATAGGACTACAGGAATGCCAGACAAGTTCCTCGTTAATGCACTTTCATATACGCCAGCAACTCTTTGGCCGCCGCGCCGGGCGTGGTGACGCCTTCGGCCACATGGCGCGACAACTCAGGCAAGGCGGCATGAATCTTCGGATGGCTACGGAACAGGTAATGAAGGCCGGATTCTATCAGGCTCCACATCCAGTTGAGCGCCTGTTTTTTGCGCTTTTTTTCCAGCTCGCCGCTCTCGGTCATGACTTTGCGGAAGCGTTCAATCTCGCCCCAGAACTCGACCATGCCTTCCTTTTTCAAGGCACTGACACCAATTACTGGCGGTTGCCAGCTTGGCGAATTCGGGCGCAGCATGTGCAGCGCCTGTTTCCATTGTGCGCGGGCAATGGCCCCGGCACGTGGATCAATGTCAATCTTGTTGATAGCCACCAGATCGGCAATTTCGACAATGCCTTTTTTGATTGCCTGCAAGTCGTCGCCCGCATTGGGCAACTGCAACAGGACAAACATGTCAACCATGCCAGCTACGGTCGTTTCGCTCTGGCCAACGCCAACCGTTTCGACAAGAATCACGTCATAGCCCGAGGCCTCGCAGGCGAGCATCGACTCCCGAGTCTTTTCGGCCACACCGCCCAGCGAGCCAGACGATGGGCTGGGACGAATGAAGGCTTCTTCACGTCGGCACAGCAACTCCATGCGCGTCTTGTCACCGAGGATGGAGCCACCGGAAATGGAAGACGACGGATCGACAGCGAGGACGGCGAGTCGGTGTCCGTTCTCGATCAGCCAGAGGCCCAGCGCTTCGATGAAGGTTGACTTCCCCGCTCCCGGCACACCAGAGATGCCGACGCGAATAGCGCGTCCTGTATGCGGCAGCAATGCAGCCAGTACGTGTTGCGCGCGTAGTTGATGTTCGATTCGGGTTGATTCGATCAGGGTAATTGTTTTTGCGAGTGCGCGTCGTTGCCCTGCCAGAACGCCGTCAACCAGTTGCTGGTCAATGGCGGATAACGCGTCTTCGGATGTGACGATCGCATCCATCAGTTGAATTTCCTTCCGTTGTTAGAGAGAACACGGATGCAATGAAAAATCCTCACACCAGTAGAAACCGGTGTGAGGACGTGATCACTGCTTGCTTAGGCCTTACATCAGACTTTCTTAGGCCTTGCAATACGCCTTGCGGATTTCTTCCAGCACCTTGCGGGCGGAATCTTCAATGCGCGTACCTGGGCCGAAAACTGCCTTGGCACCACCTGCGTACAGGGCATCGTAGTCCTGTGCCGGGATAACGCCGCCGGCAAAGACGATGATGTCGTTCGCGCCCTGATCCTTGAGCGCTTGGATAATTTGCGGCACGAGGGTTTTGTGGCCGGCGGCGAGCGATGAGCAGCCAATAGCGTGAACGTCGTTTTCGATCGCCAACTTGGCGGCTTCTTCCGGCGTCTGGAACAGCGGGCCGACGTCGATGTCGAAGCCAAGGTCAGCAAACGCCGTGGCAACTACCTTGGCGCCGCGGTCATGGCCGTCCTGGCCGAGTTTGGCGATCATCACGCGCGGACGACGACCTTCGGTTTCAGCAAACTTCTCAATGTCAGCCTTGATGGTTTCCCATGTGTCGATGCCTTCCACGACGCCTCCGTAAACACCTGAAATGGTCTGGTTGTTGGCGCGATGGCGGCCAAAGATTTTTTCCAGCGCATCCGATACTTCACCGACCGTGGCACGCAGACGCATGGCCTTGATGGCGAGGTCGAGCAGGTTGCCTTCACCACCAGCAGCACAGGCGGTCAGTGCCTCGAGAGCAGCATTGCATGCGGCTGTGTCACGCGAAGCGCGAATCTTCTTGAGGCTAGCGACTTGCTCTTCACGCACGGCGTTGTTGTCGATGTCGAGAATGTCGATCGGATCTTCTTTGGCCAGCTTGTACTTGTTGACGCCGACGATGACTTTCTTGCCGGAGTCGATCAGTGCTTGCGTTTCAGCGGCACAAGTTTCGATCTTCATCTTGGCCCAGCCCGATTCAACGGCCTTGACCATGCCGCCCATGGCTTCTACTTCTTCGATGATCGCCCAAGCCTTGTCAGCCATGTCCTGGGTCAGTCTTTCCATCATGTACGAACCGGCCCATGGGTCAACTACGTTACAGATCTTTGTTTCTTCCTGAATAACGATCTGTGTGTTACGGGCGATACGCGATGAGAAAGCAGTCGGCAGAGCGATAGCCTCGTCCAGTGCATTGGTGTGCAGTGACTGGGTGCCGCCGAAAACGGCTGCCATGGCTTCGATGGTGGTGCGGATCACGTTGTTGTAGGGATCCTGTTCGGTCAGCGACCAGCCGGAAGTCTGGCTGTGTGTACGCAGCATCATCGATTTCGGGCTCTTGGCACCGAGATTGGTCATGATGCGGTGCCACAACATACGGGCGGCGCGCATTTTGGCGATTTCTAGGTAGAAGTTCATGCCGACTGCCCAGAAGAACGACAGGCGACCAGCGAACACATCAACGTCCATGCCCGAAGCGATACCGGTGCGCACGTACTCGGCACCGTCAGCCAGCGTGAAGGCCATTTCGATCGCCTGGTTGGCGCCGGCTTCCTGCATGTGGTAACCGGAAATCGAGATCGAGTTGAACTTCGGCATGTTCTGCGCCGTGTAACCGAAGATGTCGGCGATGATCTTCATCGACGGCGTAGGCGGGTAGATGTAGGTGTTGCGAACCATGAACTCTTTCAGAATGTCGTTCTGAATGGTTCCGGTCAGCTTGTCCTGCGATACGCCTTGTTCTTCAGCGGCAACAACGTAGCCGGCCAGAACTGGCAGCACAGCGCCGTTCATGGTCATCGAAACGGAGACTTTGTCGAGCGGGATGCCGTCGAATAGAACCTTCATGTCTTCAACTGAGTCGATCGCTACACCGGCCTTGCCGACGTCACCAACGACGCGGACGTTATCGGAGTCGTAACCACGGTGTGTGGCCAGATCGAAAGCAACGGATACACCCTGACCGCCGGCAGCCAGCGCCTTGCGGTAGAACGCATTGGATTCGGTTGCGGTGGAGAAACCGGCGTACTGACGGATGGTCCAGGGGCGTGCAGCGTACATTGTCGCTTGCGGGCCACGGGTGTAGGGGGCAAAACCGGGCAGCGTGTCGGTCAATGGCAGATCGGCAACGTCAGCCTTGGTGTACAGGGGTTTGACAACGATACCTTCGGAGGTTACCCAGTTGAGGTTCTCCACATCGCCGCCGGGGGCGGACTTGGCGGCGGCTTTTTTCCACCCTTCGAGGTTGGATGAGTCAGGAAACGCTGGATTGTTCTCGTTGGACATTGTACGACCTTTCACAAGTTAAAATATGTTAGGGGGGCGGCGGGCTCGCCCGAGAATGCTGGAAACTGGGAAAACGGATAAAACTGCACCGACAATGCGATTTGCATCATTACTACTACGAACCAACAATCTTACGTTATCCGCCGCCTTCAATCAAGGCATAAGTCCTTGTGGTTATCCACAGTCAAGTCCTTGCGGGGCGGACTGTTGCACGGTATGTAAGTGCGTTACGCTCCGTTTAACAAACTCCACAGCATTTTTGATGCTAGAGCGATGAGCAGGCAGGCAAAAACGCGTTTCAACGTGGCGACGGGCAAGCGATGTGTCAGCCTGGCGCCAAGCGGTGCCATCAGCATGCTCGGCGGAACCATCCAAACCAATGCCGGCAAATAAACAAATCCGATACTCCATTCAGGCAGGCCGGCGTGCCCCAAACCGTTGTAGATGTAGCCTATCGTGCCGCCGACGGCAATCGGGAAACCGACAGCGGCCGAGGTGCCTATGGCCTTTTGAACACGTACATTGCACCAAGTCAGGAAGGGCACAGTAAATGCGCCTCCGCCGATGGCAACCAATGCGGAAACAGAACCAATACCCATTCCAACAGCAAAAACGCCACCTGCTCCCGGCAGATCTCTGGAAGGTTTCGGTTTGAGATTAAGAACCATCTGTAGCGCAACGCAGCACACGAAGACGGTAAAAAATAGAGCCAGCGGCTTGGCCGGAATATTAGAGGCAAACAAAGTGCCGAGTAGTGTGCCGAACAGGATGCCCGGCGTGATCTGCATAACCACCTTCCAGAGTACGGCACCGTGCTGGTGGTGTGCGCGCAAACTGGAAAACGAGGTGAACAGGATGGTGGCTATGGAGGTGCCCAGTGCCAGATGTAACACTTCGCTGGGCGGGAAGCCAGATTGCGCGACAAACATCATGGTCAGTGCGGGAACCATCACCAGCCCGCCACCAATCCCCAGCATACCGGCTGAAAATCCGGTAAACAAACCTAGTCCGATATACGCCATCCACCAGTCCACGTGATTCCCCTTTCGGTTGCGATTGTAGCCTGATCGCGTAAAAAATTCGCGATTGGCAAGGTGGCTGGACTATCATTTGTGTGAAATGAGACCTTTATGAATTCTTATGCGACCACCATCGGCTTTGTCGCCGCCGTTCTGACTACCGTTTCATTCGTGCCGCAGGTTTTGAAAGTCTGGCGCACGCGATCAGCCAAGGATGTCTCCCTCGGCATGTATTTACTGTTCACGCTGGGCATTATTGCCTGGCTGGTCTACGGTGTGCTCATTGGGTCCTGGCCGGTAATTCTGGCCAACGTGGTTACGCTGATTCTGGCCGGCGCTGTGCTAGTGATGAAATTGCGCTTCGGGTGATTAGAGCGTTCCGCTCACCAGTCTGATACGGGTTTTGTTTGTACTTGTCCTCCGATATTTTGGAGGTAATCGTCAGGAAAAGAGGCTTTCTCAAAGTCGCTTGATCTCAACGGGAATTGACGCCATTGACCGGTAGCTAGGATACTGGGTCTGAGGCAGAACGACGTGTGCTGGGCAAGGAGCAGATATGGATGTCGAATTGCTTGAGATTCGAGATTTTCTGGCGGAATACCTTCCCTTTTCATTGCTCGATGAAGAGGCGCTCGATAGCGTGCCGAAAAGCCTGTCCGTGCGTTATCTCCGTCGCGGAAGCACGTTCCCGCCGGAAAGCGAAACGACTGATTGCCTTTATCTGATACGCAAGGGCGCCGTTGAGCGTCGAAGCAGCGCGGGCCTACTTGTCGAGAAGCTCGGTGAAGGCGATGCCTTTGATCAGCTTTGTTGTGGTGAACAGAGCAATGCATCCGGGGTCGCGGTTGAGGATACCTTGCTCTACAGCATGCCCTGTGAAGGAGTGCAAAGCCTGCGCCGTGAGCATCCGGCGTTTGATCAGTACTTTATGCGTAGTGTCGCGGATCATTTGCGTCATGGCCGTCGCGATTTTGCCGACGAGCCGGGCGGGCATGCCGGCCTGATGGCGATACCGGTCAGTGATTTTGTTTGTCGTGAGCCGGTGTGCGCACCGTGCGCAATGTCAATCAGTGACGCTGCCCGGTTGATGTCACGCGAGCGGGTATCCGCCTTGTTGGTGATGGGCCGTGGTGCTGCCGCAGCAGGTGGGCGCGGCGAATTATGCGGCATTCTCACCGACCGGGATTTACGCACCCGTTGTTTGGCGACCGGTGTTTCGCCGGAGGAACCGCTGGAAAGCATTATGACTCGCAACCTGATCTGCATCAGTCCGGAGAGCGCTGCTTTCGAGGCGCTCATGCTGATGACGCGCAAGGGGATTCACCATTTGCCGGTCGTAGATGCGTCTGGATTGCGAGGTTTGGTAACAACGACCGACCTGGTGCGTTGGCAAAGTACCAACGCGGTTTATCTTGCCGCCATCATCCGCAAGGCTCAGGGATTGGACGATCTGATGCAGGCCAGTGCCGAATTGCCGGAATTACAGGTGCGCATGCAGGCCAGTGGTGCAATGGCGGGCCACGTCGGACAGGCAGTATCCTCGGTTAATGACGCCATTACGGCGCGCCTGATCGAATTGGCTCTGGCCGATATGGGCGAGGCGCCCGTGCCTTTTGCCTGGCTGACCTGTGGCTCGCAGGGGCGGCATGAGCAGACCGTTCACTCGGATCAGGACAATGCCCTGATAATCAGCGATAACTACGAAGAGGCTGTGCATTCCGACTATTTCACGGCGTTAGCCGCGCGCGTCAACGACGGTCTCAATGCCTGTGGTTGCCGATACTGTCCAGGCAAGATCATGGCTTCTAATCCGCTTTGGCGACAACCCTTAAGCAAGTGGATGGCACAGTTTCAGGAATGGATAGCGCACCCTGACACAAAGGCGGCCATGCTGGCCGTCAATTTTCTTGATATGCGCGTGGTGTTTGGGGATGCCGCCTTGCTGGTACCGTTGCACGAGGCCATCGGAAATGCCAACGAGCGGCACACCGAGTTTATTGCCCGTCTGGTGGGTAATGCCGTAAAAAACAAGCCACCACTCGGCTTCTTCCGGAATTTTGCGCTGATTGCTGATGGCGAGCATACGCAAACTTTCGACATCAAACACGGAGGCCTGATCCCGGTGACGGATATGGCGCGCATCCACGCACTGGCTGGCGGCTTGGCCGAAATCGGAACGCTCGCACGATTGCGCGCCAGTGCAGGTTCGGTGACGCTGAGTAGCGAAAGCGCTCGCGAACTTGAGGAAGCCTTTGAGTATTTCGGCAGCCTTCGCTTGCGTCATCAAGCGGAACAGATCAAACACGGTCAAGCGCCCGACAATTTCCTTG
>JBBRDR010000098.1:0-11426 GCA_038203745.1 Burkholderiales bacterium | reverse complement strand
TGCGCCATTTTATCGCTAACGGGCAGCCATTTTTGCCCGACTTACGTATTAGCAAATTACTGCCATGCCGATTTGCCTGGTATATGTCGCAAAAAACTCTGGGACTAATACACAAATTTCGCATTACCAAGGAAGGGGAAGGCAAATCCCCCGCTTAGCTCCAATAGCCAGTCTGATTCTTCACTGAGGTTTTGCTGGCATATCGGACAGGCAAAAAAACGGGGGTTACGGTCAACACCGTTTGCCCCCGCCGGAACCAAATATTACTTCTTGAACTTCAGGATCAGCGGCTCTTGCGTAAAGGCATGACGAACCTGAGCGTTGTCAAAGAAACCCATGCCAAAACCGTAACCCTTGTTCAAATCGCTGAAGTTGACATCAAATTTCGAGCCAGTAACCAGCTTGCGAGCAATTTCAATTGTCCACTTACCATTAGCCCACTTGGCACCTGTTGTGATGTCACCACGGTCACCCGTAAAAGGTGAGACTATAATCGACGCCACTTCGTCACCAGCCTTGAACTTGGAGTCATCAAAAGCGACTTTGTCTTCGGCCTTCAGCCAGTAGGTTCCGCCGTTGTTGGCCGACTTGCCGTCCTTGTTCATGAACTCCGGTTTGCCGTTGACCAGTTTGACGTCTTCATAGCCCCCCCCCGTCTTCGGATCGGACTTGCGGCCGGCTTCTGGCGACTTGGCCGGATCAAACGGCGTATTATCCAGATACTGGTCGTCTACCTGACCGATAGCCCCGGTGCGCACATACTTCAGGTGCCAGATGTCACCGATCTCTTCGTCGTCACCGGTGTACTTGTTGCCATAGGGTTTGCCCGGTTCGCCAGCGTGACAAGCGGCTTGACAACCAAAGCGCTCATTGAAGCCGAAGATTTTGCCGTCAATGTTCCAGATAATGGCCAGCTTGTCTTCGTAATAAACGTTGTTGTCGCCACCCTTGTCGGCCGGATCGCTCAGCTTTTTCCACGTACCATCAGCCTGCTTCTGATAGGGACTGCGGCGAACCGAAAGTGTCGGATCATCGTACACGACAAGCATGTAGATCATGTCACCCGTGTAGACGGCCTGCACCGTACCTTCAGTTTCACCCTTGTTGTCCTTGAAGTTGACACCCTTGACAGCCTTGAACTTGTAAGCCGGCGCACTCTTCCACGCAGCATCATCGGCCACGCCGTCAAGCTTGGGTGCCGTGGTGACCTTGACCGCGGTGATATCAGCCGGCTTGAAGGCTTTTGGTTTCTGCGGTTTATCCTGAGCATAAACACTACCGCAGGTCAGAGCCGCAAACACGGCCAGTGAAACAGTACTATTCATAAATTTCATTTCTTCCTCCTTGAATCAGCCAACAAGAAAACCGGCACGTTAGTCACAACTCTCCACTAGTGTTCGTGCCAGCCGGTAAACATCATCTTGAACATTTGGCCGACGGTCTTGCCGGTAGTGCCCAGATAGATGTGAGACAACATGAATAACAGGATCGCGGCTGCCGAAAGATAGTGAAGCATGGCGATGGGCAGCAGGCCGTCAAAACCAAACAGCTTGTCCGGCGCAAATTCCGGATAGAGATAAATCAGTCCTGTGACGACCGAAACGGGCATCAGGAGATACATCACATTCCAGTATGTCAGCGCTTGCAACACATTGAAGTGCTCTTCCTTCGAGGGCGTATGCGGGTGTGGGTCACCCCGGAATATGCCGAAGGCGTACCATTTTCCTTGTGCTATGGCGCGCTTGAGAATGAAGGGCGGTTTGGGCACGAACTGCCACCAGTTACCGCTGACAATATTGGCGATAACGAAAAAAAGGTAGGCAAAGATCAGTGTCACGCCGGCGATATTGTGAATACGCACCGCAAGTGAGAACTCGACGAGAGTAAGATTCGGATCGGCAAAGTGCAGGCTGATCCCGGTGATACCCAGCGTGATGATCAGCAGCGCATTCGCCCAGTGCCAGATACGAATCCACGGTGCAATCAGGTATTCGCGCTCAGCCATTGTTCTTCCTCCTTTGCATGAGGCGGGCAACGATGCGCCCGACACCGTGCGCCAGCAGGCCAAGAACCATGGCGCCGAAGGCGATCATCAGCAGGGTATCCAGTAGTGGATGGCGAGTCGCACCCAGCACATACGAATTAGAAAGAATGATGCTGTTGGCAAAGCCGTATTTTTCCTGCTCCTCCTTGACCAGATGGCGATAGAGCCGCGTCTTGAGCGAGCTTTCCTGACTGTGACAAGCTAGGCACTTCTTCTCCGCCTTCTCTTTGCCCAGAATCTCATGCGACAAGCTTTTACCCGCCGGGGTATGGCACTCAACGCAGCGCACGGCCTTCCAGTGCAGGCGCGTATTCGGCAGCCACTCATGGATCGCGTCGATATTTGGCCGCGTCTTCTTGAGTGCCGTTGTCTCATTGTCCGGGGCGAACTTGGAAAACTTCAGGTCGGAATCATGGCAATCCAGACAGCCCTTGTTGTCCTGCGTCACGATGCGGTGCGGATCGATCAGCTTGGATGCGATGAGATCAACGTGCGGGCTGTGGCAGGTAGTGCAGGTAAATTTGTCTTTGAGGTTTTTGGCATGCACAGAGGCATCGAACTGCATCTCGGCCTTCATGACCTTGACGGCGTGACACTCTTCGCAGGGGCTCAACTTGGCCTTGGCGTCCTTTTCATGCGGGAAGGCTGAGTACGCCGTTGTACCGTGGCATTGCTTGCATTCCATCAAACCATGGTTTGAACCGTTAAAGATTTCAGGTTCGTGCGCCATGGCCCGAAGTTTGACCATATCCATCGGCACACTGGTCTGCGGCGGATTTTTAAGGCCCTCCGTCGAGTGGCAGGCAAAACACTCGTTATTGGACTTGCGGACTTTTTCCAGCAACTCGGGCGTCATTAAGGCGCTGGTTTTATCCTGTGCCTGCAGGGGGAGGGCAACGACGAACAGCAGCAGTAGCCGGCTGACTACTTTGCACATCTGATGGAGAAACGACCGCATACACCCCCCATGGTTATCATTCGTCGGAATGATTTATTAACAACAACGCCGTTTTGTAATTTGCGTACGGCCATGAGCTGTTGCTCCGTTTCCGCAATAAACATGCCATTGCTTACTTTAGACATGGCTCCCTACCAACGGCTTGCATGTTGAGAACGCACGGAACCAAAGCAGAAGGGGCGCCCGGCTTGCTGAGTAATTTTCCAGACATTTCTCTGGCGCACTGTTGCAACACAGAATCCCGACAGCGCACCTGCGCCGGCTGGATTTTTTCAAAATTTTTTATTTTTAGTTACCCTTTGGTAACTAAAACACCTTGCGAGGGCATCCGGCGATCCATAATCACCTCATCGAGCACCCCGCTAATGGGCTCAGAGAAACCTCGCCAATCCTCTTTAATCACCACCAAGAGCTGACAACTCAAGACAGCTGCAACGCCCGGTGTTGCCCGCAAAGCACGTACACGCCATCGTACGCACAGGCACGGATATTGCGCACCACTGACTCTGCGTAGGTGAGCCGTTCTGCCAACCCGTGACCCAATCTGACAAAGAGAGGGTAATCGGCGTAGCGATCTCAACGTGGGTGACCAGTTGAATCTGGCGAAAAGACATTTCATTTCAGTAACACATGGACTAATGTTACCGTTTGGACACAAAGGTGGAACATGAGCCGATTTTTGTTACCGATAAGTAACATTTTCCACCACTCATGCCTTTATCTTGTCCGGGCATTGGCGTTTGGCGCGTTTGCTCTTGCCCTTTCATTCCCAACCTGTGGCGCCACCACAGAAATGGCTCGTCCAGCGATCCGTTTCGGTGTCACACCGGCCATTGTCCACGACCAATACGGCATACTGGATCTCTGGCGCGCCTATCTCGAACGCAAACTACAACGTAGAGTCGAGTTCGTCTCACGTGACAGTTACCGCGACACTATCGATCTGATCAAGGAAAAGAAGCTCGACTTCGCCTGGGTATCCACCTACCCCTACGTATATCTTGAGTACCGGCACTACGCCCGCCTGCTGGCCACCCCCCTGTACCGCGGACGCCCGTACTACCGCGCCTATTTCATCGTCCCGTCCAGTGACACGCAGAGTACATCGCTGTTACAACTCGAAGGCAAAGTGTTCGCCTACGCCGACCTTTACTCGAATACCGGCTACCTGGTTCCCCGTTATTTCATTCATCAGGCGGGAAAGGATGAGAACCGTTTCTTCAGCAAAACTTTTTTTACCTGGTCGCACCGCAAAGTCGTCATGGCCGTCGCCGAAGGCTTAGCGGACGGTGGTTCGATTGACAGTTTTGTTTGGGACACTCTGGCTGTCATTCAACCCGATTTGACAAAAAATACACGGATCATCGGAAAGTCCGAAGAGTTCGGCTTTCCGCCCATCGTCGTCAATAGCGCCGTCAGTAAACGTGATGCTAGCGCCATGCGCAATGCCCTGATCGATATGGTTAACGACCCGGAAGGGCAAGCATTGCTCCGACAACTGAATATTGACGGTTTCATTGCGGGCACTCCAAAACTGTATGCAAACGTAGCGCGCCTTCAGCGCGCCTTCGGCGAACGATGAGACTCTTTGACCTCAGCTTTAGCGTCAAACTGCCCGTGCTCGGCGCGGTACTGATCATCATTTCAGCACTGGGAGTATCAAGCACACAAATGATCGCTACCTATGCGGCGCTAAAGGAAGATTTGCGCGTCAATTCGGAAACACTCAGCCGGGCCCTGGCTCCCACCTTGCTGCAAGACATGCTGCATGATGACCTCTGGCATGCTTTTGAAACGGTATCCGCGCCCACCCGCAAACCACCGGGCAGCACTCAAGCCAAGGCAGAAACGCTTTTGGTGGTAGACAAAGCCCTGAATATATTTGTCTCGTCGCACCCGCGAACGGCACCGGTGCTGGTTGCGCTGAGTAGCTTGGGGCGCGACTACGCGGCACTGGGCGAGCAAATCACTCAAGCACCGCGAAAAGATGCGTACACCGTCGAATTGCCTGCCTCAAATCACCTTTATGTGCTGACTCCGATTGCTGACGACCAAGTGCGCTTTGGCACGCTGATCATAGTCATCGACAAAAACCTGTTCCTGCCCCGCTTCTACGCCATTGCCGGCTACGGATTGCTGGCCGCACTGCTGGTGCTCATCCTGCTGCTGCCAATCAATTGGCACTGGGGACGCCGCATGGCGCTGCCTCTCACCCAGCTCACCGAGCGCATGGGCGAAATCGGCAAGCGCCTCCCCGCCTCGCTTGACCCCGAACTATATAATTACGGTGACGAACTTGGCCGCCTGTTCAGTGTGTACAACCAGATGCTGGCCGAACTGCATACGCGAGCCGAGATGGAAAAGCAGATCATCCAGTCCGAACGTCTCGCCGCACTGGGGCAACTGGCGGCCAGCATGGCGCACGAAATCAATAACCCGTTGGGCGGCATGTTAACGGCCATCGACACCTTAAAGTGTCACACAGCGCTTGACCCCCAAACGCGCAAGACCATTGATCTGATTGAACGCGGGCTCAGCCAGATCAAGGAGACTGTCGGGGCACTTCTGGTTGAGGCGCGGCTGAAGAGCCGCCACCTCAATTCGCAGGATATTGAGGACATGCTCACCCTGATCATGCCGCAAGCGCACAAGAAAAACCTGCATGTCGAGTTATACAACGGCCTGAATGCAGAATTGAACGTGCCTGCAACCTTGATTCGTCAGATCCTGATCAACCTGCTCCTTAACGCCGTTGAGGCTACGCTGCCGCAGGGTACGATTGACTGCTACATCACGCCTGAAAACGGCGTGCTGTACATGCGCGTAACCAATGACGGGAAACTTCCATCTCACGAACAAATCACCCATCTCTTCGAACCTTTTTTCTCGCTGAACGATGGCGGCCATGGTCTCGGTCTATGGGTAACCTACCAGATCGTCAATCAACTTGGGGGCAAGATCATGGCCACCCGAGAAAGCGAACTAATGAAATTCACCCTTGAAATCCCCATTGAGGCAAGCGCATGAACTCCCCGCCCCTTTATCGTATCTGCCTGATTGAAGACGACGCCATCATGGGCGAAGCCTTGCTCGACCGCTTTACCATCGAGGGATTTTCCTGCGACTGCCACACCACCGGGCTTGCCGGACGGCAGGCGCTTGAGCGCAAACACTATGACGTGGCGATCTGTGACATTCAACTACCGGACATTAACGGCGAAGATCTTTTCGTCGAAATGCGCGCAAGTTCGCAGACTCTGCCGCCTTTTGTTTTCATCACCGGCTACGGCGCGGTTGATCGGGCGGTTCGCCTGCTCAAACTGGGCGCCCACGATTACCTGACGAAACCGCTCGACATTCACGCGTTGCTGCAAACCGTACGCGACTTATGTGCCCGCGCCAGACCACCGTCAACCGGCGAGCATACACTGGGCATTTCCAGCGCGATGCGCTCCATCGAAGCCATGCTCCCGCGACTGGCCGACAACTCCGGGTCTGTCCTGATCACCGGCGAATCGGGCGTCGGCAAAGAAGAGGTCGCACATGCCCTGCACCGGCTTGACGACCCTAGCGGACTTCAGCCTTTCGTCGCCGTCAATTGCGGCGCCCTGACCGAAACCCTGCTCGAAGCCGAGTTGTTTGGCTACGTAAAGGGTTCATTTACCGGCGCCATCCGAGACAAAAAGGGCGTTTTCGAGCAAGCCAATGGCGGCACCCTGTTCCTCGATGAAATTGGCGAAATGTCACCGGTCATGCAGGTCAAGCTGCTGCGCGCCATTCAGGAGCGCTATATCGTGCGCATTGGCACGGAAACACCAATCCCGATTACCATCCGGCTGGTCTGCGCAACGCATCAGGATCTCAAAAAAATGGTCGAGGCCGGTCGCTTCCGCGAAGACCTTTACTACCGTATTCACGTCGTACATCTGCACCTTCCGCCGCTGCGCGAGCGCAAAGACGACATTCTCTGGCTAGCGCGCCGTCTGCTTGATGTCTGGGCAAAAGAGAACGCGGACCAGCGCAGCCTGAGCCGGGCAGCGGAGAAAGCGCTGTTCGACTATCCATGGCCCGGCAATATTCGTGAACTGAAGCACTGTCTTGAACGTGCCTGCATTCTTTCAAAACAATCGCTCATTTCCCCCGAAATGCTGTTTGGCACGACCTATGTTGCACCCCCGGCAGAGCAAGCTGACTCGCCCAACTCTCTGCAGGAGTATTTGCATACGTGCGAACGACAATATATCGAGGAAGCTCTACGCCTCAACAACGGACGAATCGGTGAGACGGCGGTCAGCCTGAAAATCAGCCGCAAAAATCTCTGGCAAAAAATGAAAAAGCTGCAACTCTCCGAAGCGGACGATTCCGCGTGAGAAAGGAGTAACAGATCAACACACACGCTCAAATTGGCTGGCGTATGATTTGTATCAATCTCAAGCTACACTGCACATTGCACAATACCTGCCTAGCCCTTCGTCAATCCACCCAGCATGCTTGAAGTCTCCAACCTTGAATGTATTCGCGGCGAACGACGCCTGTTTGCCAACGTCAGCTTCCGGCTGAACGATGGCGAAATGCTTTCTTTGCAGGGCGGCAACGGCTCTGGCAAGACGAGCCTGTTGCGCATGTTCTGCGGCCTGGCACCGGTGGCTGCAGGCCACATCCGTTGGCACGGCGAACTGATCGGTGCGCTCGGGGAAGACTATCGCCGCATGTTGTGCTATCTCGGTCACCATAACGCCATCAAAGAAGAGCTGACACCGCTGGAAAACATGTTGGCCTCGGCCAAACTCGCCGATGAAGCGCTCGACGAGGGCTGCGCGCTGGATGCCCTGGAACTCGTGGGCTTGGCCGGGCGCGCAGATCTGCCCTGCCGTTATCTGTCACAAGGCCAGAAACGACGGGTGGCGCTGGCGCGGCTGGTTAATGAGAGCCGGCCGCTATGGATCCTCGACGAACCCTATGTGGCACTTGATGCCGCGGCCATTGGTCTGGTTGCCGGATTAATTAGCGCCCATCTGCAACGCGGCGGTTTGGCCGTGCTGACAACGCATCAGCAGGTCGATATCGCGGCCGAGACTGTGCATGAACTAAGGTTGGGCTAATATTATGCTCAAACTCACTTTCGCCATCATCAGCCGAGACCTGCGTTTAGCCATGCGTCGCCGCGCCGATATGGTTTCGGCGCTGTTTTTTTTCATCATCGTCGTCAGTCTGTTCCCGCTCGGCATCGGCCCCGAACCTGAACTGCTGCGCAAGCTCGCGCCTGGGGTGCTGTGGGTGGCAGCTTTACTGGCCACCATGCTCTCGCTGCCACGCCTGTTTGCCGATGATCACCGCGATGGCACACTGGAACAACTCGCGCTGACCCCGCACCCCCTCGGTTTGATTGTTCTCGGCAAGGTGATTGCTCACTGGCTGGTTTCCGGACTGCCGCTGGCACTGCTAGCGCCGGTACTCGGTATACAGTTTGATCTGTCCAGTGATGCACTGTGGGTGTTGACGCTCTCGCTCCTGATCGGCACACCGGCACTTTCCGGTATCGGCGCGATCGGTGCAGCGCTGACACTGGGCGTGCGTGGTGGAGGCGTGCTACTCTCGCTGTTGGTCTTGCCGCTGTATATCCCTGTTCTTATTTTCGGCGCAGGCGCGGTTGACGCAACAGTCACCGGCCTTGGTGCGCAGGCCCATCTCTCACTGCTTGGCGCGCTGACACTAAGCGGCGTTTTTTTTGCCCCGTGGCCGACAGCGGCTGCTTTACGCATTGCTCTGGAATGATTCTGTAATTCAAAACCATGTCTGCAAAACTGATTAATATTTACCGCTTCGCCAGCCCACAAGCGTTTTATCCACTCGCTGGCAAAATGATCCCGTGGTTCTGGGCGCTGGCCGCCATTTTCGGCATCGCCGGTTTGTATGTCGGTTTTCTGGTGGCACCGACCGATGCGCAACAAGGCGAGGGCTACCGCATCATCTTTTTACACGTTCCGGCCTCGTGGATGTCGATGTTCCTCTATCTGGTGCTGGCCTTTTGGGCCGGGCTGGGCCTGGCGTTCAACTTCCGCTTGTCAGGGATGATGGCCACAGCGCTGGCGCCGACCGGCGCGCTTTTCGCCTTCCTTTCATTGTGGACTGGCGCCCTGTGGGGCAAGCCGATGTGGGGCACTTGGTGGGTATGGGATGCGCGGCTGACCTCGGAGCTGATTCTGCTTTTTCTTTACGTCGGCTTCATCGCGCTGCAATCGGCGATCGACGATCCGCGTCGCGCTGATCGGGCCGGCGCTATTCTGGCTCTGGTCGGTGTTGTGAATATCCCGATCATCTATTTCTCGGTTAAATGGTGGAATACCCTGCATCAGGGCTCATCGGTCAGCCTGACTAAATCGCCGTCGATGGCTGCGACCATGCTTTGGGGCATGCTGCTTTGTGCGCTGGCCTGCTGGATGTATTCCATCGCCGTCGCGCTGATGCGGGTGCGTAGCATCATGCTTGAGCGTGAGCGGCATACCGACTGGGTTCGCGAGACGTTGGCGAACGAGGAGTAAAGCATGTACTGGAACAGTTTTTCTGAATTCCTTGCCATGGGCAACCACGGCCTTTATGTCTGGGGCTCAGTGGTCGTCATGGTGGTTCTAATGATCATTGAACCCATATTGCTGATTCAAGGTCACAAGAGCCTTGTCACACGCCTGAAGCGCCAATTCAGCGCTGAACAATCCGACCCACGTTAAAGGTAAGCCTTGAAAACACGTCACAAACGAATCGCATTGATCATCGGCGGCCTGGCCATACTTGCTCTTGTTGTTACACTGGTGCTCAACGCTTTTCAGAGCAACCTGGTGTTCTTCTTTTCGCCAACGCAGGTCGCGGCGGGCGAAGCGCCCAAAGGTAAATCATTCCGTATTGGCGGCATGGTCAAGGCCGGTTCGATCAAACGCGAGTCCGATGGCGTTACCTTGCGCTTTGTCATGACCGACACCGAGAAGGACATGATCGTCGCTTACAAAGGCATCCTGCCGGATTTGTTCAAAGAAGGTAAGGGCGCAGTAGCGCAAGGCAAACTCAACGAAGACGGTGTGTTCGTTGCCAGTGAAGTACTCGCTAAACATGATGAAAACTACATGCCGCCTGAAGCGGCCAAGGCCGTTGGCGATGCACATGAACGCGCCGCCGCCAACAAGGCCGCTACGGAAGCCACAGCCAAAACCCTCAAGTAGTTACTGAAGAATACGGACAACAGCCCATGATCCCGGAACTCGGACATTTTGCTCTAATCATCGCGTTGTGCGTCGCGCTCGCCCAGGGCATCCTGCCACTGGCGGGGGCGCATTGGCATCGATCACAGTGGATCGCTCTGGCACGGCCGGCGGCGATGGCCCAGGCCGTACTGATGGCGGTCGCCTTCGGCTGCCTGACCACGGCTTTTGTGCAGAATGATTTCTCGGTTCTTTATGTCGCGCAACATTCGAACACCCTGCTCCCGCTGCAGTATCGTATCGCCGCCGTGTGGGGCGGGCACGAAGGTTCGCTGCTTTTGTGGGTCGTCATGCTGGTGATGTGGACGCTGGCGGTTTCACTATTCTCCAGACAGCTTCCCGACGCCATGGTGGCCCGCGTACTCGGTGTTCTGGCGCTAGTCACGGCCGGCTTCCTGCTCTTCATCCTGCTCACTTCAAACCCTTTCGATCGCCTGCTGCCGGCGGCTGAAGAAGGGCGAGACCTCAACCCGTTGCTGCAGGATCCGGGGCTGATTATTCACCCGCCGATGCTGTATATGGGCTATGTCGGCTTCTCCGTCGCCTTTGCTTTTGCCATCGCCGCCTTGCTTTCCGGCCAGCTCGATGCGGCCTGGGCACGCTGGTCACGCCCATGGACAACCGCGGCCTGGGCCTTCCTGACCCTGGGTATCGCGCTTGGCTCGTGGTGGGCGTATTACGAACTGGGCTGGGGCGGCTGGTGGTTCTGGGATCCAGTGGAAAATGCTTCGTTCATGCCGTGGCTGGTCGGCACAGCGCTGTTGCATTCGCTGGCGGTAACGGAAAAACGCGGCAGCTTCAAGAACTGGACGGTGCTGCTGGCCATTGCCGCTTTTTCGCTCTCGCTGCTCGGCACTTTCCTCGTGCGCTCTGGTGTGCTGACCTCGGTGCACGCTTTTGCCACCGATCCGCGGCGTGGCATCTTCATTCTCGTTTTCCTTGTAGCCGTTATTGGCACCTCGCTCGCGCTCTTTGCCTGGCGGGCGCCCAAAGTCGGCCTGGGTGGTCGCTTTGGCCTGCTCTCTCGCGAGTCTTTACTGCTCACCAACAATGTGCTGCTGGTCGTTGCCTGCGCTTCGGTGCTGCTCGGCACGCTCTATCCGTTGCTAATTGACGCCCTTGGCGCCGGCAAACTGTCAGTGGGGCCGCCCTATTTTGATTCTGTTTTCGC
>JBBRDR010000097.1:0-11975 GCA_038203745.1 Burkholderiales bacterium | reverse complement strand
TGCTTCATCCGGCCGGCCTGCCTGCCGGCTTCGGCGCCAAAACCCCAGAAGAAATCGGCGCGCACGACACCTCGAATTGCACCGCCGGTATCCTGTGCCAGCATAAGCCGGCGCAAAGGCACGCTGGAATTGGGCTGTGTCGTGGCCAGGAAGACCGGGGCACCAAGCGGCACGTGGCGCGGGTCAACCGCGATGCTGCGTTCAGCAGTCAGCGGAACGCCCAGCGCACCTTGCGGCCCTTCATTGCCTTTGGATGACACTTCACGGAAAAACACATAGCTCGGATTGGCATTGAGTAACTCATTCAGCTTGGCCGGATTGGCTCGCGCCCACGCCTGAATACCCTGCATTGACGCCTGTTCAAGCGTAATTTCTCCACGATCGATAAGTTCCCGGCCGACCGACCGGTATGGATGCCCGTTCTGATCGGCATAGCCGATACGCACCATGCTGCCATCGGGCAACTTGACACGACCGGAGCCCTGAATCTGCAGGAAGAAGAGTTCGACGGCATCATCCACCCAGAGCAGGATGCGTTCAGGATGCTCTTTTTCCCGCTCGGTGATTTCAGCACGGGAATAATAGGGAACGACCTTGTTGCCTTGCAGCCGGCCACGCAGTCGCATGTTCTTCAGATCCGGCAACAGATCAGCCAATTCGATGGTCAGCAGATCGGGCGGGACACCGAGCACGGGTTGCGAGAACGTGGCGCTCTGTGTGCGTGAGCCGCGCAACAAAGGTTCGTAATAACCGGTAATCATTCCGTTGGTTGTGCCGTCCGGGTTGGTCAGCAGGTAGGGTTCGAAACGCGACTCGAAGAATCGGCGCAAGGCGGCAGAATCAGTCGCTGAAAGCCCCTTGGCTTCTTCGCAGGCTGCGCGCCACAACAACCATTGTGGTTTGCTGGCCAGTGCGCGACAGGATTGCAGAAAAGCCGGCCAGGCGGCGGCAATACTGTCTTCATCCCAGCCTGGCAGATCGCTCCAGCGCGCAGACTGCATTGGTTTGGCGGGCGGCGGCGCAATTGCAGGCACAACGGGGGCCGGACACTGTACGCAGACAGGGCACGTCGGGCAGACCGCGGCCGGGGTGGGCTCCTTGATGGTGGCGCAGGCGGAAAGTAGCGAAACGACTATTAGAGCAACGCCTTGTTTAAATCGCATTGTTTGGCTTTTGGTCATGGTTTTGGTTAAAGTGCAGGGTTCTTAGACTTTTGAAGTATACCCCCCGATGAGTGATCCAAACCCGCAACTTGCCAGCGCGCTTGCCAGTTTTCTCGCGCGTGCCGAAAAACTTCTTGAACGTCTCGAGCCCCTGCTTCCCCCTGCTTCGCCCGCTCCGGACTGGAAAGCAGCGAATGCTTTCCGCTGGCGCAAGCGTGGAAATTTCGGCTATCTGCAGGTTATCAACCGGCCATCGACGATCCGTCTTGCTGATCTGCACGATATTGACGAGCAAAAAGAACGCATCGACATCAACACCCGACAGTTTGTACGCGGCCAGCCGGCCAATAACGTTCTGCTCACTGGAACTCGCGGCTCCGGGAAGTCTTCGCTGATCAAAGCGCTACTCAATGAATATGCAACAAAAGGATTGCGCGTTATCGAAGTCGAGAAGAACGATCTGATCGATCTGCCCGACATCGTTGAAGCCCTCGAAGGACGCACAGAGCGCTTCATCATTTTTTGCGATGACTTATCCTTTGATGCGGGTGACGCCACCTTCAAGGCACTGAAAGTCGTTCTAGATGGCTCAATGGCCTCCGCCCCGGACAATGTATTGATCTACGCCACGTCAAACCGACGCCACCTGCTGCCGGAATATTTTGAGGAAAACCTCGACAACAAGCGCGTCGGTGAAGAGATTCATCCGGGCGAGGCCGTCGAGGAGAAGATCTCTCTTTCCGAACGTTTCGGGCTGTGGCTCTCTTTCTACCCCTTCGATCAGGACGCCTACCTCAACATCGTGGCGCACTGGCTGGGACATTTTGGTTGCGGCAAAGCCGAAATCGCCCGCGCCGAACGCGATGCGCTTAACTGGGCGCTAATGCGTGGCTCGCGCAGCGGACGCGTAGCCTGGCAATTCGCCAAGGACTGGGCCGGTACACACGGCCACAAACAGGCCAAAGCAAAGCGCAACACATGACCAAAGTCGTCGAGGTAGCTGCGGCCGTACTGCTGCGGGAAAACGAAGGCATCACCGAATTCCTCCTCGCCCAGCGTCCCGAAGGCAAGGTATATGCAGGATACTGGGAATTCCCCGGCGGCAAGGTCGAGCCGGGCGAAACGCTGTATCACGCGCTGGTCAGGGAATTACAGGAAGAACTTGGAATTACCGTTGACCGCGCCTGGCCGTGGCTGTCCTGCGAATTTACTTACCCGCACGCCAAAGTGCGCCTGAAGTTCTTCCGCGTTCCCTCATGGATTGGTGACATTTCACCACTCGAACACAGCGGCTTTGCCTGGCTGAGAATTGGCGATACGGTTCATGTCGAGCCGATTCTTCCAGCCAATGGCCCGATCTTGCGCGCACTGGAATTGCCGGCAACGTACGCACTGACCAACGCCACCGAAAACGGTGTCGATGCTGAATTAAAACGGCTGGAAAAAGGCATGGCAGGCGGCCTGCGCTTGATTCAGGTGCGTGACAAAACACTAACTGACCCTGAACGATTACGCCTCGCCACAGAAGCCATGCGTCTGGCTCAAGGCTATGCCGACACTATTGTCTTGATCAATGATGACGACAAACTTGCGCGGAGTGTGGGGGCCCATGGCCTGCATCTTTCGTCCAGTCAGCTCATGCAGACAGTCCAGCGTCCAGCCTTCAAATGGGTCGCCGCGTCCTGTCACACAGCCGAAGAACTCGCACGCGCTACCGCACTTGATCTTGATTTTGTTTTGCTCAGTCCGGTGCTGCCAACAGCAAGCCACTCAGAGGCCAAAGGCATCGGCTGGGAACAATTCTCACGGTTAATTGAGCGCTCACCCCTACCGGTCTTCGCTCTTGGCGGAATGCAGCCGGAGATGCTTGGCACAGCCAGGGAGAAAGGTGCACACGGCATCGCCCTGATGCGTGGCTGGCAGTAAAACTACGCCGCAGGCGGCAGCTCGGAAAGCGGATCCTTGCTTTCCTGCACGGGTACCCGATACGATTCAGATGCCCAGGCACCTAGGTCGATCAGTTTGCAGCGTTCAGAGCAGAACGGGCGATACTTGTTGTCCGCGCTCCACATTGACTCGCCACCACATTGCGGGCAAGCGACCTTGGTCACTGTTTTGCTCATCAGAGGCTGCAGAAAACCATTTCGAAGGGGACATCAACACCACTTTCGCAATAGCGCGGCCGGTGCTCGCTGTCGGGCCGGGTAAAGCGAATGTTCAGGGCGTATTTATTAGCGCTGATTTCAGGCACATAAGGAGCGTGCAACTTAAGCGAGATACGAACCATTTGCGAACCGCTTCCACCCAACATCAACTGAAACGCTCCGTTTTGGGCAACCTGCTGTTCAGTACTCCCGCTTGCACGCAACAGGCGCAAGACGATGGTTAGCCCGGCGCACAAAGGCATGAACGGCTTCAACCAGCCAAGCAAAGCCTCTTGCCGGCCTGCCGGAACCTGATGTTGCCAATGGTGGTAGGAGGGCAGATCGAATTCACACACGCCGCCAGGTATCGCCGCCCGGCCCTTGATGGCCATCAACCACTCGTTATCGCGCAGATTCTGGCCAATCTTTCCGGCCATACCGAGCAGCGCTGCTGAAGCGTGTTCGATTTCGTAAAGTGCGCCGGAGAGCGCTTCTTCAGAGATATTCGGATTATTGCGAAAGACCAACAAGGACTGGCGCTGGCGTTCGAGCTCCTGAATCAAATCCATTTTGAGGTCAGCACGGCCTGCCACCTCAAGAATCTCAAACAAGGAAAGCAATGCCACATGATGCTCATGCGTTCCTTGCTGCTCGACAAAGTGATTTACCTTGTCGAACAAATCTTCAAGGCGCAGCAGGGTGCGTATGCGCTCATTGAAGGGATATTCGTATGTAATCACGCCACTGCCCTGTTAGATAACGGGAAATTCGTACAATTCTGAAGCATTTAAAGCAAAACCTCAATGCTTTGCATTAAGTTTCTCTGCATTTCGTCCTATAGCGGCCAATTCCAGGTATCGCTGATGCAGCCCAAGGATTTGGCTTGCCAAGCTTTCCCGGTCTTCATTATTTAAAACAATGTCATCCGCTACCGCCAGCCGATCCGCGCGTGCTGCTTGCGTGGCCATGATGGCCTGCACTTCTGCAACGGACAAACCGCTTCGTGCGACAACCCGGGATATCTGTACCGCCTCGTCGCAATCAACCACCAGAATCCGTCTAAGCAGTTCGCGATAGGCGCCTGATTCAACGAGGAGCGGCACGGCCAGAATCACATAGGGCACACCTTGAGCCGTCCGGCATCGCAATTCGCTTTCGCGCCGGATCAGCGGGTGCAGAATGGCCTCCAACCGGCTTTTAGCAGGCGGGTCAAAGAATACATGTTGGCGCATTGCCGCTCGATCAAGCGCCCCATCAGCGCGCAGCACGCTCTGACCAAACTCTGCGGCGATGCCAGGCATGGCCACACCCTGCGCGCCGGTAAGTTCGTGCGCGATGGCGTCAGCATCAACCACCCCCGCACCGAGCGCTGCAAAGTGATCGGCCACCGTACTTTTGCCACTGCCAATCCCGCCGGTCAGGCCTACCACGAAATTCATTGCGGCGGCGATGCCGGTATCGCGCACACTACCGGCTTGTTCTCTGGCAGCACATCGGCAAGTGACTGACGCAACGCTTCGGCTTGCGCCTCAGGGCCACGAATATCGAGTGTCGCAGAGGTCAGCTTGGCATTACGCTCACCCACCTTGGCTGACTTGACGCCCTTGTTGCGCAACTGATCGAGGTACTCGGTTGCCGCTTCTTTACTTGAGAATACGCCCAGCGAAATAGCAAAGCGATTGGGCCCAGCATCCTGCACAACATAAAACTCCGGGACATGGATTTTTTTCAACTCCGCTACTTTTTTATCAGCCTCCTGCTTGCTACCCAAAGGAGAGATATAGACCCAATAGCTTGCCCCGCCTTCGTTCAGCGTTCGAGCAGCCTTGAACTCAGGCAGTTTGTCGATTAATACATTTTCGAGGCGAACGACATCCGCTATCGGCAAATCGCTCAAGCGAAGACATATCTCCGTCGATTTCTTTTCAACGGCTTTGATGGCCTTCTCAGTTTTTATTGCGTCCGCCGGCGGCTCGTCACGTGCCACGACCTTTACCTGATCAGCCAGAATCTGCTGCTGTACACGCAGCGCATCAGGATTTTCTGACGTGCCGAAATAACCTTGCGCCCAGGCAAGGAACATCAGATTGGCCAAAATCAACAGGAAAACCAGAACGCGCATACTGTAATTATCCGAACTTCGGCAAATGGTGCAATGATTCTTTGATCGCTTCGTCTGGATAAGCAAAGTCCTCCAGCTCGCCGGCGAGGTAGCGATCATAAGATCCCATGTCGAAATGGCCGTGCCCGGTCAGGTTGAGGAGAATGGTCTTGGCTTCGCCAGTCTCTTTACAGCGCAGCGCCTCATCAATAGCGCCGCGTATGGCATGGTTCGATTCCGGCGCCGGAATGATGCCTTCGGCGTGGGCGAACATCACGCCGGCCTCGAAGGTCGCCAACTGTGGTACGGCTATCGCCTCGATCAGCCCTTCGTGGTAAAGCTGGGAAACCAGTGGCGAGGCGCCGTGATAACGCAGCCCCCCCGCATGAATGCCCGGTGGCATGAAATCATGCCCGAGAGTGAACATTTTCATCAGTGGCGTAAAGCCCGATGAATCACCGAAATCGTAGGCATACTCGCCCTTGGTCAACGATGGGCAGGAGGATGGCTCGACAGCGACCAGCCGCACCGGCTTGCCGTTGCGGCCACCGGCCGCATTGTCGGCGATAAAGGGGAAGGCCATACCAGCAAACGAGGATCCGCCGCCACAGGGGGCGAAAATCACGTCGGGCCAGTCGCCGGCCATTGCAAACTGTTTTTTTGCTTCCAACCCGATAATCGTCTGGTGCAAGGCGACGTGATTAAGTACCGAACCAAGTGCGTAATTGGTATCTGAGCGTGAAGCGGCTTCTTCAACGGCCTCGGAAATCGCCAGACCAAGCGAGCCCTGGTTATTTGGATCAGCGGCCAGTGCATCACGCCCGGTCTGCGTCATGTTCGACGGGCTGGCAAAAACTTCAGCCCCCCAGGTCTGCATCATCGAGCGACGATACGGTTTCTGGCCGTAACTGACATTGACCATATAGACACGGACTTCCAGTCCAAACATCTGGCCGGCCAGCGCCATCGAGCAACCCCATTGACCGGCTCCGGTTTCCGTGGTGATACGCTTGATCCCGGCCTGTTTGTTGTAATAGGCCTGCGCTACAGCGGTATTCGGCTTGTGCGATCCGGCCGGCGAAACGCCTTCGTTCTTGTAGTAAATCCGGGCCGGGGTGCCCAGCATTTGTTCCAGTCGTGCGGCACGAACCAGCGGCGACGGACGCCACAGGCGGTAAATCTCACGTACCTCCTGCGGGATTGGAATCCAGCGTTCGGCCGACATTTCCTGTTCAAGAATCGCCATCGGGAAAATAGCCCCCATCTGCTCCGGCGTCGCCGGCTTACCATCCGGGCCGAGCGGCGGCAGTGGCGCGTTGGGCATGTCGGCCACAACGTTATACCAATGCGTCGGAATTTCGGATTGCGGCAACACGAAGCGAAGAGATTCCATGAGACTCCTGAAATTTATATCGTTGATGAGCGTGGAAGTATAGCCCCGCTTGGATGCCTGAATGAACTACGGCGTCACGCCGAAGCACGCCAAGCCGTCGAGAATCAGATTCTCCGTCAACTCGAGCGGGATGTTCAAGAGGGGGACGATATGATGTGCCGCGCCGCCGGTCAGCAGGCAGATTGCCCCGGGCTCGACAGACAGCCCGGCGAACATCCTCTCGATGGCGCCGACCTGGGCATGCAGGCAACCGCTGACGATGGCATCCATGGTGTTACGCGGCTCGTGACAGAATTCGCCCTCGGCCAACGGTAACTGTGCCGTGTTTTTGGCCAACGAGGCGCGCATCAGATCAAAGCCGGGGAGAATCAATCCGCCGCGAAAAACACCCGCCGCATCGAGCCAGTCGACAGTGGTTGCCGTCCCGGCACAAACAACCAGACAGGCGCTGGAAACCAACGCACGCGCGCCAATCAATGCCGCCCAACGGTCTGCGCCAAGACGCTCCGGTTGTTCATAGGCATTGCGTACGCCACAGGCTTCGAGACTCGACTGTAACCAGCAGACTGAGGGGAAGCGAGGCGCCAGTGCTGCTGCAATCATTTCGCCGACGGCGGCACCGGCAACGTTGCATCCGACGACCCGGGCGGCTTCCGGCCACCCGGCGGATATCGCGGCCAAATTTGCAGCATCACTTTTGAGAATAGCCCCTTGGGCAAGCCAGACAGCCCCATCGTGCACGCCCCATTTGATGCGGGTATTGCCGGCGTCTATGGCGATGATCATGCGGCACGCAATGAAACGTCGCCGGACAAACAGCGCACGACACCGGCCGAAGTCTCAACAAGCAATGCCCCATCAGTATCGGCGCCACGGCAAAGGCCTTCCTGCTCGACCTGGCCATCACGCAGAACGCGTACCGGCTTATCCTGCCAGGCATGCCGCGCATGCCACTGATCGCGCAACACGATAAAACCTCCACTCGAAAAGTGGTCGAAAACAAAAGCCAATTCAATCAGTAGTTTTGCAAACAAGGCGTGGCGCTCTGGAAGCGGGGAGATAATGCCATCCAATGACGCCGGCGGGAGTGCGAAACCGACATCATCCACATTATCCGGCAGCCGCAAGTTAAGACCGATGCCGATCACAGCCAGCGCGCTATCCGCATTGCCCTGCAGTTCGATGAGAACACCGCCCAGCTTGGAATTCTCATACAAGATGTCGTTCGGCCATTTGAGATTAACACCCTGCGCGCCACAGGATTCAAGTGCACGCACCACGGCAACGCCGACCGCCAGCGAAAGGCCGGACAATCGCTCAACCCCGCCACCAAAACGCCAGAGCACCGAGAAGGTGAGGCTTGAATCAGGCGAAGCCTTCCAAGTGCGTCCCCGGCTGCCACGCCCCGCCGTCTGGCAGTCGGCAACGATCACGCTGCCGGCCGGCGCACCTAGCGCGGCACGTTCAAGTAACAGCGAATTCGTTGATTCACACTCGGCAATTGAATCAACATTAAAACGCCCACACGCCACACCAAGCAATGCTTGCAAGCGAGCAGGTTCAATCAGTAGGGAGATTTCGGCCACGGCAATTGCATCGTTGTTGAATCCGCCATTATCCTAGATAAGCACACCTCAAGTGCACTCTCCGGAGAATGAAGTTGCGCTGCGGTTACTCGGTCGCCTTCAGTCACTGTAAGTCAGGCAACTTACGGAGCAAATTCTTTCGCTTTCTCTGCACCCATGCACTGATAGCTCGTCATGCAGAATTTAAGCGTGCACGCCCCACCTGTCTTTACCGCAACCTTCTTGTATTGTCCGCAAAGAAATTCGGCACGTGCGCGTACTTCAGACTCGGCCTTCTCCGTGTTAGGGTGGTCGAAAGAATAGTAGTTTGAGTTAAGGAAACCGGCCTCATTGTAATTATCGGTTTGCAGCAAGGTGTAATCGGCGCACGCCGTCAACAGCGTAGCGCACAGCGGAAGAAGCACTTTAAATTTCATAAAACGATATACCCCTTACTCGGCAGCTTCGCGCCCGCCATCGATACCCAATTCCTGTATTTTACGCGTAATGGTATTGCGTCCGATACCCAGCGCCGACGCGGCCTCGATACGCCGCCCCCCGGTGGACGCCAGCGCACGGGTAATCAAAATTCGTTCAAATCGGTTAATCAGCTTTTCGTGCACCTGGCCATCACTCCCTGCCAGCAAACGATCCACCTCCATGGCCAGCCCGCTCGCCCAGTCAGAAGCCGGGGACAAGGGCGCCACATCACGCAACTCCGCGGGCAAATCGGCCAAGTCCACCTGCTGCCCAGGCGCCATGACGGTCAGCCAATGACAGATATTTTCCAGTTGCCGCACATTGCCCGGAAAATCAAGCGAGGCCAGATATTTTAGCGCGCCCTCGGAAAAACGCTTGGCCTCGACGCCAAGATCCTGTGCACTTTTCTGTAAAAAGTGGCGCGCCAGAATCGGGATATCCTCACGCCGCTCCTTGAGACTGGGCAGTCGGACACGGATGACGTTGAGACGGTGAAACAGATCCTCACGGAACAAACCTTCCTTGACGCGAGTTTCAAGATTCTGGTGAGTCGCCGCGATGATGCGGACGTTGGCCTTGAGCGGCGAGTGCCCGCCAACACGATAGTAGTTGCCATCGGACAGCACGCGCAACAGGCGCGTCTGCAGCTCAGGTGGCATATCGCCAATTTCGTCAAGAAAGAGTGTACCGCCCTCGGCCTGCTCAAAACGCCCTCGCCGCTGGGCGGCCGCGCCGGTAAACGCACCGCGCTCATGCCCGAAGAGTTCTGATTCCAGCAAATCCTTTGGGATAGCCGCCGTATTGATGGCGATGAAGGGCTTATCGGAACGCGGACTGTGTCGATGCACCGCACGCGCCACCAATTCTTTACCGGAACCGGACTCCCCGGTAATCATCACCGTGGCATTCGACTGACTGAGGCGACCAATGGCACGAAAGACTTCCTGCATGGCCGGTGCCTGACCGAGTATCTCCGGTACCAAACCAACTTCATCTGACGCACCAACCTGGTGCGAGCTCTGGTCAATGGCGCGTCTTATCAACTCCAGCGCCTGATCCACATCAAACGGCTTGGGCAGGTACTCGAAGGCGCCGCCCTGAAAAGCGGCAACAGCACTTTCCAGATCCGAGTAAGCCGTCATGATGATGACCGGCAGGGAAGGAAACCGGACTTTAACCTGTTTGAGTAAATCAAGCCCTGACTCGCCCGGCATGCGGATATCCGAGACCAGGACTTGCGGCGGTTCGGCGCCCAGATCAAGTTGTGACAGCGCTTCGCTGGCCGAGGCAAAACTCTTGAAAGGTATTTGCTCGCGGGACAACGTCTTTTCAAGCACCCAGCGAATAGACTTGTCGTCGTCGACGATCCAGACCGGTTTCATTGATTTTCCAGACATTACAATTAGTATGAAGGGGCTATAGCAATTAGCTTGCCATCACGCCGTACTCAATGGCATACGAATCGTAAAACAGGTCAGCCCGGGGCGACTCTCGCATTCGATCGTCCCCTGATGCTGTTGCACAAAACTTTGTGCCAGCGTGAGCCCAAGACCGCTACCCCCATCACGACCCGAAACCAACGGGTAGAACATGCGCTCCCGAATATCATCCGGAACACCCGGGCCATTGTCGATAACTTGCAACTCTAGCGCCAGCCGATGGCGGCGTTTGGCCAGCGTCACCTGGCGTGACACCCGCGTACGCAAAATGATTTGCCCCGCGGCAGTGAGCGCATGGGATTGCCCCTTGATGGCTTGCGCGGCGTTACGTGCAATATTGAGCACGGCCTGAATCAGTTGCTCACGGTCACCCACCAGTTCGGGCAGGCTGGTGTCGTAATCGCGCTGCACCGTCAGTGTCTGTGGAAATTCAGCCGTCAACAGACTGCGTACCCGTTCAAGAATCTCATGGATATTGACTGACCCAGGCAGCATCGGACGATGCGGTGATAGCAGGCGCTTCATCAGATCCTGCAGACGATCCGCTTCCTTGATGATGACCTGGGTATATTCCCGCAGGCCCGGATTGTTGAGTTCATGTTCGAGCAGTTGCGCTGCCCCGCGAATGCCGCCCAGCGGGTTCTTGATCTCGTGTGCCAAGTTGCGGATCAGTTCGCGACTGGCAATCTGCTGCTCCAGCAGACGTTCTTCGCGGGTCGCCTTGAGTTGCTGATCAATCGGCCATAACTCAAGCAGCAGAGGGGCTTCCGGCGTGTCAGTCGGATTGACCGTGCAGTTCAAATGCAGGAATACGCCATCACCGCGCTGCAATTCAATGCTCTGCCCGGTATAGCTCCAGCCATGCTTAAAGGCATTGTCGAGCGCTTCTTGCAGCGCAGCCGGGCAGTCCACAACACTATCCAGACGAGAACCGGTAACGGCTTTACCACTAATCGCCAGCAGATTCTCTGCCGCGGAGTTCATGTAACGGATGGCAAAATTCTCGTCGAGCAAAACAACTGACGAAGAGAGAAGATCCAGCCCACCAAATGGATTTATCAAGGAATCAGGCATGTGCAAGGAGGGCAATGGTTAAGGCATTTATCTTATTCAGCGCAACTTGGCGATTTCTTTCTGGATGGCCTCGATGTTGCGTTCATGCAGAGCCACTTTGTCTTTATAAGGCTGCACGCGCTCCAGAACCTTGCCACCGCTAATCGCACCGCCTTGCATTCGCTCATTCGGCAGCACGACCCCTTCCTGTTCGGCAAGATCCTTCTTTGCCTGCTCAAGATTCTTCTGCTCAGCACCCAGCTCGCTATCGAGAATACGTCGACGATCATTATCACGCGATTTCTGAGCATTATCGTCAACCTTTGGAAAGGTAGCCGGCGTAGGTGTTTTTGTCGCCGCTCTGGCCGCCGGAACGGCAACTGGCTCACCCAGATCCATCGGAGTACATTTACTCCCCTTGCCGGTAGACTTGATGTTTGAAAACGATTTGTGCCCTGTTTCATCGACGCACTGGTACATGGTATCTGCCCGAACCGGCGTCACTACCAGAAAGAGCCATGCGGCCGAGAAAAACAGTCTTTGGAAACTCATCGTGATCCTATCCGTTTCTAATAGCTAACAGCTTGAGGGTGCCAGTGTATGGGATGCCCCATTTATATACAAACGCACCAAGCCC
>JBBRDR010000096.1:0-11988 GCA_038203745.1 Burkholderiales bacterium | reverse complement strand
GCCGAGATCGAACCCCTGACCCTTGCCCTGCCCAGATCTCGCTGCCCGGATTGCGGGCACCCGATCAGCGCACTAGAAAATATTCCGGTCATCAGTTGGCTGTTTCTGCGGGGCAAGTGTTCAGCCTGCCATGTACCAATTTCACCTCGCTACCCCATTGTCGAAGCCTTGACTGGCCTGTTCTCCGCGCTGGCCGCAGCACACTTCGGCCTTGGCTGGGCGGCAGCTGGCGCATGCTTGCTGATCTGGGCTCTCATCGCGCTGACCTTTATCGATTTTGACACCCAACTTCTTCCCGACAGCATTACCTTACCTTTACTCTGGGCCGGCCTGCTGTTCAATCTGTTTGGCACATACACCGATCTTCAATCGGCCGTTATCGGTGCAATAGTCGGTTATCTTTCGCTGTGGTCGGTCTATTGGGGATTCAAACTGGTTACCGGCAAAGAAGGCATGGGCTATGGCGATTTCAAATTGCTTGCTGCACTTGGTGCATGGCTAGGCTGGCAAATACTGCCTTTGACGATTCTTCTTTCCTCACTGGTTGGTGCGGTCGTCGGCATTGGCCTGATCATTCTGGCCAAACGCGGTCGAAATGTACCCATGCCCTTTGGCCCCTACTTGGCCGCGGCCGGATTACTTGCCCTTTTTTGGGGCAAGGAACTAACCCAAACCTACCTTCGCCTGCTTTGACCGACGCTCCAATCGCTTGAAAACAGGGCTTTTGCCCTCACATTCGCAGCAGAGTGGTCAGCGAAAGACGCCTCCGTTCGGGTATAATTCCCGTTTTTGTAGTTTTATCAAGGTTAGCCATGCCGATCTACGCCTACCGTTGCGATTCCTGCGCCTTTGAAAAGGATCATCTGCAAAAACTGAGTGATCCCGTGTTGAGCACCTGCCCAGCATGCGGCCAGGCCACCTATCAAAAACAAGTCACGGCCGCCGGCTTCCAGTTAAAGGGCAATGGCTGGTACGCCACCGACTTCAAAGGCGGTGCCCCTGCAGCGAAACCCGAAATTGCACCGGCCTGTACGGGCTGCCCCGGAGCGGAAGCGTGCGCAGGCAATTGATCAAACGCTACTTCATCACCGGGCTGCTGATCTGGGTACCCTTGGCTATTACCGCCTGGGTTTTGTCGCTGATCGCCAGCGTCGCAGATCAGTCCCTGCGCCTGCTGCCACTGTCGATACACCCGCACAACCTTCTCGGCTTCGACATCCCCGGGGCGGGCGTTGTACTAACCTTGCTGATTATCCTGATTACCGGATTACTTGCTGCCAACTTCATTGGCCAACGACTGGTAGGCTGGTGGGAATTACTGCTGGCGCGAATTCCGGTCGTCAATTCAATCTACAACAGCGTAAAACAGGTTTCAGATACTGTTTTTTCATCGTCCGGTAATGCTTTCCGCAAGGCGCTGCTCATCCAGTACCCGCGCGAAGGCTCATGGACGATTGCTTTTCTCACCGGGAAACCAGGCGGGGATGTTGCCAACCACTTTAGTGTTGATTACGTCAGCGTTTACGTGCCGACAACCCCGAATCCAACCTCGGGGTTTTTTCTGATGCTGCCAAAAACCGACGTTATCGAACTCGACATGAATGTCGACGAAGCGCTCAAATACATCATATCGATGGGTGTGGTCGCACCACCGACACGAATAAAAAAACTGCCTATCCCCTCTAATTACCCTAACTCGTAAACCCGGAAACAGCATGCGAACCCATTACTGCGGACAAGTTAATTCACAAACCATCGGCCAGGACGTCACCCTTTGTGGCTGGGCTCATCGCCGGCGTGACCATGGCGGCGTCATTTTCATCGATCTGCGCGACCGTGAAGGGTTAGCCCAGATCGTCTGCGACCCGGACCGCCCCGAGATGTTCGCTATTGCCGAGTCGGTGCGCAACGAGTTCTGCCTCAAGATTACCGGCAAAGTACGCGCCCGGCCTGCAGGCACCGTCAATCCCAACATGCCAAGCGGCGAGATTGAACTCCTTTGCCACGAGATCGAGGTGCTCAACCCATCGGTCACACCGCCTTTCCAGCTTGACGACGAAAACCTCTCGGAGAACGTCCGCCTGCTGCACCGCGTGATCGACCTGCGCCGTCCGCAGATGCAAAAAAACATGCAGTTGCGCTACAAAACGGCACGTGCTTTTCGCCGCTACCTTGACGATGCGGGCTTCATCGACATAGAGACGCCGATGCTCACCAAGAGCACGCCGGAAGGCGCCCGCGATTATCTCGTCCCGTCGCGCGTCAACGCCGGGCAGTTCTTCGCCCTGCCGCAATCGCCGCAGCTCTTCAAGCAACTGCTGATGATCGCTGGCTTCGACCGCTACTATCAGATCACCAAGTGCTTCCGCGACGAAGACCTGCGCGCCGACCGCCAACCGGAATTCACCCAGGTCGATATCGAAACCTCGTTCCTCAACGAGACCGAAATCACCGGCATCATGGAAGACCTGATTCGCTACGTCTTCAAAGACGCCATCAACGTTGATCTGCCCAACCCCTTCCCACGCATGTCCTACGCCGAAGCCATGTACCGCTACGGCTCCGACAAGCCCGACCTGCGCGTCACACTCGAACTCATCGACGTCACCGATGCCGTCAAGAATGTTCCGTTCAAAGTATTTGCCGGCGTCGCCAACGACCCTGAAGGTCGTGTTGCTGCGTTGCGCATCCCGGGTGGCGCGGCGGCGACCACCGCTCTCACGCGCGGCGAAATCGACGCTTACACGACCTTCGTCGGTATCTACGGCGCCAAGGGCCTCGCCTATATCAAGGTCAATGACGTCACACAAATCAATGAAACCGGTCTGCAGTCACCGATCGTCAAGAACCTCAACGAAGCCGCACTCAAGGCCATCATCGAGCGCACTGGCGCACAATCCGGCGACCTGATTTTCTTTGGTGCCGACAAGGCCAAAATCGTCAATGATGCCCTTGGTGCCTTGCGCGTCAAGATTGGCCACGAAAAGGGTTTCGTCAGCGGCAAGGCCTGGGAGCCGATGTGGGTTGTCGACTTCCCGATGTTCGACTATGACGAAGAAGCCAAGCGCTGGGTCGCCTGTCACCACCCATTTACCAGCCCGAAGGACGAACATCTGGCGCTGCTTGCCACCGATCCCGGCAAATGTCTGGCTAAAGCCTATGACCTCGCCATGAATGGCTCGGAGCTGGGCGGCGGCTCGGTGCGTATTCACCGCGCTGATGTGCAGGAACAGGTTTTCAAGGCACTCGGCATCGGCGAAGAAGAAGCCCAACTGAAATTCGGCTTCCTGCTCGACGCCCTCAGATACGGCGCACCACCGCATGGCGGCGTGGCTTTCGGGCTGGATCGTATCGTCACCATGATGACCGGCTCCGAGTCGATCCGCGACGTAATCGCCTTCCCGAAAACGCAGCGTGCACAATGCTTGCTCACCAACGCGCCGAGCGAAGTTGACGAGAAACAATTGCGCGAACTGCATATTCGCCTGCGTCAGAAAGTCGAAACAGCCGCCGGGGCTGACAAGGCCTGATCCGTATGGCGCGTGTCGCCGCATTTCTCCGGCTGGTGTTGTTGTTCGCACTGGCCGGGCTCTGTGCGCTCAATGCGCCGGTACTCGCCAGAGAATCGTTCCGTGACGACACCGTCACATGGGTTGCGCTCGCCGACCTGCCCGCAGAAGCACAGCGCACTTTGCGCCTGATCCAGCGCGACGGCCCTTTCCCATATCCACACAAGGACGGCAGCACCTTCGGTAATTTCGAACGACGCCTGCCCTATCAAGCGCGCGGCTACTACCGCGAATACACCGTCCCGACCCCCGGCCGCCACGACCGTGGCGCACGGCGTATTATTGCCGGCAGCGGGCGCCATGGCGATGTAGCCACGTCGGGCGAGTACTATTACACCCACGACCACTACCGCAGTTTCCTCAGAATACGCCAACCATGAGCCAGCACAGCACACCGACCGGCAACGGCACTGCCGGCATCTTCAAGCTGGCGCGCAAGGATCTGCCGGCACTTAAGAAAGCGGCCGAAGAACTCAAACAGGCTTTTTTCATGGTTGAGTTGAAACAGGCCCGCAACGTCCCCGGCTTCATCAAGGTACTCAAACGCGACCTTGAATTCCCCGAGTGGTTCGGCGGCAATCTGGATGCCCTCAACGACTGCTTGACCGATCTTTCCTGGCGCCCGGCACCCGGCTATGTGATCACGCTGAGCGGTTACGAACCGTTGCGCGCCAATCCCACCAGCTTTGCTGCTTTCAATGAAATCCTGTCCAGCGCGGTCGAGGTATGGCAAGCAAAGGAAGTCCCCTTCCGCATCTTCTACCTGACCGACGATCCGGTTCCCGGCAGTACGGCATGAGCGCTTTCAAGCGACCTGTTTCCGTCCTTGTTGTCATCCACACACCGGCGTTTCAAGTCCTGTTGCTTGAACGCGCCACACACCCTGGCTTCTGGCAATCTGTCACCGGCAGTCAGGAGGGGAAAGAATTCCTGATCGAAACCGCCCGCCGCGAAGTTGAAGAAGAGACCGGAATCAAAGCCTCAACGCAGCAGTTCCATGACTGGCAACAAACCAACAGCTTCGAGATTTTTACCGAATGGCGCCATCGCTATGCTCCGGACGTCACGCACAATACTGAGCACGTTTTCTCGCTGCAAGTACCTTCGCCGCTTCCGATCCGGCTGGCTGCCGATGAGCACCTGAACTACCAGTGGCTGCCGTGGCAAGCCGCAGCAGCAAAATGCTTCTCATGGAGCAATCGCGACGCCATTCTCATGTTGCCTGAGAAAGCTGTTCACTAATGCGCTTTTCCAGGCATGCCGGGCAATAGCAGCTGCCGCCAGGTTCCACCTCAAACAAGCCCATCGGCTTTTCCATGCACCAGCAGGTCGTCAATCCGGCCACAGCACCGCATTCAAAAGACGTACCGCAGCCGGCACACACACTATTCGTTGATTCCTGTTCAAGGTCCATGACATTCCTTATTCAGAGTGCGACAACAGTCCGTCCGAAACCCATCGCTGCAGTAATCCGGCGGCTATTTTCGCAGGATCCGGCGTACCCGTCTCAGCAATTACCATACAACACTCAGCGAATGTCGCACCATTCATCAGCGCACGCAAGGTAGTCGCCTCAGTCGTTTCAATTGAACGCCAGAGGCACTCAAGTTGCGGCCGCCAAACCAGCAAGGCATGAGAAGAAGGCTCAGGCACCTCAGTGTCTGCACCTTCATCCTCATTAAGCGCACGCCAGACCGGCTCAACGCACCACGCCAGGCCAATCAGGCGGGCCGATGGCAATAATGAGAATCGATGCGCCGGCCATTCTTCAGGTGACAAGGCCGCAAGATCAGGTAAAGAGAAGGGGACAGCGCCAGCCGCATCAAACGCGCAACAAATTGCCCAATCCATGCGCGCGATGTCAGCCAGCGCGGGATGCGGCAAACGTTCCGGAGCCGCATCCAGAAAACTCACCAGCTTGTCACCGAACCAGCGAATTGAACGAAAATGCGACGGATGCGCATCAATATAGTTGCCTGCGAGAGCATTGAAAGCCTCATCACCCAAAGCGCGATGCAGTACGGGGAAGTTATCGCGCAGCGCTCCTGCCAGCCTTGCGCGATACGCCACCAGATAAAGATTGAACCCGCCGTTAACGTCCGCTCCTTCGGCAGCAAATAAGCCGGGAGATCGTTCTTCAGCCAGCACCGCGCGCTGAAAAGACTGCTGCAGTTCGGCGAGCGCGCTCATGCGGCCTGCCTCTGTTCAAGCAGTGCCGCTTGGGCCACGCGCCTTGCCTCGTCCAACTCTGCAATCAATTCAGGCAGTGGCGGAATATTGTCATCGCGTTCGATCATCGCGGGCACCGCACCCAACCGACGCACGCTATAGGCATAGAGATCCCACACCGCATCACAGACCGGGTGATCATGCGTATCAATGATGTAATCCCCATGATTCTCGTGGCCGGCCAGATGAATCTGATGCACCGCCGAAGCAGGAATGGCGTCAATAAAGGTCTGCGGAGCAAATCCATGATTCACGCTATTCACATAAACGTTATTCACGTCGAGCAACACGCCGCACCCGCTACGCGCCACCAGCTCGCCAATGAATTCCCACTCATGCATCTCATCGGCGCGATAGCTCACGTAACTTGAAAGATTTTCAAGCAGGAAAGGGCAACCCAACACATCCTGCATCTGCGCCACGCGCGGCACAAGATGGCGTAGTGTCGATTCGGTGTACGGCAACGGAAGCAGATCGTGCAGATTCAATGAGCCGGTTCCCGTCCAACACAGGTGATCGGACACCCACGCGGGTTCGATACGCTCGACCAGTGCTTCAAGCTGCCGTAAGTAGTCCGTGTCGAGCGGATCACTGCTGCCAATCGAGAGCGAAACGCCATGCATCACCATCGGGTAATCGCGGCGGATGCGGTCGAGAAAATGCAATGGCTTGCCACCATCAACCATATAGTTCTCGGAAATGATTTCAAGCCAGTCTACGCGCTGCGGTGCAGCAACAAAATCACTGTAATGCTCGGTACGCAGACCCAGACCGAAACCATGCAACGGCTTGCTCATCGACATCGTCCAGAATAAGTGGCTGCCCTGACATTATTCAGAGCAGCCCGGTGCAGCATTATTTCATTACCTTGCCACCGGCATCCATGCACGCTTTGGCGCTCTCTTTGGCGACCCAGCCCTGCCCCTTACAGGCATTCAACCCTTTGCATTCGCTTTTGGCCGTTTTGCAATCCGAATGCCCTTTACACGAATTAACGCCCGCACATTGCACCGGCGCCATATCTGCGGCCTGAGCAACAGGGGCCAATAGGGCACCCGAGGTAAAAATGGCGGCTACAGCCGCGGCGAGCGCAACACCTGACAATTGATGTGACATAGCAAGTCTCCTGGTTATGATTGAGTTGTGTTAAAGCCAGCGGCAACTAAACCGACGTGCTGACAGTCAATAGACGATCATGGCGAGGATTACTTACACAATTTCTAGTATTTTTCTGCCGATGCCACAGCGTTCCGCCAACGCAGGCCTGATAAAGCGACGAGAAGCCCCATGCAACGACATTTAAGACTATTCGCAGTCATTCTTTTTCTCGGGGGATTGTTCGCTGTTTTTGAACTATTGGGCTTGCACGAGCATTTCAACCTAAGCTTTCTGCAACAAATCATCAACGAAAACCGGATCAAGGGCCTGCTTGTTTTTATTCTATTGTTCTCGCTGGGCAACCTGATCCAGATCCCCGGCTGGCTATTCCTTGCTGCGGCCGTGCTCGCGCTGGGGAAGTTATGGGGAGGGCTGGCTACGTATATCGCGGCCAGCATCTCGTGTGCCCTGACCTTCGTGACCATCCGCCTGATTGGCGGCGATGCCTTGCGACAGTTGAAGAACAAAACCGCCATTTATCTCCTCGGCCAACTCGACGCACGGCCGATTCGTAGCGTTGCTCTCCTGAGATTGTTGTTTCAAACCGTTCCGGCACTCAACTACGCCCTCGCGCTATCCGGCATCCGATTTCGTCAATACATGACGGGCACCCTGCTCGGCCTGCCATTACCGATCGCGCTGTATTGCCTGTTTTTTGACTACCTGACCAACGTATTGGGAATTCCGGGGGGCTGAATTCCGAAATCAATCATTTGTTGAGATCGGGCTAGACAACAGGCCTATTCCAGACGATCAGCGTTTCGAGAAGCCGTCCTTCCAACATCAAAAATAGACGGGGCGCTGCGTAAGTTTATCGTTCGCTCTTATTCGAGAACTTGATGTATTTGCTGTAAAAGGGAAGTACCATTGTTGCGACACCCACGATCACGAAGAAGATTGAGGCTGGCACAAAATTATGAGTCATCCCGCTTCGGGCTGGCATGAATACTTCAAAATCCATCTGCACGGCGCAGGCGTAGATAATCAAGAAAAGCCCCCCCAGTACGGTAAAAATCTTCAGCCCATTCTGGATCAGAGCATGATGGCTGAAGCTTCTCTCTATGTAGAGATAGAGGAGAAAATAAATAAAAGGCACAAAGAATAGGCCCGTTCCAAAGAAAGAGGCAAGGTTGAGCATGCTCGATATCCTCCTGAACTATGATGATCTTTGATGCTCCGGGTGACATTTTCTCCACTGGCGTCCCGATGAGCTGCGGGGCAATTCAGTCTCTGGTCACTGTTGCTGCTATGAGAGGGTGGCGGAAAAGCGCGCCGCACTTCCCGTCTCGCGCTATAAAAATACCACGTCAAAACATAAGGCAGCTACAGATTTTCAGAAGCTTCAACGTCCGCACAAGTGTTGGGAAACCGGCAACAGCCCGATTCACTCGCCAGGAAAACGCCGGCACGCAGCACGTAAAAAATCCATCTGTTCCTCAAAATGGCGACAGGCCTTGCACATCATCATATGCACGCGAACAGCAAGTCGCTCGGCCCAGCCAAGCTGCCGATCCTGCCCTTCAATAACTAACCGGTGTACGTCCTTACACGATCTCACGACACTTACCTTTCTGCAAACCAGCGCAACTGCAGGCATTCACGCAATCGCATCCGCGCCCGATACAGCACGACCCAACAATTAGACGTGCTCATCTTCAGTTCCTTACATATTTCGTCAGTTTCAAAGCCAAGAATTTCGCGCATGGTGAACACACGTGCAATGTTTTCAGGCAGCGCCTTCATGCACAGCTCAAGCACCTCATAGAACCCCTTCTGCTCCAGCGTTGCCGAGGGATCACCCCAATCGGTCGGCTTTTCCTGCCAGTGCCCCGACCCATCAAAAAGCGCATCAAAGTCCGCGTCGCCCTGATCATCCACAAAAGGCAGCGAGCCCTCACGCGAACCACGCCGCAGATGATCAACAATCTTGTTGCGCAAAATGGACACCGCCCAGGTTTTTAACCGAGAGCGACCGGCAAAGGATACCTGACCCTGAAACGCAGCAAGCAAGGTTTCTTGAACGGCATCTTCAGCCGCCGCTGCGTCGCGCAGTTGCAGCAGCGCAAAGCGCAACAGCGTTGGCCGAATGGCTTGCAGTTCTTTTTCGAGACTGTTGTTCTCTGACATCCGCCCACTCTACCGACAGCCTATCCTGATGGCAAGAACAAGCCTGCCGCGTCGCGATGCCTGTGTTTTGAGTTTGCCGAACTGACGAGTAAAATTCGCGAGATATTTCAAGGAATCGCGCCATGACCGAGCACATCACCACCCCAGCCATTAAAGCCGCCATCCTGGCGGAAGCACTACCCTATATCAAACGCTTTCATGGCAAAACCATCGTCGTCAAATACGGTGGCAACGCCATGACCGATGAAAAGCTCAAACAGTGCTTTGCGCGTGATGTCGTGCTGCTCAAGCTGGTTGGCATGAACGTCGTCGTCGTCCACGGCGGCGGCCCGCAAATCGAAAACATGCTCGCCCGTGTCGGAAAAAAGGGCGAGTTCATTCAGGGCATGCGGGTGACCGATGCTGAAACGATGGAAATCGTTGAAATGGTTCTCGGTGGTCAGGTGAACAAAGATGTGGTCAACCTGATCAACCAGGCCGGTGGTAAAGCCGTCGGCCTAACCGGTAAAGACGGCAACCTGATCCACGCCAAGAAGCTCATGCTGCCCAACAAGAACAACCCCGAAGCCCTGATCGACGTTGGCCAGGTCGGCACCATCACGCAAATCGACCCCTCACTGATCGGTCATCTCCAAACCGGCGGTTTCATTCCGGTGATCGCCCCGATCGGTGTCGGTTTAGAAGGCGAAACCTACAACATCAACGCCGACGTGGTCGCCGGCAAGGTTGCCGAGATCCTCAAGGCTGAAAAACTCGTCATGCTCACCAACACCGCTGGCGTGCTCGACCAAAGCGGCAACCTGGTCACCAACATTACACCCAAGCAGATCGACGACATGGTCGAGGATGGCTCGCTCTCGGGCGGCATGCTGCCCAAAATCGGCTCGGCGCTGGATGCCGCACGCAACGGCGTCAAGAGCGTGCACATCGTCGACGGGCGCGTTGAACACGCCCTGCTGTTGGAGATTCTGACGGATCACGGGGTCGGTACGTTGATAAAAAGTCATTAATGCCAGGGAAGGTGCGCACCTGGCTGTTTGATCTGGACAACACGCTGCACAACGCCAGTCAGCACATTTTCCCATTCATCAACCGCTCGATGACGGCCTACATCTGCCAGCATCTGAACCTCGACGAAGCCGCCGCCGCCAGCCTGCGGCAGAACTACTGGCAACGCTACGGCGCCACCCTGCTCGGCCTGATACGCCACCACGACACCGATCCGCGCCACTTTTTGCACCACACGCACCAGATTCCTGATCTACCGGGGATGATCGTTGCCGAGCGTGGTTTGAAGATGATGCTGCAGCACCTTCCGGGGCGCAAGATCATTTTCTCCAACGCACCACGTATCTACACCGAGGCCGTTTTAGGCAACATCGGCATCCGGCGCTGCTTTGACGAAATTTATTCCGTCGAGCAACTCCGCTTCAAGCCTAAACCAACCATCGCTGGCTTTTTGCACCTGCTGCGCGACGAGCATCTCGACCCGCGCAGTTGCATCATGGTTGAAGACACCCTGCCCAACCTCAAGACCGCTAAACGACTCGGCATGAAAACGGTGTGGGTAAGCGCCTGCACACACGGATCGCCGCTTGTCGACGTGAAAATCCGCTCAGTATTGGACTTGCCGACACGGCTGGGACGGCTATAATCTGCTCGGGAATTTACGACCAAGAGCATGCAACCACAGAGATCACGGAGAAACCCATGAATCAGGCAAGAGCATCTTGCACTGGTTTTTCTCCGTGCCCTCTGTTTGCTCTGTGTTTAAACTGTTTCTAAATCAATAATTCAGGGAGCGACATCATGGCCAAGCCGGGCGAACGAAAACTACAAATCCTGCAAACGCTAGCGGAAATGCTGGAAAGCCCGAAAGGGGAAAAGATCACCACCGCCGCGTTGGCCGCCAAGCTCAATTGCTCTGAGGCGGCGCTCTACCGCCACTTTGCCAGCAAGGCACAGATGTTCGAGGGCCTCATTGAGTTTATCGAGACCAGCCTGTTCAGCGTCATCAACCAGATTTCCGCAGAAGAAAAACAGGGGCTGCAGCAGGTTGAGCACATCCTCGCCCTGCTCCTCAACTTCGCCCAGCGCAACCGCGGCATGACCAAGGTATTGATCGGCGATGCGCTGGTCAATGAAAACGACCGCTTACAAACGCGCATCAACCAGATGCAGGACAAGATCGAAGCCGCGCTCAAGCAAGCTCTGCGCGTCGCCGCCACACAGGACGAGCTTTCCGCCTCCGCCGATTTCGGCGGGCTGGCCAACCTCCTGCTCTGCTACGTCATCGGTCGCTGGCAGCAATACGCCAAGAGCGGTTTCACCCGCGAGCCGATGGCCAACTGGGCACAACAATGGCCGATGCTGTGCGTGGCCTGCCTGAGCCAGCGCGAGGCCTGAGCTCGGCCGCCAAAGCCTGAACATACTGAAATACCGTATCGACTGAAGACCCTCATGGATATTGGCTTGCAGCCTTATGCCGAAATCAGCCCGACACCAGCCGAATACGCGTAATTTCCGACGGCGCGCCAAAGCGTTTGGGTGGCCCCCAGTAGCCGGTGCCGCGACTGGTATACACCCATAGCTGTTCCAGTCGATGCAGACCGGCGGTGTACGGTTGTTGCAGATGAACAAAGTGGTTCCACGGCCAGAACTGCCCGCCATGCGTATGGCCGGAGAGTTGCAGATCAAAACCCGCCGCCGCCGCGGCGCTGGCTGAACGCGGCTGATGCGCGAGCAGGATTTTCGGGGCATTGGGCGGGCTGCCTAGCAGCGCGGCGTGCGGGTCGCTGCGCCAGGCCGGCTTGAAAAGATGCGCGGTAAAATCGTTGATACCTGCGATCACCAGCCTTGCGCCGTCGTGTTCAATTACCACATGCGTATTCATCAGCACGCGCAG
>JBBRDR010000095.1:0-12015 GCA_038203745.1 Burkholderiales bacterium | reverse complement strand
GATCAACTTGTTTTTGACGCCTTACTCAACTTTTCAGATGACCCCGTCGATAACCAAATGATTTTGCTATGAAATCGACCGGACAGATGTGATATTTTGTATTATTTAAAACTTATTCAAGGCTTGTAAAGCAGAAGGCTTTGATAACCACAAAGAGAAAATACAAAAGACTGAAGGCGCCCAGCCAGAGTCCCTCGTTAAACCCTAAAGCCAACAGAATTCCACCCCCGGAAAATAAAAGAGCTCGTACCGCCCCACCGCTAACCAGCACGGCTCGCATTCGGTCGCGCACCGGCGTACGCCGTCCGGGATGACGCCATACCGGCAACAGTTGTGACAGCGCCCCGCCCACCAGAGGAAAAAGAAAAATCACAATAAATGCTGCTACTGCATCGTGCCCGCCAATCAAACCGAAGGCATGTGCCATTCCGAATAAGAGAATCAACAGGAATCCACACAAGGAGATAGCCAAGGATGCTGACGCACCGTCAGCAATAATGGTTCGCCAACCATACTGACGCAACCAAGCCAGACCGAGGCGGCTAGCAACCAGTAGCAACAATCCGGCGCCAAAATAGGATAAGAGATTCCAGAATGCAGCACCTAGCCCAACGGCCAACACCCCGGCAACAGCCAGCGGAAGATCACGACGCAAGCGCAGAGCTGCTTCAGCATCAGGCCCGCTCAACACCGTGGGCAGCAAGACCTGCAAGGTCCCGATGGCAGTCAGGCCGACCAACCCCAGCGTGTTCAGGTGCATATGAAGTAAACGAAACTCAGTGCGCCAGGTTGGCCAATAATCCATGGCCGGAACCAATGCCAGAGCGATGGCCAGAAAAACAACCGACGCCAGATACCAGCGCCAACCGGGATGCGGTTTGCCGAGGGTGTGCCTGGCACGCGAGATCAACCAGCCAGCAAAGCCAACCGTCACCAACAAGGCTATCTCGGCGGCGACATGCAGTATCGACGTTTCTACCGCACCGGAAAAAAACAAAAAAACCAGGAATCCCGTTGCCTGAAGCAGTAGAGGCATCAGCAAAATACCCCGCTTCGCCCCGCCGCTGCGAGTCAAGACCGAAACAAAATGGGTTATTGCGCCGAAGATGAGCGGAAGAATTGCCAGCGCAAAAACAAGGTGGGTCAGCGTGAATAAGTCCGAACCACCCGAAAGGTATAAAACAAACGAACTTAAAAATACAGCAAGGGCAGAAACGCTAAGGTAAATCAGCGTGCCCTTGCTTTCACAGCTTCAAGCCAATTTTGAAAAATCAATGACAATTGCGCCCGGTTCACGCTGGACATAATTGATGGCAACGCCCTGACCATAGCGCGCCTGCAACTGCCCAAGCAAAGGCAATGGATCATGGTCATTACAAAAACGCATGGTCTCGCCGGGCATCAGTGCGTCCATCGCACCGAAAATGGCCGCATGGCGAAAACGCTTGGCGATACCACGTGCGTCAAAAGGATAAAGTTCTTCTTGAGTGGGTTGATCGCAAGCATGCATGTGAATCTCCTGAAAAACACCAATGAGGTGGGAAGCGCCATTTTCCAGTTCGTTACGCCTCAGGTCTTTGATGTAGACCAGAGATACCCCCACTCTCGGACCGTGTTTTCCGAGAGCAGAGGCGCACTCTTAAGCTCACATCACCCCGCGGTGCATTTATAGCAACTCTTCCAGACGCAGACGGATGAGCTTGCCTTTGACAACAGACAACGCTTCAATCTTGGCAATAGCAGCATCGACATTTTTTTCTCGTGTCTGATGGGTCAGCATGATGATATCGGTCTGATCCTCACCTTCATCCGGCTCGCGCTGGATCATCGCATCAATCGAAATCTGCTGATCAGCCAGAATACGCGTGATGTCTGCCAGCACACCGGGCTTGTCCTCAACGCGCAAACGCAGGTAGTAACTGGTGATCACCTCCGACAAGGGCAGGATGGTCAAATCAACCATGGCATTCGGCTGGAACGCCAGATGCGGCACGCGATGCTCGGGGTCAGCGGTATGCATGCGCGTGACATCAACCAGATCGGCGATGATGGCCGAAGCGGTGGGTTCTGCACCGGCACCTTTGCCGTAATAAAGCGTAGGGCCTACCGCATCGCCCTTGACCAGCACGGCGTTCATTGCGCCCTCAACATTGGCGATCAGTCGCTTGGCTGGAATCAGCGTGGGATGCACGCGTAATTCGACACCTTCCGGCGTGCGCCTGGTAATACCGAGCAGCTTGATACGGTAGCCGAGTTGCTCGGCGTATTTAATGTCGGTCGCATTCAGCTTGGTGATACCCTCAATGTGCGCCTTGTCGAAATTCATCGAATTGCCAAAAGCGATGGCACTCATGATGGTCAGCTTGTGTGCGGCGTCAATACCCTCCACATCAAAGGTCGGGTCAGCCTCGGCATAGCCCAGACGTTGCGCCTCCTTGAGTACGGTTTCAAAGGAGAGTCCCTTGTCACGCATTTCGGAAAGAATGAAATTAGTTGTACCGTTAATGATGCCGGCGATCCATTCAATGCGGTTGGCCGTAAGGCCTTCGCGCAAGGCTTTGATGATCGGAATTCCGCCGGCAACGGCCGCCTCAAAGCCTACCATTACCCCTTTTTCTTGCGCGGCAGCAAAAATTTCGTTTCCATGCTTAGCCAATAAGGCCTTATTGGCCGTCACAACATGCTTGCCATTTGCGATTGCCTTGAGCACCAGTTCCTTGGCCACACCGTAGCCACCAATCAATTCCACTACGATATCGATTTCAGGATCGGACACCACAGCAAACGCATCATCGGTAATCTTGCACGTACCGCCGGTAACCTTCTTGGCCAACTCGGTATTCTTGTCTGCGACAACAGTTATTTGAATCGGTCGTCCAGCACGTCGGGAAATTTCCTCGGCGTTGCGTTGCAAAACGGTAAAAGTTCCGCCTCCCACAGTACCAATACCCAGGAGTCCAACGTTCATCGGTTTCATTTCAAAGCCTTCCTAAAACAATACGAGGGAATGTGCAGACCCTCGCGAAAATAAAAACGGTGCGTCCGTTGCCGCTGCACACCAGAGTCCAGTGCCAGCACGTCGCAATCGAGGGAAACAGCTTTTGCTTCAAGCCAATCAAGCATCATTTTGCCTGCACCTTGCGAACGACGTGTCTCATCACTCACCAGATCGTCGACATACAAACGACGCCCTTCATAGGTATTTTCAATCAGTCGCCACAAGGCAACGCAAACCACCCCGTAACCTTCGACGGCCACGGCCATACGCCCACCATTGGCAAACACCTCGGCCATGCGCTTCACATAGTCGTCTGGCAATTGCGGCCTCAGTTGCCGATGCACGGACTCAGCCTGCATCAACCACGCAGACTCTATCACTCTGCCCAGATCATTAGTAACAGCAAGTACATGCATCAAGTGCCATGCCGCTTGCTATAACCCTCGAGGAAGCGTGCAACCCGACCAACCGCTTCACGCAGATCATCCTCGTGTGGCAAGAAAACCAGTCGAAAGTGATCCGGATTGGGCCAGTTGAAGCCGGTACCCTGAACCAGTAGGACACGCTCTTCCCTCAACAGTTCAGCGATAAAGTTCTGGTCATCCTTGATCGGATAAATCTTGGGATCAAGCTTGGGGAACATGTACAGCGTCGCCTGTGGTTTGACGCAGGTGACACCGGGAATCGCACTGATCAACTCATATGCCAGCTCACGCTGGCGGAATAGGCGTCCGCCAGGTGCCACCAGATCGTTAATGCTTTGATATCCACCGAGCGCAGTCTGAATCCCGTACTGCGCCAGCACATTGGCGCACAGGCGCATCGAGGCCAGCATGTCGAGCCCTTCAATGTAGTCTCGTGCCTCCCGCAGGTTACCTGAAACCACCATCCAGCCGGCACGATAGCCGCAGGAACGATAATTTTTTGAAAGCCCGTTAAAACTGACCGTCAGCACATCTTCGGACAAGGACGCCAACGCCGTGTGCGTCACGCCGTCGTAGAGCATCTTGTCGTAAATTTCATCAGCATAAATAATCAGCCCATGCTCGCGTGCGATACTTACAATCTCGAGCAGAAGGCTGTCCGGGTAAACCGCACCGGTCGGGTTGTTCGGATTAATGACCACAATGGCGCGCGTATTCGGCGTTATTTTCGCGCGGATATCATCAAGATCGGGCAACCAGCCGGCGCCCTCATCACAAATATAGTGCCGCGGCGTACCGCCAGACAAGCTGACCGCAGCCGTCCACAACGGATAGTCGGGAGCAGGCACCAACACCTCGTCGCCGGTATTCAGCAGCGCATTCATGGACATCACGATCAGTTCGGACGCGCCGTTACCGATATAGATATCCTCGAGCGTCACACCCTTGATATTTTTCTGCTGGGTGTAATGCATCACCGCCTTGCGCGCAGGGAAAATACCTTTCGAGTCGGAATACGCAGCGGCATTCTGCAGGTTACGAATGATGTCGAGCTGAATTTCTTCCGGCGAATCGAAACCAAAGGCACCAAGATTGCCGATATTCAACTTGATGATCTTGTGCCCCTCGTCTTCCATCTGCTTGGCCTGTTGCAACACTGGGCCACGAATGTCATAACAGACATTGGCGAGTTTGCTGGATTTAAGCACGGGTTTCATGGTTAGTGACCTTTGCGGCTGCCTTTGAGCAAACCGTCCTTTTTAAGCGCATCCTGAGCAAAACACACGGCGCCACATGCTCGCGCCTTCAAATAACGAGTAGCAAAAAGATATAATCCTACTTTATCGTATGGTGTATCGCAATTTTATGAACCTGCAAACCATCCAGATCGTAGGCCAGAACACCTTTACCGCCTATGGTGAGGGGTATGTCAGCGTCAACGCAATCCGCCACAACAGCAACCTTATCGTTCTTCCGGATCAAATTATCCTAGACTGGACGCAGTCAAATTTCGAGACGCTCAGCGTCACCGACTTCGAATTACTCGCGTCTCTCGATGCCGAGATCATGCTTCTTGGCACAGGCAATCAGTTACGCTTCCCCCGTCCTGAACTTCTACTCCCACTCATGCAGGTACGTAAAGGCTTGGAAGTCATGGATATTCATGCGGCTTGCCGTACGTTCAACATCCTGATCAGTGAAGGGCGCAAACCCGCAGCATGCCTCGTTTTCTCATAACATTCCTTGCCATAACTTCATTTCTCATTACTGGCTTACCCAGTAAATCTCAAGCCAAGAATATCGTCTAAATGAAACGTATCGCTCTTAAAATCGACGTCGACACTTTCCGGGGAACACTTTCGGGAGTTCCCGCATTGCTTGCGCTTCTCCAACAAAACGAGGCTTCCGGCACCTTCTTTTTCTCGCTCGGCCCGGATCAAAGTGGTCGAGAAAAACGATTATCCTCACTTTGCCGACACTACGGCCTTAGCACTCGCCTTTATGGACGTCTGTTACCGAGCCCGGATATTGGTAAACGCTGCGCCGAAACACTGTGCAAAGTAAAAAACTCCGGCTTTGAAGTGGGTATCCATGCCTGGAACCGCGCCAATTGGGAACAAAAAATCCAACAAGCCGACAACCCCTGGGTTGAGTCCGAAATGGGTAAGGCTTGTACACGCTTTACGGAAATATTTTCCGAAACGGCAACAGCACATGGCGCCGCCGGATGGCGGATGAATCGCCATGCCCTGCGACTAACTCAGCGACTGGGCTTTTCCTATGCCGCTGACTGCCGCGGCAGCCATCCTTTTATTCCGGTAATCGATGGTGAAATCATCGCCTGCCCGCAACTTCCGACAACGCTACCGACTCTGGACGAGATTCTTATACTTGAGCCAGGAAACTCCCCTGAGCAGGCCGCCGATCGAATTCTGCAACTCTCAAACGCCATTGCCGGCGACCACGTATACACCTTGCGCGCTGAACTGGAAGGAATGAAGTTTGGCAGCGCAATCGAACGCCTGATTGCCGGCTGGAAAGACTATGGTTATCAACTTGTCGCCCTGCGCGACATTTATTCAACGCTCGAATTGAAAGAACTACCACGCCATACCATCCGTTTTTCAGAAATTCCAGGCCGCGAGGGTCTGAGAATGACTCAGGGATCCGTGTTTCTACAGGACTAAATGAAAAGGGCGGCCGCAGCCGCCCTTCCACCAGTACTTTGCAAAATATTTTATTCGCGCCTGCCACTCAGCAGCATCAATATATTCAGCAAATTCACAAAGATGTTGTAGACATCCAGATACACCTTCAGGGTTGCAGAGATGTAGTTCGTCTCACCGCCATTCACGATCTGGCTGATGTCGTAGAGGATATACCCGGAAAAAACCAGCACAGCAACGGCTGAAACGGTCAGCGAAAACGCCGGGATCTGGAAGAAAATATTGGCAATGCTAGCCAGGATAACAACCACTAGGCCGATAAAAAGAAACTTGCCAAGGAAGCTGAAATCCTTCTTTGTGAACGTCGCTATTCCAGCCAGAGTGAAGAAAATAGCACCGGTGCCGCCCGCCGCCGTGGCAATCAAGGAACCGCCATTGGAAAAACCCAGCGCGACCCGCAAAATGCCCGAAAGCATCAAGCCCATGAAGAAGGTGAATCCGAGCAGCAGGACAACGCCCATGGCACTGTCTTTGGTTCGCTGAATGCCCCACATGAAACCGAAGGCAATCCCTAGAAACGCAAGGAAAGAAATCATCGGGCTACCGGCAAAGAGCGTGAAGCCCATTTGCACCCCAATCAGCGCACCTAGAACTGTAGGTATCATCGACAACGCGAGCAACATATAAGTATTGCGCAAAACCTTGTTCTGCTGCAGCAATACGTCCTGAGTGGCCTGACCTGTCATCTGAAACTGCGGTTGCATTGATTTATCCTCCTGTTGTGAACAACATTTACATGCTTGAGACCAAGGAAACGCCGTAGAAGTTTCATATTTCAGCACAGCATTCCCGAGACCAAACTTCAGTAGCCATGATATCATTCGGCGCGCTGTAAAAGTTCTTAACGTAATACAGGAAGCTTGGCAGAGTGGTCGATTGCACCGGTCTTGAAAACCGGCATACCGCAAGGTATCCAGGGTTCGAATCCCTGAGCTTCCGCCAGTAAATACAAAAATTTTGCGCATTTTAAACGTTATGAAAATTAATTAACTAATGCCTGTGACTGACCACATACAAGAGCAGACTCAGCACCTCATCACCGCAAGGCAAAAATCAAGCGGTAAGCAGATAGTAAGCTGCGCAGCAAAAGCGTAAGCACCCTCCCGCAACACAAGCACCGGCCAGCGTTGTAACCCGCGACAGCACAGGCGCACAGCGTCGCGATAAGCCGCGCAGCCATAGCGCCAATACCCATGGCACCCTCGCACTGATCGCGGCCCTAGCCGCTCATTACCCAATGCATCTAGCTTACTGCACGGATGGCGTCTATTTGCACCTGTAACTCTTGCAGATCAGTGACAAGGTCTGAATGATCTGGTCCCCACACTGCCCACAGCAATGCACTACTCATTATTCTTATAGGTTCATTCTACCTCACATGACATATCTGGAATAAAATCACATACTTGGAAGGCACCAGTCACTAAACCTCTGGCTTACATTGAAAGTGAAATTCGATATGAAACGTCTTACGCACACGTTGCTGACCATGGTAACAGCCTCCCTGTTTTCGCTATGGAGCGTGGTTGGTCTGGCCACGCCAAAAGTTGCCGAGCATATAGATGCACCGGTAACCACTGGCGCGAACGTGGCCAAGCCAAAAATTTCGGTAAAATCGACCAAACCGTCAACTGCTGGAAAAACAAAAGCATCATCCAAGTCAAAGAATAAAGCAGTAAAAAGAAAGTAACAGGACTCAATCGACACCAAATTTTGCACGCAACACTGTGCTAGTGTCACCTACCCAGCTTAAGGAAGAAAAGATACGCGAAGTGAAAACGGCGCTTCTCTTTTCTTCTTATATTCAGCCATAACGGAGTTTTTGATGCCGCGTTACGCACTCACTCTTTGTACGACACTTCTGTTTCTTTCCGCCGTGCCGGCACAGGCGCAAATGCCACGCATGGAGTTGACCGCCGGCTTTTATCGTATCGAGGCTGAAGTAGCTGCCGATCAGGCGAACCGGATGCAAGGCTTGATGAATCGAAAAAGCATGCCGGCCAATCAGGGTATGCTTTTCGTTTTCACTCAGGCGGATCACCATTGCATGTGGATGCGCAATACGCTTTTACCTCTTTCGGTCGCTTTTCTTGATGATCAGGGTCGCATTCTCAACATTGAGGAGATGAAGCCACAAACTGAAACCAATCATTGCGCAGCAGGACCCGCACGTTACGCTCTGGAAATGAACCTCGGCTGGTTCGCCGGCAAAGGATTAAAGCCGGGATTCCGTATTGGCGGCATTGAGAAATCTCCTCGCCCACAGTAGCCTCTAGTCGCGTGGCTGTAGATAAACAATGAGCTTCAAAAATAGACTGGCATGGCGCACTCAAGTGCGACGAACAGCGGAGAGCCTTTCTTTTACTGATTGGTTGCATGACAGGGGGTCTCTGACATCACGCCTTCAGACTAAAGGGGCGTTTTCCGTGCGCCTGTTGCGACAGTGTTTAGCCATGCCCACTCTCGACGAAGCCATTGCTCTAGGCATCAAGCGCAACAAACTGGTTTGGCTGCGTGAAGTTGCATTGTTCTGCAACGAAGAACCAGTGGTTTTCGCACATACTATTTTACCCAACCGGCCGCGCGGCCCGGTAACCGGTTGGCTGGCACGCCTTGGAAATCAGTCCTTGGGAGCGATGCTCTTTGCCCACCCTGGTTTTTCACGTGGCGCAATTACCTGTAAACAACTGGACCTTCGCCATGCGCTTTTCCGCCCGGCAGTCGACGCTATGCAACTTAAGGAACGCCTCCCGGCAACTTTGTGGGCACGGCGCTCGCAGTTTTCTTTTGGCCATCAGTCAGTATTAGTTACCGAAATATTTTCACCAAACTTGCGCTGCAAATAGAAATTTTGAGCTAACTGATTGAAAATAAGGCTAGCTTCACACCCGACAAGTCGCTATAATCCGCCCCGTGCATTGCAGCAAACAGTTTCCAAGCAGCAATACACAACGCGCTTCGCGAACCTGGCCGCATCTCTTAAGCCCTCCTGCCTTCTGGTGTCGAATCATTGAACACCGCCCTGGCACAAAGCTTTTGTGCCGAAAAGTACCGAATTCTCATGCTCTGGCAGAGTCTCTCATAACTATTTCGTTGGTTGGCGTTGCATTTTTTTGCGCCCGTGCGCAGATTTTTTTCGGCAGCACGACGCTGTTCCATACGAAAGAGATACATGACTTTTGCAGAAATCGGGCTTCACGAGGCCCTTCTTAAAGCACTTACCGATTCAGGTTACACCGAACCCACGCCGGTTCAGGCACTCGCAATTCCCGCAGCAATCGCAGGACGCGACTTGATGGTTTCGTCACAAACCGGCTCAGGCAAAACCGCCGCCTTCATGCTTCCGGCACTTCACCGCTTTGCCTCGCAAGAGCGCCCGGCTTTCGCGCCGGCAGCCCGCCGCACTCCGAACCAGGAGCGTCAATCGACACGCGCACTTGGAAACTCCCGTGGAAATGATCGTCCGCGTTTCCAGCCGGCACAACCCAAGATGCTGGTACTCACCCCGACCCGTGAACTTGCTCTGCAAGTTACGGCAGCGACCGACAAATACGCTGGGTCACTGCGCCACTTGAAAGCGGTGGCTATCCTTGGCGGCATGCCTTATCCGAAACAGATGGAACTGCTGTCGCGCAATCCTGCCATTCTAGTGGCCACGCCGGGTCGCCTGATTGACCACATGGAATCGGGCAAGATCGATTTCTCGCAGTTGCAGATTCTTGTTCTCGACGAAGCGGATCGCATGCTCGACATGGGCTTTATCGAAGACATCGAAAAAATCGTTTCAGCCACTCCGGCTTCGCGTCAGACCATGCTTTTCTCGGCCACACTTGACGGAACAGTTGGTCAGATGGCACGCCGCATGACACGTGACGCTCAGATTATTCAGGTCGATGCGTCCCACACGAAGCATGAAAATATTGAACAACGCATGCACTTTGTGGACGATTTGTCGCACAAGAATCGTTTGCTTGATCACCTGCTGCGTGATGCTACCATCGACCAGGCCGTCGTCTTCACCGCAACGAAGCGTGATGCCGACACAATCTCTGATCGTTTGAATATTGCCGGCTTCAACGCTGCAGCACTACATGGCGACATGCACCAGGGTGCCCGCAATCGAACACTCACTGCCATGCGTCGCGGCCAGGTACAAATTCTTGTGGCCACCGATGTGGCCGCTCGCGGTATTGACGTACCGACCATCACCCACGTTTTCAACTACGATCTACCGAAGTTTGCTGAAGACTATGTTCACCGGATAGGACGCACCGGTCGGGCGGGTCGTAACGGTCTGGCAATTTCTCTCGTCAATCATGCCGAACACTTCAATGTGCGCAAGATAGAGCGCTTTACCAATCAACCTATTCCGGTTGAAGTTGTTGCCGGCCATGAACCGACACGACGCGCTCCCTCTGGCAATGGCCGTCCGGGCGGAAAACCCAATGGCCGTCCTGCCTGGAAATCTGGTGAAAGTCGTGGCCCAGGCAAACCCACTGGGCGTCCCGATGCACGTAGCAGCAAGCCTAGCGCAACCAAGCCTGCCGGCGCTGCCCGCGCCCCGTATCGTGACAGCGCTAAAAGCAGCCGTACAGGTGCAGATGGCGGCAATCGTCGAACCTATAGTGACCGCTAGTCTGTAACAGCCAAAAAAAACCCGCAATTGCGGGTTTTTTTTCGTCTATTTGTATTACTAAAGCGGATCAGCGAGAATTTATGGGTGCAATAACTTTACAAACTATTTGAGGAGCATCTCATGAGTTCTGAACTGCTCACAACTTGGGCCGAACACGACAGTTTTCTGCACAAGGTTCTTCTGCTGGCATCCCAATCATTGCGGGTCTTCGACGAAGATCTATCTAAACTGAAACTCGAGCACCCCAACAACGCAGAGGCCTTGCGCCAGTTTCTCAGTACTGACAGACAGAATCGTTTGCAAATTGTTGTCAAGGACGCAGAACCGCTCCGGCGAGGAAGTCCGCGTCTGATGAAACTTCTCGCAACCTATCCACAAAACATGACAATTCTTGAATGCCCGTCACATCTCGCTTCACTCGACGATGCCTTATTCATCGCTGATGAAAAGCACGCGCTAATCCGCTTTCACAAAGACCATGCACGCGCCAAAGTAATCATCAACAGTACCGAAGAATGCCGTCCCTATGTACATCGACATGACGAAATCCTGAAGGAAGGTGGCGAACAGGTGTGCGCGACAACGCTCGGACTTTGAAATGCAAAATGACTACAAAATAGCATGATTAATTAGTATCGTCGCCATAGGCTGCTATAATTGTAAGTTGACTGGCGGACACGTCGGTCAACCTAATTGTCCACGGATCGTTAGTGTAATTCTCTTATCGTTAAGGATTTTAAAATGAAAAACTCCCTCCTCGTTGTTGCCCTCGTCGCACTCGCTCTCTCCGCTTGTAGCAAGAAGCCCGAAGCTGCCCCGGCCGCACCGGCCGCTGCTCCAGTTGTTGCTGCTCCGGCTGCTGCGCCTGTTGATGCCGCCAAGCCTGCTGATGCTGCCGCCAATGCCGCCCCGGCTGATGCTGCCAAACCTGCTGACGCGGCTGCCCCGGCTGTCCCTGCTGCTGTTATCGATGCCGCCAAAGCTGCTGCCGCTCCCGCTATGGATGCTGCCAAGGGCGCTGCTACTGATGCGGCCAAAGATGCAATGAAGAAGTAATTCTTCTTGCACGAAAAAAAGCCGGCTTGAGCCGTAATGCCGTTCACTTAAGGTTCTTTTCTGAGATACCGAATGGCGTAGCGTTTAGGTAGGGCTTTAACGACACGGGGGCATTGACGCCCCCGTCGTTTTTCCACGATGGCGAATTGCAACTGTGTTCTCAGGCGCAAGAGA
>JBBRDR010000094.1:0-12053 GCA_038203745.1 Burkholderiales bacterium | reverse complement strand
TATAAACCGCTCCCTGAAAAATCAAACCGATGGCGCCTCAACAAATCAGCGCTTCCGCGCAAGCACGTTTGCCATTCTGACCGGCACCCCGGAGGACTTTACACAACACGTACGCAGCTGCTATTTTTAATCAAATGTTGTTAAACAAACATTACAGTTACGATAATTGTTTGTCAACGAACATTTATATGGATATTGTTCTAAATCGAATCGTCATTGACCACCCAGACCGGATACAGTAAAAATAACTATTGCGCTTAAATATCAACGGGTTCGTGTACATTTCAAGTTTGACAAGCGATAATTCAACGCACAGGAACCCATAATGAATACAGACACTTCGGAAATGAACTTGAGCCCGCGCCATCAGGCCATTCTTGAACTCGCTCGGCAGAAGGGCTTCCTCTCCACGGAAGAATTGAGCAAAAAATTCGAAGTCACCTCTCAGACCATTCGGCGCGACATCAACGAACTTTGCGATCGTGGCCTGCTCAGGCGCTACCACGGTGGTGCAGGCGTGGCTTCAAGTGTAGAAAACGTCGATTACTCGACTCGCAAGGTTCTGCACCACGAAGAAAAAATTCGCATTGCGCGCATGGTGGCTCAGCAAATTCCGGATAACGCCTCGCTCTTCCTCAATATCGGAACCACTACCGAAGAAGTTGCCAAAGCGCTGTGCAATCACAAAAATCTTCGCATCATCACTAATAACTTGAACGTCGCCATGCTCCTCAGCGAAAATCCGAATTTTGAAGTCATTGTTGCTGGAGGCGTGGTGCGAAGTGACCGTGGCGTCATCGGTGAGTCGACGATTGATTTTGTCAAACAGTTCAAAGTTGATTTCGGCATTATTGGCATTTCCGGAATCGACAACGACGGCACTCTGCTCGATTTCGACTACCGGGAAGTACGGGTTGCCCACGCGATCATCGAAAACGCTCGTCAGGTATTTTTAGTAACAGACCACACCAAGTTCAGCTGTAATCCGATGGTTCGGCTCTGCCACATATCGGAAATCAATGCTTTATTTACGGACAAAGAACCCCCGGAAAGCATTCAAATCTCACTGAAGGAAGCCAAAGTGGATTTGTACGTAACAGACAACCGGCTTGAACACAATGAGCCGCTGTAGACATTTGAATTGCCGGAAAGGCTATAACGGAAAAACAGGGCTATGAGCCACTTTGTTTTATTAGATAAAAATGTGGAACCAGCTGCCCTCCAGCCACTCAAAGAGGCATAGACCCTATCGGTCACTCAAGGGGAAACATGAAGCACATTATTTGGGTACTCTGGCCCGCCTTTATTGCGGCAGGCATTGCTGAAGTCGTGTTTTTTACGATAATCGACCCACAGCAGCTCTATCTGCTCGGCCAACCGGTGGCGCTAGCGGCGACAGCGACGTATTCGATCGGGTTTTTGATGTTCTGGTTGATTTGTGCCGGTTCCAGCCTGATGACGTATTTCATGCTGCCGCAGAGCGTCAAGAATGCGCTGGAACACACCGTGAATGAACGAGACGATCTCTCCCGGCCGATCAAGACGGAACGCTAGAAGGAACTCAGCCCGGCATCCAGATCATTCTGCAAATCGACAACAGCTTCCAGCCCCACCGCCACCCGCAACAAACCTTCGGTAATACCGCTCGCAACACGTTGTTCAGGTGAGATCCGACCGTGCGTGGTTGATGCCGGATGCGTGAGTGTTGTCTTGGTATCACCAAGGTTGGCGGTAATCGATAGCAACCGGCAATGGTCCACAACTTTCCACGCTTCGGTACGTGCGCCTTTGACTTCAAAGGCAACGATGGCACCACCGCTTTTCTGCTGACGTTTCGCCAATTCAAATTGCGGATGCGATTCAAGCCCCGGATAATAAACCCGTGCAACTCCAGGGTGGGCTTCAAGCCAGCGCGCAAGTTCAAGCGCATTGCCCGACTGGGCTTCAAGTCTGATTTTTAGCGTTTCCAAACCTTTGAGCAAAACCCAGGCATTAAAGGCAGAGAGCGTCGGGCCAGCAGTACGCAGGAATTTGAGCACTTCATCGGTAAGCGGTTTGGCGCCGGCTACAGCACCACCCAACACACGCCCTTGGCCATCAAGAAACTTGGTTGCCGAATGCACAACAAGGTCGGCACCCAAATCAAGCGGCCGTTGCAAAATCGGCGTGCAGAAGCAGTTATCGACAGCCACGAGAATGCCGCGCGCATGCGCCACCGCAACCAGCGCAGGCACATCAGCGATCTCGGTCAGTGGATTGGACGGCGTTTCAAGGAAGAACAATTTTGTTTCGGGACGGATGGCGGCTTCCCATGCGCCGACATCTGTCTGCGAGACAAAACTGGTGGTCACGCCAAAGCGCGTCATGATATTGCCCAGCAATTGCTGGGTCGCACCGAACAGTCCGGTGGACGCCACGACATGGTCACCGGCACTGCACAAAGCCATGATCAGCGAAAGGATAGCCGACATCCCCGAGGATGTGGCTACACATGACTCAGCCCCCTCCAGCGCTGCCAGACGTTCCTGGAAAGCTGCTACCGTCGGATTACTGAAGCGGGAATAGACGTTGCCCTCATCCTCGCCGGCAAAGCGTGCCGCAGCCTGCGCCGCGCTATCAAAAACGAAGCTGGAGGTCAGGTAGAGCGCTTCCGCGTGTTCATTGAACTGGCTTCTCGCCGTACCTGCGCGCACGGCCAGTGTTTCAAGCTGATACTTTTGATCCATGCGTGTCATGGTTTTATTTCGCCAAATTCAGATTTAGATGTAACTGCCGCGAATCGCCGCCATCCAGATTACTTGCCGCGACTTTCCCTTCGCGCGCATGCTCGATGGCATCAAGGTACTCAGGCGTCACATCGCCGGTCACGTACTGCCCGTCAAAACACGAACTGTCAAAGCAGCTCAGTGACGGGTTGAGTTCGCGTACTGAAGCTTTAAGTGCTTCAAGATCCTGAAACACCAGTGCGTCGGCACCAATTTCATTGCAGATTTCATCGTCGGAACGGTCGGTAGCGATGAGCTCAGCGCGCGTCGGCATATCGATACCGTAAACATTGGGGAAACGCACCGGGGGCGACGCCGAAGCGAAATAGACTTTGTGCGCACCAGCAGCGCGTGCCATATCAACAATTTCGCGGCTGGTTGTTCCACGCACGATCGAATCATCCACGAGCAAAACGTTTTTGCCTTTGAATTCCTGCGCCACAGTGTTGAGTTTCTGTCGTACCGATTTTCTACGTGTAGCCTGCCCCGGCATGATGAAGGTGCGACCGATATAGCGGTTCTTCACAAAACCTTCGCGATACGGAATACCAAGCCGCTGCGCAAGCTGCATGGCCGAGGGACGGCTGGAATCGGGAATTGGAATTACCACGTCGATTTCCTTGACGGGAATTTTTTTGATCACTTTGTCGGCCAGGTGCTCACCCATGCGCAGACGGGTCTCATAAACCGAAACACCGTCAATCACTGAATCCGGCCGTGCAAGATAAACGTATTCAAAGATGCACGGCGCCAGCACGGGATTCTGCGCGCACTGGCGATGGTGCATTTTATGCGCCATATCAACAAAAATCGCTTCCCCCGGCTCGACATCGCGCAGAACACGATAGCCCAGTGTATCGAGGGCAACCGACTCCGATGCCAGCAAATATTCGCTGCCTTTCTCGGTTTCGTTAACGCCGATCACCAACGGACGAATACCGAAAGGGTCACGGAAAGCCAGCAAGCCGTAGCCGGCGATCAGCACGACGACCGCATAAGCCCCCTTGCAGCGACGATGCACCCCGGCGACGGCGGCAAAGATAGTCTCCAGATCAAGACGAAAACCTTTGGCCGTTTCCTGCAGTTCGTGCGCTAAAACATTAAGCAGCACTTCGGAGTCTGAGTTAGTGTTGATGTGCCGCAAATCTTGCCGGAACATCTCTTCCTGCAACTGCTCCGTATTGGTCAGATTACCGTTATGCGCGAGCACCAGCCCGAAGGGCGAATTAACGTAAAAAGGCTGCGATTCGGCCGAATCCGACGACGACCCGGCGGTCGGATAACGACAATGGGCGATGCCCATGCTGCCGGGCAGCGCACGCATATTGCGCGTACGAAACACATCTCGCACCAGACCGGAGCCCTTGTGCATGTGAAAAGCGTCACCTTCACCGGTAGCAATGCCGGCAGCATCCTGCCCGCGATGCTGCAGCACCATCAGCCCGTCATAGAGCAATTGATTGACCGGCGTGGTCGCAACAACCCCGAGTATCCCGCACATAGATTTCCCTACCTGAATCGAATTCGTTTAGATACTTCCGGAGGCAGCCAGGGCTTGCCGGCCAGCACCGCCGTTTCGAGCGGCGCGGAGAAATACGCGTCGCTCCACCATTTCTCTTTGGGTAACGATGTCATGCCGCCGACAGCAACCAGCACCAACACAATCACCAGCCCGCGGGCCACACCAAAAACAATACCCAGCAGGCGATCTGTCAGGCTTAATCCCAGCGCCTTGAGCAGCCCGTGCACCGCCAGCCGCAAAAGCGCCATTAAGATCAGCACCACAATAAATATAGCCACCCAGGCCGCAACGATGCGAATGGCCGGATCGGCAATACCCGTCATGAAGGTTTGTGCCACTTCCTCGCCCAGCCATTTTGCTGCAAAAAAAGCCAGAACCCAAGCCACCAGCGCAATAATCTCACCCACTACACCACGCCACACACCAAGCGCTACAGAAGCCACCACAAGGGTGGCTACTACGTAATCAAATGCGGTCATTGCTTAGCGGCGACAACGCCGTTAACACCAATCCGTTTCATCTTTTCAAGCGCCTTGTCGGCCACTTCGCGGTTGGGGAAGGGGCCGGCACGCACACGCGTTGTTTTCTTGCCGTCAGGCAATTCAAGCGGCTCGGTAAACGTCTTGACTCCCAGTTCACCGATTTTGCTCTGCAACTGCTTTACGTTGGCCGGATTGGCATAGGCACCGATAAGAATGAGGTACTGTCCGCCACCGTTGCCAGCCGGCGTGTCGGTCTTGGCAGAGGCAGAATCCGCCTTGCCGCCAAGAATGGCGGCGGCTCGCTGCGGATCGCTAGCGCTAGATTTTGTTGGCTTCTCTACGACTTTTTCGGCAGGTTTTTCAGATTTCTTTTCCGGCGGCTTATCGACCGCTTTGTCTGCCGTTTTGCTCGCCGGCACGTCAGCCGGTTTGGCAACAGGTGCTGCCGGAGGCGGCTGAATCGCCTCCGCTTTTTCAGAAGCTGCCGCTTTCTCGCTGGCCACCATTGCCGCTGAGGGCTTGGCCATCTTCGGAGTGAACGGCGTCTGATCCTGACCGGGAATGCGGATCTGGACATCCTGAACCTGCTGCTTGGGTTCATCGTCCATGATCATCGGCAAAACCACGGCGGCCAGACCGGCAAAGGCAAACGCACCCACCAGACGGCGGCGTGCCCGTTTTTTTAGCTGTAAATGAGCGTCAGGAGAATCAGACATCGGTATTTGGAGAATTGAGCTGTTTCGAAAAGAAGAAGGCTGTGTCAGTTAAATCAGGCATTGATTTTCATCACGCGCATAACCGCCGCCACCGTGTAGAACGACCCAAAGACCAGAATTCTATCATTTTCCCCTGCCAGCTTGGCAGCGCGCGTAAAAGCGTCTTCCGGAGAACCAAAGCATTCGACACGACCACCCAGAGCACTACCTGACACAACATCAGCCAGCGCCTGGGCCGGTGCACCACGCGAACCCGCCAGAGAGTCCAGACCGGCCAGCAACCAGACATCAATTTTTCCGGCTAGCGATGCCAAAGCGCCGGTAATATCCTTGTCAGCCAGCATGCCGACGACGGCAATTGTCTTCTCAAAAAACCCCATGTCGCCCAGATTAGCCACCAGCCCCGCTACTGCCTGGGGGTTGTGTGCCACGTCAAGCACTACCGCCGGTCGGCCCGGTAACACATGAAAACGGCCTGACAACTCAACCTCGATCAAACCGCGCCGGATGGCCTGCATCGACACCGGCAAACGAACCTTGAGCGTTTCGACAACAGCGAGTACTGCCGAGGCATTGCGTAACTGGCATTCACCGCGTAAACCGGGGTTGGCCAAACCACCTCGGCGTAACTTGTTGCGCCCCCAGAAGGTCCATTGCGTCCTGTCACCGAAGTAGCCGAAATCACGGCCAAGCAGTTGCAGATCGGCATTGATGGCAGCGGCGTGATCAAGCAAGGATTGCGGAGGCTCGGGGTCGGCACAGATGGCGGAAGTTTGCGAACGAAAAATGCCGGATTTTTCAAAGCCAATAGATTCTCGCGTCAAGCCCAGCCAGTCGGTGTGATCAAGGGCAATTCCGGTCACCACGGCACAGTCGGCATCATAGACGTTGACCGCATCGAGCCGCCCGCCCAGACCCACTTCAAGAATGACAATCTCCACCTGACGTGCGGTAAAAACCTCCCACGCGGCCAGTGTACCAAACTCAAAATAAGTCAGTGCGACATTGCCAGCCGATTGCCGGGCCGCCTCAACCTTGGCGAAGGCCTGACACAAGGATTCATCATCGACCGCTAGGCGATCGACACGCACGCGTTCGTTATACTCCAGCAAATGCGGCGAGGTATAGCAACCAACCCGGTAACCGGCAAAAGCGTATATGGCTTCAAGATAGGCGCAGGTTGAACCTTTGCCATTCGTCCCGCCAACAATGATTAGCGGGCAATCCTGTGTTTGCTGCAACGCCGCCTTGACTTGAGTCACGCGCTCACGACCGAGCTCGATCCCGTTTTGCCCTTTGGGATGCAGACTCTCGAGGTGGGCAAGCCAGTCAGGAAGTGATTTCAAATAGTCTTTCAAGGTTTGGGCCTCACAAGCGCGGAGGTCTCAGTTTGTTTAGCTTTGTTCGATGCCTGCCCCACAACCGCAGGCGCAAAGCGCGCTACCAAGCCTGCGGGCAGGCGTTGAGCAAAGCCCGAGGGAGCAAACCGCGGGATGCTGCGGTGACGTTCAGAACCAGCGAACGATTATGGGGATTTGAACGGGCATAGTCCAGCGTGACAAAGTGCCGGCAGCCCAAACTCGGCCACTTAATCAAAGCAAGCTGGCCATGAAGCACCATCCGGACCGCAACCCCGACAACCCCAAAACCGAAGAACACTTCAAGGAAGCCTACGAGATTCTTTTGGCGAGGGCGAACACGGCATCAATGGCCGCCCATTGGGCAATCTCTACGTGCAGATTCACCTCAAAGCACACGCCGTATTCCAGCGCGAACAGAACGATCTGCACTGTGAAATGCTGATCAGTTTCACCACCGCAGCACTCGGTGGCGAGATCGAAATTCCGACTCTCGATACAGTAACCAAGATCAAAATCCCCGCCGAAACACAGCCAGAGAAAACCTTCCGCCTGCGTGGCAAGGGAATCAAGGGTGTGCGCAGCCACAGCTATGGCGGCCGGCTTGGCCACGTGGTTATCGAAACCACCGTGCATCTCACCTAACGCCAGAAGAAACTGCTACGCGAGCTGGTAGAGTCCAGCAAAGACGACAGAGAGCGTCACAACCTGCGCGCCAAGTCGTGGATGGATAAGGTAAAGGACTTCTTCGCCGCGAGTTAATCCGGAGATACGCCACAAAAAGAGCCCGTCGCATTCACGACGGGCTCTTTGTTTGCACCTTCCAATCAACAGGGAAAGCAATGGTTTACCGAAAAAACCTTTGTCTTCACGTGGTTTACCTGTTGTAATACTTTACAAATATTTACCAACAAAACTTCGGTCAACCGTTGCACAGCGAGCTTCACCTAAATGACAAATCGCTACCTGATAATTATCGCAGCCTATTTCCTTTGCTGGCAATTTGCAATACTCGCCAGAGTGTCAGATAACGTCAGTGCGCTCTATCCTGCGGCGGGTGTTATTGTGTTTTTCATTCACCGCTGGGGCTGGAAATATCTTCCGGCGACCGTTCTCGCCATGTTGGTGGCCAACCTGCCGCAAACGCCACTCTGGGAATGGACGGCGTTTAATTACCTTAACCTTCTCCGACAACTGGTCGTTTATGGCGGAGCAGCCTTGCTGGCGCGCAAGTACAACGGGCTCTCCCTACCGATAGACTCGCTCAATTCGTCAATACGTTTGCTGGCCTTGAGCCTGATCAGTTCCCTACTCTCAGCCGTATTGGCGATCGGAATTTTCTGGCTATACTCGCCGTCGTTACGCCCTTACCTGAACGTGATATTTTCCGGATTCTGGCTCGGCGACTTCAACGGGATTGTGCTTTTTCTTGGTTTGGCCAGTGTTGTTATTACGTTAAAGCAGCAGATAAAAATGGGGGCGGCTATTGCCTCAAGAGACAGCGTGATTAGCTTGCTGGCATCCTCTGTCGTAGTGGCCGTCCTGACAGCAATCCTCTCGCTAAATAACAGCCTTGACCTCTACGGTTACTTGATCATCCTGCCGGTGTTAATTGGAACCATTGCCTTTGGCTTGAACTTTGGCATCTTAGCTTCCGTTCTCGCCAACCTCAGCGCGATCTGTACCTACAACCTCTTGGACGGGCAGCAAATTCCTGCGATTCAAATTCAGTTGCTGTGCGCGATGGTGATCTGTGTCGGCATGCTGCTCGGCAGTGCCATTGATGATCAAAAAGCTGCACATTTTGACGCTTCACATGATCCATTAACCTGCTTAATCAATCGCCGGTCTTTTTTCTTCTTTGGCAAAACAATGCTAGAACGCGCCAAACGTTATCAACACAGTCTGGCGATCATCATGCTTGACCTGGATCACTTCAAACGCGTCAATGACACCTACGGGCACGAACAGGGGGATCAGCTATTGTGTGCCGTTGCCGAACAATGCAGGTCAATCACTCGTGCAGGTGATTTGTCGGCACGCATCGGTGGTGAAGAATTTGTGCTGCTGATCGAACACGGTGACGCGAGCAAGGCCGCACAAATTGCCGAACGTTTGCGCCGGGAGATTTACAAAATCAATCTGGGCGAAAACAAGATAGCTATTGCTTCGGCGAGCTTTGGCGTTAGTGTTTTTTGCGGCGGGAACGAATCCTTGAACGACTTGCTCAAATCCGCCGACAAGGCACTCTACGTCGCCAAGAATAATGGACGCAACCAGGTTGTATTCGATACGCCCGCGCCGAATATCACTAACTGAGCCGATAGCAACCGGGTACAGCAGCTTTACAGCCCGCCCCGCAACCTTAAATCCACACCACTGCTGGAAGCCAAGGAATGGAATTCCAACGCCACAGTCTGAAGCAGACTGTCCATTTTGTTGAATTTTGCACCCCGACGAGCGAGTCTGTTCGTCTTACGCCCTACCACGCGATGCGCTGATCGAACTCGTAGTCCGGTGCGGGTTGCGCTTGCGGATCGACGGCGTCGATCCGCTGTCTTGCCTCAGACATCACCCTGTTATCCCAACAGTGTCTGATCCATATCGCGGCGACCGGACAGCCGCCTGTTGTCCAACTCCCTAAAACAACCAGGGAAATCGAACAGCATCTTGATCTCGCCGAGGTTCGGCTGCCCTCGACCAGCTGTCAAGTGTCACTCGATTGCTTGTTCGATGGCATTGAGAGGACTTGATAAGCTAATGCTTCATTCTAAGACGGTTGCTCGCGGATCGGGCAAAAACTGCTCATAGTGAATCAGATTGTGGAACACCGCCGGCTCGACATGCGTGTTGCGATAACCATGCGGTCGATCCGCCGAGAACCGCACGGCGTGGCCTTCGGCCAATGCTATCCACTGCCCTTCGACGAGTACTGCCATACGACCGCGCATCACGATCACATGTTCGGTGACGCCGGCATCGTGGGCCTCCGAAAGGCGCTCGTAGCCGGGCATCAGCGTCAGTTCGAAGACTTCGAAACCGAACCGGGCTTCGTAGGGAAACAGCGGCGCCACCAGCATGCCGTCGCTACCGGGCTGGCTGCGGATGGCGTCCGCGGTACGATGGATGATTCCCTCGGAACTTGCCGGGGGAATTGGTTCGAGAAAGCTGGACAGCGAGAGGTGAAAACCGCTGGCAATCTTCCACAAGATAGCGATAGTCGGGCTCGATTCGCCGCGCTCGATCTGGCCGAGCATGGCCTTGCTGACGCCGGTTTCCTGCGCAGCGCGGTCCAAGCTCCAGCCACGCTCGTTGCGCATGCCGCGCAAGGTCGTTGCAAGGTATTGATTCGGTTCCTGCATGCTGTTTAACATGGATCGCATTCAAGGCTTGTGCGTTAAAGCGCACGGATGTTACGATGCTTCCGTGCGTTAAAACGCACGTCCTCGAATTACAGCACATCGGAGCGGGCATGGGTAGATTTTTCAGTCTTTCGCACATTTCTGCCGGCTTCATCGCGGTGCTGGTCGGCTACACCAGTTCGGCGGCCATCGTCTTTCAGGCCGCCACGGCGGCGGGGGCCGATGCCGCCTACATCAGTTCCTGGCTGCTGGCGCTGGGGCTGGGCATGGGCGCGACGTGCATCGGCCTTTCCCTGTATTTCCGCAGCCCGGTGCTGACCGCCTGGTCGACGCCCGGTGCGGCGCTGCTGGCCACGGCGCTGCTTGGCCTACCCATGAGCGAAGCCGTGGGTGCCTTTCTCATCGCCTCGGCACTGATCACCCTGTGCGGTGTCACCGGCTGGTTCGAAACGATCATGAAGCACGTTCCCAAGTCGCTGGCGGCGGCCATGCTGGCGGGGGTTCTGCTGCGTTTCGGCATGGAGGTCTTTGTCTCGCTGCGTTCGCAACTCGGACTGGTGGCCCTGATGCTGGTGATCTACCTAGCCGGACGACGATTGAATTCGCGCTATACGATTCCACTGACGCTCCTAGGCGGGCTGATCTGGGCCGCGCAGGGCGGCTTGATTCATTATGAAGCCGTGACGTTGACCCTGGCCCGACCGATCTTCACCCTGCCGACCTTTTCGCTATCGACCGCCATCGGCGTCGCGATTCCTCTGTTCATCGTCACCATGGCCTCGCAGAATGTGCCGGGAATCGCGGTCCTGCGCGCCAACGGCTACCAGACACCGGTTTCACCGCTGATCGGCTGGACCGGCTTCACCGGCTTGTTGCTGGCGCCCTTTGGGGGCTTCCAGTTCAATCTGGCGGCGATCACGGCGGCCATCTGCATGAGTCCGGAAGCCGACAGTAACCCCGAACGCCGTTATCTCGCCGCGGTCTGCGCCGGAATTTTCTATCTGATGACCGGATTGCTCGGTGCCACCGTGGCCAGTATTTTTTCCGCCCTGCCGAAGGAACTGGTGGCGGCCATCGCCGGGATCGCCCTGCTCGGGACCATCGCCAACAGCCTGTCCGGCGCGCTGCTCGACGCCAAGGAAAGGGACGCGGCGCTGATCACCTTCCTAGTCACGGCGTCCGGCCTGGCACTGGCCGGCATCGGCAGCGCCTTCTGGGGACTACTCTTCGGACTGGTCGTGCTGAAGATTAACCCGCACCGGCGAGTATAGCTGGAAGCCTTATGAATAAACGATCTCCAGCCATATGCTATGTAGAGTGTCGTGTTTATTGGTCTGCATCGAATGATGCTTGAAGAATGACTATTGGCCTGCCTTTCAGATCGGGTGCAATAAGCGAAGCGGCTCTGCATTCCCGTCGGTCACATTGCACCACCGGTGATTGACGCCCCACAACTCTGCAGCTCAATTGAGCTTTGCGCTGAGCCAGCCATCAATCTTCTCGGCAAGGAACGTAATTCCAACGCCACATTTTGAAGCACCAGCTAGGCGCCAAGATGCGACTGCACGGTGCGATAGAGCAGTGTGCGCTCGGGCTGGCGACGGCAGTAAACGGCACTGCGCGTTGAGGCGTACCCCAAGGTTACTTCCTTCGGGGCACAGGTGGTGGCAGGCAGCCCGGATCAGGTGATCGGGGTACGATGCTGTATTCCCATACAGCTGTCGATGCAAATGTGGCTGCCGATTGCGAGGGGCGGCTTCGCGATCCGAGACCTACCGTTCAGAGAAGCACTTTCCGTTGCCTGTCGATGACCGCTGATGGTCGAACTGACACCGACACCCTGCCACT
>JBBRDR010000093.1:0-12354 GCA_038203745.1 Burkholderiales bacterium | reverse complement strand
TCGACGACGCCATTACGACCACGGTCAAGTTGCGCGTGATAGCCCGGCAGCAGCAACTCCTGAGAATCGATTTCGAGACATCGCCTTCACACGAGGTGCTGCTCGCCAAGCTTTCAGATTTCGAACAGCGTTTGCCCGACTGTGATGCGGTGGTTCTGTCCGATTACGGCAAGGGCGGGTTGGCGCATATCAGCGAGATGATCAAGCTGGCGCGTGCCGCTGGCAAGATCGTTCTGGTCGACCCGAAAGGTGATGACTACTCGGGTTATGCCGGAGCCACAATCATCACGCCGAATCGTTCCGAAATGCGCGATGTGGTTGGACGCTGGAAGGACGAAGAGGAACTTGAACGCAAGGCGGGAGCGTTGCGTGCCGAACTTGATCTGGACGCGCTACTGGTCACGCGCAGTGAAGAAGGAATGACGCTTTTCCATGCGGGCGGCTCGATTCATGAACAGGCCATGGCCCGGGAAGTGTTTGATGTGTCTGGTGCGGGTGACACGGTCATTGCAAGCCTGGCGGTCATGCTGGCGCACGGTGCGGACTGGGCGCAAGCGATTCATGTGGCGAATGTGGCGGCCGGTATTGTCGTCGGCAAGCTCGGTACGGCAGTAGTCACGCGCAGCGAACTGGACGCGGCATTGAGTTGAGAGATTGAGAGAAAAATCTAAAATCCACCGCAAAGTTGACCGCAGGGAATGCAGGGCCGCAAAGTTGCAAAGATTTCGCGAAGAAAAGCAGAATAACAAGAATCCCTTTGCGTTTCCTTTGCTTCTTCGCGCCTTTGCGGTGGGTGTTAACGCATTGTTCACGAGATATGAGGATTACTCATGTACCACATAGTTACCGGTGCCGCAGGGTTTATAGGTTCCAATATCGTCAAGGCGCTTAACGAGCGCGGGGTGACCAGGATCATCGCGGTCGACAATCTGACCCGCGCTGACAAATTCAAGAATCTGGTTGATTGCGAGATTGTCGATTATCTCGACAAGCATGAGTTCATTGAACGGCTTCTGTCCGGATATTTTGACGGTGACGTCGATGCCATTTTCCATGAGGGCGCGTGTTCCGATACGATGGAGTCGGACGGGCATTACATGATGGAGAATAATTTCCGTTATTCGCTTGGCCTGCTCGACTGGTGTATCGATCAGGAAGTCCAGTTTCTCTATGCATCGAGTGCAGCGACCTATGGCAGTAGCAGCGAATTCAAGGAAAATCGTTCCTGCGAGGCGCCGCTCAATGTCTACGGATACTCCAAGTTCCTGTTTGACCAGATCGTTCGCCAGCGTTTGCCGGAAACCGAGTCGCAAATCGCCGGCTTCCGCTATTTCAACGTCTATGGCCCGCGTGAGTCGCACAAGGGGCGCATGGCTTCGGTCGCCTTTCATCACTTCAACCAGTTTGCTGCCGGGCACAAAGTCAAACTGTTCGAAGGTTGCGATGGCTACGCTGAGGGTGAGCAGAAGCGCGACTTCGTGTATGTGGGCGATGTCGCCAAGGTGAATCTTTTCTTCCTCGATCATCCGGATAAATCAGGCATATTCAACCTGGGTACCGGACGGGCGCAAAGTTTCAACGAACTGGCCGTAGCCAACGTGAATAGTTGCCGCGCGCTCAACGGAGAAGCAGCGCAGTCGCTGGAAGAACTGCTCAGGCAGGGTTTTATCGAATATATTCCTTTCCCGGAGGCGCTCAAGGGTAAATACCAGAGCTTTACGCAGGCCGATCTCACCAACTTGCGGCAGGCCGGTTACAAGGCATCGTTCGCGGGTGTCGAGGAAGGTGTGGCGCAATATGTTCAGTGGTTAAGCGCCAATGTATAAAACACTTGAAGACTTCGTCGGCGATACGCCGCTGGTGCGCCTGAAGCGATTGCCCGGAGCCGGCATCCAGGCCCGTGGTAATGTCATCCTGGCCAAGCTGGAAGGCAACAATCCGGCCGGTTCGGTCAAGGACAGGCCGGCACTTTCCATGATCCGTCGTGCCGGGCAGCGCGGTGACATCAAGCCTGGCGATACGCTGATCGAGGCAACCTCCGGTAATACCGGTATCGCCCTGGCGATGGCGGCAGCGATGGGGGGTTATCGCATGCTGCTCGTCATGCCCGAAAACCAGAGTATGGAACGTCGCCAGACCATGCGTGCGTTTGGTGCAGAACTGGTGCTTACGCCAAAAGACGGTGGCATGGAACTGGCGCGCGATGTGGCCGAGAAAATGCGTAACGAAGGGCGTGGCATCATCCTTGACCAGTTTGCCAACCCGGATAACCCGTTGGCACATTACGAAGGCACCGGCCCCGAAATCTGGCGCGAGACAGAAGGGCGAATTACGCACTTTGTCAGCAGCATGGGTACCACCGGCACGATCATGGGTGTTTCCCGCTACCTTAAGGAACAGAACCCGGCCATCTGCATTGTTGGCTGCCAGCCTGATCCGGGTTCGCAAATTCCGGGGATTCGCAAATGGCCGGAAGCGTATCTGCCGAAGATCTTTGACAGCGCGCGTGTAGACCGGGTGGAATCGGTATCCCAAGGCGAAGCCGAGGAGATGACCCGGAGACTGGCATGCGAAGAAGGTATCTTTGCAGGCATATCCTCAGGCGGAGCTGTCAGTGTTGCGCTGCGTCTGGCTAAGGATCTTGAGAACGCAACTATCATTACGATCATTTGTGACCGGGGCGAACGTTATCTTTCTACCGGTGTTTTCCCGGCTTGATGAAGAACGAAAAGAATTAATCATAGAGAGCGCGTAGAGAGGCAAGCCATTGATAAAGAATAATCTGTCTCGAGTGCGTTTTCTGGTTTCTGTTTGCTCCTTGGTTTGAATTGAATTTTTCCGAATTTTTATGAAACCTGTTCTTGTCTTTGATATCGAAACCATACCCGACGTAGCGGGTTTGCGCCGCTTGCATGACCTTGACCCGGCACTGTCCGATGCCGAAGTGGCCGAGATGGCCTTTGCGCAACGTCGGGCACAAAACGGAACCGATTTTCTGCCACTGCATCTTCAGCGGGTAGCCGTTATTTCCTGCGCCCTTCGCGCCGGCAAGGATTTGCGTGTGTGGTCGCTGGCTGAGCCGGAGCAGGGCGAGGCCGAGATCATTCAACGCTTTTTCGATGGGGTCGAAAAATTCACCCCGCAGATCGTGTCTTGGAACGGTGGTGGTTTCGATCTTCCGGTGCTGCACTATCGTGGCCTGATTCACGGTGTGGTGGCGCCGCGCTATTGGGATCTGGGCGACGGCGACTATGGCGATTCCCGCGATTTCAAGTGGAATAACTACATCAGTCGCTATCACACCCGCCATCTGGATCTAATGGATCTGCTGGCCATGTATCAGCCGCGTGCCAGTGCTCCACTTGATGCACTGGCCAAGCTGATCGGCTTTCCCGGCAAACTGGGGATGGATGGCAGCAAGGTCTGGGAAGCATGGCAGAACGGCGAGATTGCCGGTATCCGTGATTACTGCGAAACCGACGTGATGAATACCTACCTTGTCTCACTCCGCTTCCGTCTAATGCGTGGTGAGTTGTCACGCCCTGAATACGAGGACGAGATCAGCTTCGTTCGTCAGGAACTAAAAAAAATCGACAAACCCCACTGGCACGAGTTTTTGGCAGCTTGGGGTGAGTGAGGTTGTCGAGGCTCGCTCAGACGATCAAAGCTAGGAGAGAACGTTCCTAATCCTTGTAAGGCTGTATGTCTCCCGGTTTGCGCAGCATCTTGTTGACTTCGTCGAGATGAGTCTCTTCCTCGACAATCATTCCCCGTGCGTACTCTTCAATTAGCACTGAGTGACCTTCTGACTCTTTAAGCAATTCGTAGTAGGTATCCAGCGCTTCTTTTTCGTGCTTCAGGCTTTCACGCATGATGTCGCCAATGTCGTGTTTTTCCGACTCCAGCAATGCCCCGATTTTTAGCGAAGGGTGGCCGCCAAGCAGTGTTACCAGCTCCCCGGCGCGATGAGCGTGGGTCAGGCTTTCTGTGGCGTTGGCATTCAACCAGCCAACGATCGGAATGCGGTGATAGCCATATACCATCAGTGAATAATGGGTATAGCGCACAACACCTGCCAGTTCTGTTTCCATGATGCGATTAAGTATGGCGATGATCGCCTTGGTTTTCTTGGCACTTGCCATGGTGTTTTCTCCTTGTATTGCCTCGTCGTGTGACTGAGGCTAATTCTAGGACTCGAAGAAAAACATACGGTTCCGTCTGGTTTTACTTGCGGTACTGATAAATGGACAAGTCCATCGATTGAACGAATTGTTGTGCGGTGAACAAAGGAGGGCGCGGTGCTAATAACGACTGGAGAAGCGTATTTTCCGGCTATCGTTTATAGTTGCATCTATGTCACTCAAGATTGCAATTGCCCAAATAAATCCCACAGTCGGCGACCTCGCCGGGAATGCGGTACGTATCCTCGATTTCGCACGGCGTGCAAAAGAGCAAGGCGCGGATCTGCTGCTTACCCCGGAACTGGTGCTCTGCGGCTATCCCCCGGAAGACCTGTTGCTGCGCGAGGACTTTTACGAGGCCTGTGAGCGTGAACTCGACACGATGGCAGCCAATATTCAGGGTATTGCTGTGCTTGTCGGCCATCCGCTGGCGCGTAACGGCTGCAGCTTCAATGCAGCTACCCTGATCAGCAATGGGGAGCGTGTAGCGACCTACTGCAAGCAGCGCTTGCCCAACTATGAGGTATTCGACGAAGAACGCTATTTCGAGTCTGGCGATACCTCATGCGTGGTGACGCTCAATGGCGTGCGGTGCGGTATCAATATCTGCGCGGATGTCTGGGAACCCGGTGCAGCCGATAAAGCGCGGGCAGCCGGCGCCGAAGTGTTGCTGGTGCTCAATGCCTCGCCCTATCATGTTGGAAAACAAAAGCGGCGCACCGAAGTGCTGCGCGAGCGTATCGCCACCACGGGCTTGCCTGTGGTTTACGCCAATCTGGTTGGCGGGCAGGACGAACTGGTTTTTGATGGAGGATCCTTTGCTCTCGACTCACGCGGCATCTTATGTTGCCAATTACCCAAGTTTGAGGAGGCACTGGCTATCGTCGAGATCGTCGACGGCGAGCCTCGACCTTGCGAAATTGTTGCAGAACAGGTGGTCGAAGCCGAGGTTTATCAGGCGCTGGTGCTTGGTGTGCGTGATTATCTGGGCAAGAACGGTTTTCCCGGCGCGATTATCGGTCTTTCGGGCGGCATTGATTCGGCACTGACATTGTGTGTCGCTGTTGATGCGCTGGGTGCCGACAAAGTGCGAGCAGTGATGATGCCTTCCCCCTACACGGCAGAGATCAGTCTGGCCGATTCACGCGAAATGATTCGTCTGCTCGGTGTGCGCTACGACGAAATTGCCATTGAGCCGGCGATGAATGTTTTTGCAGGGATGCTGGAGAAGGAGTTTGCCGGTTTGCCTGCTGACACTACAGAAGAAAATTTGCAGGCACGTATTCGCGGCATGATCCTGATGGCGCTGTCCAACAAGACAGGTTCGCTGGTGCTGACGACCGGCAACAAGTCCGAAATGGCGGTTGGCTACTGTACGCTCTACGGCGACATGGCCGGGGGCTTTGCGGTAATCAAGGATATTGCAAAGACTCTGGTCTATCGGATTTCAAATTGGCGTAATACCGTCTCCTACGCGATCCCTGAGCGCATCATTACCCGTCCTCCATCGGCCGAATTAAAGCCGGGACAGACCGATCAGGATAGTCTGCCGCCTTACGAGGTGCTCGATGCCATCGTCGAGGCTTATATGGAAAACGACCTCAGCCCGCGTGAGATTGTCCTCAAGGGCTTTGCTGAAGCGGATGTGCGCCGTGTGGTGCATCTGCTCAAGATCAGCGAGTACAAGCGACGTCAGGCGCCCGTCGGTATTCGTGTTACTCAGCGTGGATTCGGCAAGGATTGGCGCTATCCGATCACCAATCGCTATCGCGACCCATATTAAACCCCTATTTCTGTTACGATTTAGCCAAATTTTCCGGAGCAATGTCATGAAAAAAATTGAAGCTGTTATCAAGCCCTTCAAGCTTGATGAAGTGCGCGAAGCATTGTCTGAAATTGGTGTTTCCGGTTTGACGGTAACGGAAGTTAAAGGTTTTGGCCGCCAAAAGGGGCACACCGAACTCTACCGCGGTGCAGAATACGTCGTCGATTTCTTGCCCAAGGTCAAGATCGAGATTGTGGTGGCTGATGATTCACTTGAGATGGCGATTGATGCCATCGTCAAAGCCGCGCACACAGGCAAGATCGGTGACGGGAAGATTTTTGTTTCTGCGGTTGAGCAGGTGGTACGCATCCGGACGGGCGAGACTGGCGAAGAAGCTGTCTGATACCTCCTGAGCGTGACAGGAGCGACGTTATGACACGCAAGTCAGGAATGCATCGCTTTGGCGTTATTGGTGGCTTGGGATCGCTTGGTGGGGCAGATATTTTTTTCAAGCTGGTAAAGTCGTCGCCTTCGTTCGAGGGCCGCACCCAGATCGGCATTGTTTTTGAGCAGCATCCTTTTGATGAGGGTGCTTTGCCGGGCGCTATTGAGTCGAGTGTCAATGCCCGCAAGTTATATGTCTTTGACATGATCAGGAGTTTTGAGCAGCGCAAAGTCGATGCCGTCATTCTGCCCTGCTTTATCAGCCACACCTTTCTTGATGAGTTAAAGCCAGAGATCAGGCTGCCGGTCGTCAATATCATGGAGGCGCTGCGTTCGCACATTGAGCGGCGTTACCCTGAAGTCAAAAAAATTGGCGTACTGACCTCGGATTTTGTTCGCAAACACAACTTGTTCGAGCGTTATTTCGATGCGACACGTTGGCAGTTGGTTTATCCCCGCCAGGAAGTGCAGCGGGATTGCCTGATGGAGGCCATCTACGGTGTGCAGGGAATCAAGTCCGGAAATTTGCAGGGGCAGTCCGTTGATCTGCTCGACAAAGCGTGCCGGGATTTACTCGAACAAGGCGCTGAAGTCATTGTTCCTGGATTTACTGAAATTCCGATTGTGGCTGAGGCGCTCTGCGAGCGGGGTTTTCAGCTTGTCGATGCCAATCAGGTGTATGCACGCTATGCCGTCGATTTTGGCGGCCAAGCGTCTGCGCGTCCATTCAAGATTGGCGTAGTTGGTGGCGTGGGACCGGCGGCAACGGTCGATTTCATGAACAAGATAATTCGCAATACTCCTGCACGTCGAGATCAGGAACACATCAAGCTCGTCGTCGAGCAAAATCCGCAGATACCAGATCGTACCGAGAGTCTGATTGGCGAAGGTGCTGACCCGACGGTAGCGCTGTACTCGACTTGCAAAAAGCTGGAGGCTGATGAGGCGGATCTGATCGCCATTCCGTGCAATACCGCACATGCCTTTGTTGAGCGCATCCAGCCCTATCTCTCCATACCGATCATCAACATGTTGTTTGAGACGGTCGATTATCTGTGTAAGCATCATCCAGAATGCCGGAAAGTGGGCCTGTTGGCGACCAGTGGAACTATCCAGAGTCGGGTGTATCACGACATTCTGGAAAAGGCCGGGCTTGCTATCCAGGTGCCGGACGAAAAACATCAGGCGTACGTAATGAGTGCCATTTATGGTGAGCAAGGTGTCAAAGCCGGTTTTACCAATGGTATTTGCAGCGACGAGTTGATGCAGGCGCTCGGGCATTTGGTAGATCAGGAGGCTCAAGCGGTCATTCTGGGGTGTACAGAACTGCCTTTACTGCTGGCGCAGGATGAGGCCTATAGCGTGGCTGGGAAATCTATCGTGTTACTTGATCCGAGCGAGATACTTGCGCGCAAGTGCGTTGCGCTTTCTGGAATCTAACGGCAAGTCTTTGGGCTTGTCACGCCGATGACTTAGCGTTTTGCTGACGAACTGGCCTTGAGCAAGACCCAAAGCGCGCCTTCGCCGCCGTCGCACGGTGGCGCGTGGCAGAAGGCGAGAACATCCTTGCGCCGTGCCAGCCATCCCTTCACGAGTTGACGCAGAATGCCTTCGCGGCCAGGCGATCCGTAGCCACGGCCATGCACGATGCGGATGCAGCGCTTGCCCGCACTGTGTGATTCGGCAAGCAGGCGCGTCACTTCATCATGCGCTTCGTGCCGGTTGAGCCCGTGAAGATCGGTATGGTTCTGGATTGACCAGCGCCCGCGTCGCAGATCGCGCAATACACTGCGTGGGAGCCCCGTGCGCAGGAAAGAATCTAAATCGCCAATAGCCAGAATATCGTCTATTCCGAATTCGGAGTGCAGTGATTCGTTAATGGCTGCCGCTTCATCGAGCTCACGTTGGCGTGGACGCGGGCTGGGCTTAGGTGGCTCAAAGGCAACGCGTTGGGCAACCCGCAACGGTGTTGCACCCGCGACCGCAGCATGAAAAGCGGCCAGTTCTTCCGGGGTGGGATGCTGCTGGCTCATTAAGTCGTGTTGGGAAAACCATTAACTACGGAGTTAACAGAGCACACGGAGAGGGGCAGAAAAAGCAGGGCGGATCGCCTCGATTTTCTTTTTCTCTGTGATCTCCGTGCTCTCTGTGGTTACAGTTTTAGCCTTTTGGGTTATCGAGATAACGCTCAGCATCAAGCGCAGCCATGCAACCCGTTCCGGCCGAGGTGCAGGCTTGGCGGTAGATGTAGTCCTGCACGTCGCCAGCAGCAAACACGCCTGGAATACTGGTCTGCGTGGCGTTACCCTTGGCGCCCCCCTCCGTGATGATGTAGCCGCCTTCCATGTCAAGCTGGTCGGCAAACAAATCAGTGTTCGGCTTGTGGCCAATGGCGATAAAAACTCCGTCCAGCGTGATGTCTTCAGCGGTACCTGATTTTACATTCTTGATGCGCATGCCGGTTACGCCGCTTTTGTCACCCAGAACTTCGTCGAGTGTTGAGTCCCACTTGATGGTGACCTTGCCCGCTTTTTCCTTTTCAAACAGTTTGTCCTGCATGATTTTTTCGCTGCGTAATTTGTCGCGGCGATGAACAAGCGTGACATGGCTGGCGATATTAGACAGATAGAGCGCTTCTTCAACCGCTGTATTGCCGCCACCGATGACGGCAACGGGTTTGTTCTTGTAAAAAAAACCGTCACAGGTAGCACAGCCAGAAACACCTTTGCCCATGAAAGCTTCTTCCGAAGGCAGGCCGAGGTATTGTGCCGAAGCGCCGGTGCAGATGATCAGCGCATCGCAGGTGTAAGTTCCAGCATCGCCGATCAGGGTGAATGGTTTTTCAGTCAGTCTAGCCGTGTGGATATGATCGAAAATGATCTCGGTTTCGAAGCGCCGTGCATGCGCTTCGAATCGCTGCATCAGTTCCGGGCCCTGCACACCGTCGGCGTCGGCCGGCCAGTTGTCAACTTCGGTAGTGGTCATCAACTGTCCGCCTTGCGCCATGCCGGTAATGAGCACAGGCTTGAGGTTGGCGCGGGCGGCGTAAACAGCGGCGGTATACCCTGCAGGTCCGGAGCCGAGGATGAGCAGCGGGCAATGGCGGGATGTTTGGGTCATTTTCTTCCCTCTTGAATAAAGTTAGAGGCAAATTATAACTGGCAATGCACGACAGGTTCATTGGCATCCTGTGTTGAATTGGTGACTAAAGAAGAAAATATCTTATAATCTTCGTGCAACTCTTTGAAATAATTACTCAAACGGAAGATAATTCAATGTCATCAGAACAATATCAGGCGGGTAGGCGGTCCGGCTTGACCTTGTTGCAGAATATTCCCATGTTTGCCGGATTGACCGATGCGCAGCTTGAACAAATTGCGCAGATGGCGATAGGTCGAAAAGTGCTGCGCAACAAGACGATTGTTCATGCCGGTGATAGTACTGATTCGCTTTTTGTGATCGTCAGCGGTAGCGCAAAAGTTCTGAATCGCGATATTGAAGGTAACGAGGTGATTCTGACTTTTCTAGCCGCTGGCGAATGCTTTGGCGAAATGGGGATGATTGATGGTTCGCCACGCTCCGCTGACGTTGTGGCCGATGAGAGCTGCGAACTTCTGGAGATAGCCAAGACGGATTTCACCAAGGCGCTGGCGAATAATGTGGATCTCTGTCTGAACATCATGAAGAGCCTGGTGCTTCGTTTGCGCGAGGCGAATCGAAAGATTGAAAGCCTGGCTCTGATGGATGTGTACGGGCGTGTCGCCAAGTTGCTGTTAGATCTTTCTGTAGAAGAAAACGGGCTTCGCGTGATTCGGCGCAAGGTAACCAAGCTGGATATGGCCAAGATGGTAGGCGCCTCGCGCGAAATGGTCAGCCGCGTGATGAAGGATCTGGAAGGGAGCGGGTATATTCGTATCGAAGAGGGTCGGATTGTTCTCACCGAGGATTAGAGCCTGTTTTATTCGGCGACAGATCCTGTGCAGTCGCTAGGACGCTTTACCGGTTGTGGCGGCCAGCCGGCTATAATCCTGTTTTATCTAATTTCTACGGATATTGATGGCGGTGCTGCGTAAATCCTCTGGCAGAATTGATGGCGTTTCCGATACGCCCAGCCCCTTGCCGGAAAAAATAGCGGTTGTTCTGCAGGAGTCGCGCTGGCTGGCGTTTGTCGTTGTGGCAGCGTTTCTAGGGCTGGCACTATGGGGTTATCAGCGCGGCGATCCGGGCTGGTCTCATGCCGTGCAAGGGGCGACTCTGCATAATCCGGCTGGCCGTGGCGGTGCGTGGCTGGCTGATTTGCTGCTTTATGTCTTTGGCCTTTCCGCGTGGTGGTGGATTGTGCTGCTGATGGCCATCGTCTGGTGGGGCTATCGCCGGCTGGATGGTTTGCGTACGATTGACCGGCGGCCACTTTATATTGCACTGGCCGGATTTGTCTTATTGATCGTGGCTAGCAGCGGACTCGAAACACTGCGCTTTTACTCTCTAAAAGCCCAATTGCCGCTGGCACCCGGTGGCGTGCTCGGTATCGAAATTGGCGACATGTCGGTGCGTTATCTTGGCTATACCGGCGCGACGCTGACCCTGCTTGCAGCTTTTGTGCTCGGGTGGAGCATATTTTCAGGGATGTCGTGGATTTCAGCGGCAGAACGTTTTGGCGCCTTACTTGAAATTTCGTTCAGTGCGGTGCGTAATCTTATTGAGCGCTGGCAGGATAGACGCATTGGACGCGAGGTGGCGCGTGAGCGCGAAGCGGTGGTCGAAGACGAAAAGCGGCGAGTGGAAACTCACGAACCGATTCTCATCGAAAGGCCAGAGCCAGCGGCGCCACTTTCAATCAAAGTAGAAAAACGGATCGAGCGCGAGCGGCAGGTGCCACTATTTCCCGAAGCTGTCGCAGGCGGTATGTTGCCGCCACTGCATCTGCTTGAGCCCGCTGAATACCAGACCGATCAGGTTAGTCCGGAGAGTCTTGAATACACCTCGCGTTTGATTGAGCGGAAACTCGCCGACTTTGGGGTGCAAGTCAAAGTGCTGGCGGCTTACCCCGGACCCGTCATTACACGTTATGAAATCGAGCCAGCCATCGGTGTTAAAGGCGCGCAAATCGTCAATCTGGCGAAAGATCTGGCTCGGGCGCTGTCGATGGTGTCGGTACGAATCGTTGAAACCGTGCCAGGTAAATCCTGCATGGCCATTGAGTTGCCCAATGCCAAACGCCAGATCGTGCGTTTGTCCGAGATTATTTCGAGCAGCGCGTATCACGACATGACGTCACCGTTGGCGCTGACGCTGGGTAAAGATATCGGGGGGCATCCGGTGGTCGTCGACCTGGCCAAAATGCCCCATCTGTTAGTGGCCGGCACTACCGGTTCGGGCAAATCAGTCGGCATCAATGCGATGATTCTTTCCCTACTCTACAAGTCCGAGCCGGATAAGGTACGCCTAATTCTGGTTGACCCGAAAATGCTCGAACTGTCAATCTACGAAGGCATTCCGCATCTGCTGGCGCCGGTGGTGGTCGACATGAAGCACGCCGCCAACGCGCTTAACTGGTGCGTGGCCGAGATGGAAAAACGCTACAAGCTGATGTCAGCCATGGGGGTGCGCAATATCGCCGGCCTGAATCACCGCATCAAGGATGCGGAAAAACTCGGGAATAAGGTGCCTAATCCGCTGTCGCTAACGCCCGAAGCCCCCGAGCCGTTGGTCGCGATGCCGCATATTGTCGTGGTCATCGACGAACTGGCCGACCTGATGATGGTGGCCGGCAAAAAAGTTGAACAGCTTATTGCACGCCTCGCACAGAAGGCGCGCGCAGCAGGTATCCATTTGATTCTGGCGACACAGCGGCCGTCGGTCGATGTGATTACCGGCCTGATCAAGGCCAACATCCCGACGCGCATGTCCTTCCAGGTGTCGTCGAAGATTGATTCGCGTACCATTCTCGACCAGATGGGAGCC
>JBBRDR010000092.1:0-12462 GCA_038203745.1 Burkholderiales bacterium | reverse complement strand
AAATGCAGTTGATGCAGGTTGGCGATGTCGGCCCGGTGGTGGCTCAATGTTTACGCCAGTTCTGCACTGAACCGCATAATCTGGAGGTGGTTAGGCAACTGCGTGCAGCCGGTGTCGTCTGGGTGGAAGGTGAAGCATCGCCTGAAATCACTGGAGCCGTTGCCGGTAAGGTGTTTGTTCTGACCGGCACCTTGCCGTCTCTGACACGCGAGGAAGCCAAAGAATCGATTGAATCGGCTGGCGGAAAGGTTAGCGGATCGGTTTCAAAAAAGACGGATTACGTGCTCGCCGGTGCGGAAGCAGGTTCCAAGCTGGAAAAAGCTCAGGCGTTGGGCGTCAGTGTGATCGATGAGGAACAATTGCTTTCCTTGCTGGGAAAAATTCAAAAAAGGAACAGCTAATGAATAAAGTAACAAAAGCAGTTTTCCCCGTGGCCGGACTGGGTACCCGCTTTTTGCCGGCCACCAAGGCCAGCCCGAAAGAGATGATGCCGGTCGTTGATAAGCCTCTGATCCAGTATGCGGTGGAAGAAGCCGTGGCGGCCGGTATTACCGACATGATCTTTGTCACTGGCCGTACCAAGCGTGCCATCGAAGATCATTTTGACAAAGCCTACGAGCTTGAAAACGAACTGGCGCTGAAGAACAAGACTGAGATGCTCGAGTTTGTACGGAATTTGCTGCCACCCAACATCAACTGTATTTATATCCGCCAACAGGAAGCGCTGGGCCTTGGCCACGCTGTACTCTGTGCCAAGCCGGTGATTGGCAACGAGCCCTTTGCCGTACTGTTGGCTGACGATCTGCTCGACGGCAAAATACCGGTCATGAAGCAGATGACTGATGTTTATGACTATTACCGTTGCTCGGTACTGGGCGTGCTTGACGTACCACGGTCTGATACAGCAAGTTATGGCATCGTCAAATCGAGCGTTGTTGCAGAGCGTGTAGAGCGTATCGAGGCCATGGTTGAAAAGCCGAAACCGGAAGACTCACCGTCGACATTAGCCGTGGTGGGGCGGTATATTCTGACTCCGCGAATTTTTCATCATCTGGAAAGTGTTTCGCCGGGTTCGGGTGGTGAAATTCAACTGACTGACGGCATCGCTTCTCTGCTCATCGAAGAGCAGGTTCTAGCCTACCGTTATCAAGGAATTCGCTTTGATTGTGGTTCCAAACTGGGTTACTTGCAGGCGATGGTTGATTTTGGCCGACGCCACCCGGAAGTTGGCGTCGATTTCTCAAATTATTTGGCTTCGTTGAAATGAGCATTACACATATACAAAAAATGATGGACATTCTTTCTACGGCAGAAGTAATCCACTCGGCAGAGACGGTTGCTCAGGCCGTTAGTCGTGTCGCCGCTGAAATAACCGAACAGCTGGGTGACACCAATCCCTTGCTTCTTTGTGTAATGAGTGGCGGCGTGCCTTTTGCCGGACAGTTGATGACGCAACTGAATTTCCCGCTCGAATTCGACTATATGCACGTTACTCGCTATGGTCAGGATACCGCGGGCGGGGCGTTATCGTGGCGTTCTGCGCCATGGACATCGGTGAAGGGACGCACTGTACTTGTCATGGATGACATCCTTGATGAAGGGCTGACGCTGGCGGCTATCGTTGAACGCATGATGGATTTGGGTGCCAAGGCGTGCTATACCGCCGTAGCAACTGATAAATTAAACGGCAAGAAAAAACCGATTAAAGCGGATTTCGTTGCTTTGACTGTTCCAGATCGCTTTGTGTTTGGCTATGGCATGGATGTACGTGGTGCTTGGCGGAATCTCCCGGCAATCTACGCTATGAAGGATGAGTGATATGCTGGCTGTTATTGGGGGTAGTGGTCTGACGCAACTGGCCAATCTGGATGTATCTCACCGCGAGGTGCTGCGTACACCCTATGGCGAGCCATCGGGTGCGGTGACTTTCGGGCAGATCTGTGGCCGGCCTGTGGTCTTTCTGGCACGTCATGGATATGGGCACACAATTCCGCCGCACGAGGTAAATTACCGGGCCAATATCTGGGCGCTTTGCAAAAGCGGTGTAGTTGGCATCATTTCGGTGGCATCGGTGGGCAGTATTCGGGCTGACTTGAAGCCTGGCGACGTCGTTATCCCGCACCAGATCATTGACTACACCTGGGGTAGAAAATCTACCTTTCACGAAGGTCAGGATTCCACAGTTACACATATTGATTTCACCGAGCCCTATGACCGTGAGCTCCGTCAGCAGCTGATCGCAGCGGCCGTAGCGAGCGGCATTTCCGTCAGTGACTCTTCAGTTTATGCGGTAACACAAGGGCCGCGCCTTGAAACCGCTGCCGAGATTAACCGCTTTGAACGGGATGGTGCTGATGTGGTGGGCATGACGGGAATGCCCGAAGCTGCCTTGGCGCGTGAGTTGGGCGTCCCTTATGCGGCCATCAGTGTGGTTGCCAATTATGCGGCAGGTCGGGGGGACAGCCGTGAAAGCATCAGTTTCGAATCGATTCAAGGTGTGTTGCATGAATCGATGGGACATGTGCGTACCATTATCGAGAAAATGGTTGGCTGTGGCGATCAGACCGGTTCTTAAGATGGGGGATCCGCGCCTGTGGCAACAGGCGCGACCGGTGGAGTCTTTTGATACCCCCGGGTTGCACGCGCTCATCCGCGATATGGAAGAGACCATGCACCACCTCGATGGAGCGGGTCTTGCCGCGCCACAGATTGGCGTTGATTTGCGCGTGGTGATTTTTGGCTTCGAGGATAATTTTCGTTATCCGGATGCCGACGGCGTTCCCTACACCGTACTTATCAATCCGGTGCTGACGCCGCTGTCAGACGAAATTGAAGAGGGCTGGGAAGGCTGTCTATCGGTGCCCGGTCTGCGTGGTTCCGTTCCTCGTTGGCGCAATTTGCGTTACACCGGCTTTGGTCCTGACGGGCAAGTCATTGATCGTTCGGTCGAGGGCTTTCATGCACGGGTCGTCCAGCATGAGTGCGACCATCTTGATGGTATTCTTTACCTGATGCGGATTAAGGATTTCAGCCGTTTCGGGTTCACCGAAGAACTGTTCCCGGACGAAACAGACCTGCCATCGGACTGATTTTGTTCAGGACTTCAACTGATCTAGAAGTTCCCTTTCCAGTTTGATCCGGCCCGCACTGTCACCGAGATCTCCGCCGCTGACCAAAAAGGTATCTTCGACCCGTTCCCCAAGGGTGACGATCTTGGCGGTGTGCAGGTTGGCGCCGCGCACAGCCAGCGTCATGGCAACGATATACAATAGTCCAGGGCGGTCGGCCGCACTGACCGAGAGTACGAACAGAAGGCCTTTTTCGTCCGGCTGAATGGTGACCCGCGGCTGGATCGGGAAGTGCTTGACCTGGCGTGAAATGCGCCCGTTGGCCGGCGCTTCCGGTGGAAGCTGGTGTTTCAGCCGGTCGGTTAGCTCATGTTCAATGTAATTGATCATGTCGCGGTCACTGTCGCGCCCACTGACATCGTGCAACATAAAACTGTCCAAGGCATATCCGTGTCGCGTGGTATGAATTTTGGCATCCATGATGTTGTAGCCGGCCCGGCTGAAGAAACCAACCAGTCGGGCAAACAAATCGCGCTGATCCAGTGTGTAGGCCATGACTTCGATGCCTTCACCCTGCGGATTGATACGCGCTTTTACAACCGGCTGAGTGCCTTCTGAGCGGTAGTGCAGGGCACGGGTATGCCAGGCAATCTCCTCGGCGGAATGCCGCACGAAGTAGACCATGTCAAGCTGCTTCCACAGGCGTTCGTGCGCAGTTTCGGGTACTGTAAAGAAGCGTAACAGACGTAACGTTTCCTCTTGCCGTTCCTGAATGATGCCTTGCATTGCCGGCGTTTTACCACCGGAGAGGAACAGGCGACGCGTCTGGTTGAAAAGTTGTTCAAGCAGCTGGCCTTTCCAGCTGTTCCATACCTTGGGGCTGGTGCCACGGATGTCAGCAACCGAGAAGAGATAGAGCGCTGTCAGGTGGCGTTCGTCGATAACGGTCTTGGCAAATGCACTAAGCACATCCGGGTCCGAGATGTCCTGTTTCTGGGCAACATTCGACATGACAAGGTGGTGACGAACGAGCCAGACGATCAGCTCACTGTCTTGTGCACATAAGTCGTGACTGTCACAAAATTCCCGGGCATCAATCGCGCCGAGTTCTGAATGGCCACCCCCGCGTCCTTTGGCAATATCGTGAAAGAGGGCAGCGATGTAGAGTAGCCATGGACGATCAAAATTACTGATCAACTGACTGCAATACGGGTATTCGTGAGCGAATTCTGATGCAGAGAAACGACGCAGGTTGCGCAGCACCTGCATGGTGTGCTGATCGACGGTATAGGCGTGAAAAAGGTCATGCTGCATTTGGCCGACGATAGTGCCAAAGTTAGGCAGGTAGCGGCCAAGTATGTCAAATTGATTCATACGCCGGAGTTCGTGTAAGACCCCCCGTTCCTGTTTGAATAACTCGATGAAATGTGCCTTGTTTTCAGGGTTGCTGCGGAAATTGTCGTCGACCAGCGTGCGCGCGCGCCATAGTGCGCGAATGGTGCGTGCTGTCATGCCTTTCAGCTCGGAATGCTGCTGCATGATAAGAAACGCTTCGAGGATGGCGCCGGGCGTTTCGTTAAAAACGTTTTCGTGTGCAACATCGAGTAATTGATGCGCATTCTGGAAACGTTCGTTGATGACCTGTGGCGTTTGTTCCAGAGGCGGAAAAATTGCAGTGCCAATGTTTTGCAGCAAGACGGTGTTGAGTTGAGTTATCGTTTTAACCGTTCGGTAATACTCCTGCATCAATTGCTCACTGGCTCGTCGCGTGGTGGTGTCCGAGAAACCGAGTTGTTCTGCAAGTGCAGTCTGATAATCAAACAACAGGCGATCTTCACGGCGACCGACATGCAGATGCAGCTGGATGCGCAAACGCTGCAGAAACAACTCCCGTCGTTCCAGTCCTTGCGCTTCCGGATGTGTTATGAAGCCATGGCGCTCCAGATCTTGCCAGCTATTGCCATAGCCTGCGGCTTGCGCGATCCACAGAATATTTTGCAAATCGCGAAGTCCGCCCGGACTTTCCTTGCAGTTGGGTTCCAGGCTGTAAGGTGATTCCTGAAAGCGCAAATAGCGCTCGTCCTGCTCAATTCGTTTGGCGTGAAAAAACGCCTGCGGATCAAGGTGATCCCTGAATTCGGAGACGAATTTTGAAAATAAACTTTTGTTGCCGGTGAGCAAGCGTGCTTCAACCAGGGCCGTCTGAACTGTCAGGTCACCTGCCGCTTCATCGATGCATTCCTCAAGAGTGCGAACGCTATGGCCGATTTCCAGCCCGATATCCCAGAACAGGCCGATCAGTTGTTCAAGCAACTCAGTGAGTGCCGCATCAGGTGCCTCTGGAAGCAGTAGCAGCAGATCAACGTCAGATGCCGGCCACAATTCACCACGACCGTAACCACCAACAGCCACCAAGGCCAACGAATCAGGAAAGCCTAATTCCTGCCATAGATCGCATAGTACGCCGTCAATAAGTTGGCTGCGCGCATGCAACAGGTGTGGCGGGTTTGGGTCGGCAAGATAATGCTGACAAATTGCCGCCTGGCCGGACTGTAAACGTGATTTGTAACGGGTGATAAGTGCGTTACGTGCAGTGGGTTCGACCTTCATCAGGGGGTCTTGATGCAGTCTGGCGGTTGGCGAGATCCCCCGGATAGGGTGAGAACCTCAAATCCGGATTCGGTCACCAAAATGGTGTGTTCCCACTGGGCAGATAAACTATGGTCTTTGGTGACAATTGTCCAGCCATCGGCTAACTCGCGAATCGCCGCCTTGCCGGCGTTGATCATCGGTTCGATAGTAAAAATCATGTTGGCCTTTAATTCGATGCCAGTGCCTGCTTTACCGTAGTGGACGACCTGGGGGTCTTCATGGAAGCGGGCGCCGATGCCGTGCCCGCAGAATTCACGCACAACGGAATAGCCGGACTTTTCGGCATAACTCTGGATGGCATTGCCAATATCGCCAAGATAAGCGCCAGCCTTGACTTGAGCGATGCCTAGCCACAGGCATTCAAATGTGATCTCGCACAAGCGTTTAGCTTGAATCGAAACCTCGCCGACATGGAACATGCGGCTGGTATCGCCGTGATAGCCCGCTTTGATGGTAGTGATATCGAGATTTACGATATCGCCGTTTTTCAGTTGCCTGTCACCAGGAACGCCATGACAGACCTGATGATTGACTGACGTACAGATCGATTTCGGATACGGTTTGTAGCCAGAAGGTGCGTAGTTGAGTGGAGCCGGAATACAGCCCTGAATGTTCACCATGTAGTCATGGCACAGTTTGTCCAGTTCGCCGGTAGTAACCCCCGGCTTGACGTAGGGCGTTATGAAATCGAGTACTTCACCCGCCAGTCGACCTGCAACCCGCATCTTTTCGATTTCGTCAGGAGATTTTAGAGTAATGCTCATATTTTTATTGGCTATAAGAGATTAGGGGTGGGGCCGATTGGCGAAGAATAAAGTAAGGCGGCTACTTAGGCAATTTGCTCAGTGAAAGGTTCGACAAGGCATGTCCCGTTTAAAGGTCTTGGGTGGAGAGTGTTCAAACGATTCTGGCCGTATCACGGAAGTCTGGAAATTTGTCATGCCCAATGGTACAATTGCTTGGTTTTACTGACTTGTGTTAGTGAAATTTACATGCGTGCCATGGTGGTGCGCAAGATGTGCTGGCAACGGCTCATCAATTACGCACATTCGCCTGTTCAAGGGTGCCCGTCAATTTATCAGGCGGTCTGTAGGTAGGCGAATGGTGGTTTAACCCTGATATGAAAGAAAAAGTATGTCCGCAACCATGCGTCAAATGCTGGAGGCCGGTGTTCACTTCGGCCATCAAACCCGCTTCTGGAATCCCAAGATGGCTCAGTACATCTTCGGTGCCCGTAGCAAGATTCACATCGTTAACCTCGAGAAAACGCTTACCAAGTACAACGAAGCCATGGCTTTCGTTCGCAAGCTGTCGTCCAACAAGGGCAACATTCTCTTCGTCAGCACCAAGCGTCAAGCGCGCGAGATCATCGCCGAAGAAGCCTTTCGTTCTGGATCTTCTTTTGTTGATCAGCGCTGGTTGGGCGGCATGCTAACCAATTTTAAGACCATCAAGCAGTCGACCAAGCGCCTCAAGGACATGGACACCATGATGGAAGATGGTTCCCTCGAGAAGCTTGGCAAAAAGGAAGCGCTGATGATGCAGCGCGAACTCGCCAAACTGCAGAAATCCATTGGCGGGATCAAGGAAATGAACACCTTGCCGGATGCGCTTTTTGTTATTGACGTCGGCTATCACAAAATTGCCATTACCGAAGCCAACAAGCTGGGGATTCCGGTTATTGCCGTGGTTGATACCAATCACTCGCCGGAAGGTATTGATTACGTCATTCCAGGCAACGATGACTCCTCCAGTGCGATCCGTTTGTATGCACGTGGTGTGGCCGATGCGATCCTTGAAGGGCGTAGCCAGTTTGTTGAGGAAATTGTTGCCGCTATTTCTTCCGGTGATGATTTTGTCGAAGAAGCAGAGTAGTTTCTGACCGGATTAGTTCTTTTGTGGTGCGCAGCGAAAAGTGCACCCTAGGGAATTTCTGTTTGAACTGTTTTAATGAGGTGCGGCCGGAAATTCCGGCCGTGTCCGCAAGTGGAGATAAAAATGGCGGCAATTACCGCAAGTATGGTGGCTGAACTGCGCGCAAAAACCGACGCGCCAATGATGGAATGCAAAAAAGCACTGACCGAAGCTGATGGTGATATTGGCAAAGCCGAAGAGGTTCTGCGTGTAAAGCTGGGTAATAAAGCGACTAAAGCCTCAGCCCGCATTACAGCCGAAGGAATTGTTGGTGTCAATATTTCGTCCGAAGGGAAATTGGGCGCCATCATCGAGATTAACTGCGAAACCGATTTCGTTGCTAAAAATGATGAGTTTTTGGCGCTGACCAGCGGTTGTGCTCAATTGGTGGCCAGCAAAAACCCGGTTGACGTGGCCGCGCTCTCGGCGCTGCCAATGGGTGAAGGCACCGTCGAGTCGACCCGTGCAGCACTGGTTGGTAAAATTGGCGAGAACATGTCGCTGCGCCGTTTCGTGCGAGTCGAGGCAAAGGGCAAGCTGGCGTCCTACATTCATGGTGGTTCTAAAATTGGCGTACTGATCGACGTCATTGGTGGTGATGAGCAATTGGGCAAGGATCTGGCCATGCACATTGCAGCTTCCAAGCCGAAGGCTTTGGACGCCTCTGGTGTCCCTGTCGAATTGCTTGATACCGAACGCCGTATCGCCATCGAAAAGGCGCGTGCTGACAACAAGCCGGAAGCCATGCTCGAAAAGATTGCTGAAGGCACCGTACAGAAATACCTTAAGGATGTAACCTTGCTGGCTCAGGTTTTCGTCAAGGCCGAGGATGGTAAGCAGACCATTGAGCAGTTGCTCAAGGCTAAAGGAGCTTCGGTTGCTGGTTTTACGCTATTTGTAGTCGGCGATGGTCTGGAAAAGCGTTCAAATGATTTCGCTGCAGAAGTAGCTGCGCAGGCAGCGGCGGCACAAAAGTAAGCGAAAGAGTACCAATACTATGACTGATACTGCCTCCCCCAAATTTAAACGGATTTTGCTCAAGCTCTCGGGTGAAGCCTTGATGGGTTCCGATGCCTACGGCATCAACCGCCAGACGATTTCCGAAATCGTTGGAGAGGTTAAAAGCGTCGTTGATTTGGGGGTGCAGGTTGGTGTTGTCATTGGTGGAGGCAATATCTTTCGTGGCGTGGCGCCTGCTGCCAATGGGATGGATCGCGCACAGGCTGACTACATGGGCATGCTGGCCACCGTAATGAACGGGCTGGCCTTGCAGGATGCAATGCGCGTCGCTGGAATGGTGGCGCGTGTTCAGTCGGCTTTGAATATCGAACAGGTTGTTGAGCCTTATATTCGTGGCCGTGCCATCCGTTATCTGGAGCAGGGCAGGACCGTTATATTTGCTGGGGGTACCGGCAACCCGTTTTTTACAACCGACACAGCCGCTGCTTTACGTGGTGCTGAAATCGGGGCGGAAATTGTGCTTAAGGCAACCAAGGTGGATGGTATTTATTCGGCTGATCCGAAAAAAGATCCTTTGGCTACCCGCTATGACCGGATCAGTTTCAATGAGGTGATTGCCAAGAGTCTGGCCGTTATGGATGCGACTGCTTTTGCGTTGTGTCGCGACCAGAATTTGCCAATCAACGTCTTCTCGATTTTCAAGCCGGGCGCACTCAAACGCATTGTGCTCGGCGAGAGCGAAGGCACTCTGGTTTATTGCTGAGGGAGATTGATATGTCGATTGCAGATGTAAAAAACACATCCGAACACAAAATGCAGAAATCGCTTGAGTCGCTCAAGATTGATCTGGCAAAAGTCCGGACTGGACGTGCCCATATCGGGCTGCTTGATCATGTTCAGGTTGATTATTACGGTTCCATGGTGCCGGTGAATACCGTGTCGAATATTACTTTGATTGATTCCCGTACATTAGGCGTACAAGCTTGGGAAAAAGGCATGGCACCAAAGGTTGAAAAAGCCATTCGTGATGCCGATTTGGGTTTGAATCCAGCTTCGCAGGGTGAGCTTATCCGAGTTCCGATGCCGGCATTGACTGAAGAACGGCGTCGCGATCTGATTAAAGTTGTAAAGAATGAGTGTGAAAATGCACGTGTTGCCATGCGCAATCTTCGTCGTGATGCTATTTCAACACTTAAAGACTTGCTCAAGAACAAAGCATGTTCCGAAGATGACGAGCGTCGGGCACAGGAGGACATCCAGAAACTTACTGACAAGTTTGTCGCTGAGGTGGACAAGCAGTTTGCCCAAAAAGAAGTTGAGTTGATGGCAGTCTGAGGACTGCCAAAAGGATACGCCAAATGGCGATCTTCACCAGTTCGACTCGGGATATTCCGAACGCTGCCCCTGTGCCACGTCACGTCGCCATTATTATGGATGGCAATGGGCGTTGGGCCAGAAAGCGGTTTTTACCCCGATTTGCGGGGCATCGCCGTGGTGTTGAGACGGTGCGCGATACCCTTAAACACTGTCTCGAGCGTGGCGTTGACTATCTGACGCTTTTTGCCTTCAGTTCAGAAAACTGGCGGCGACCTGAAGAAGAAGTCACGCTTCTCATGCAACTCTTCGTGCGGGCATTGCAGCAGGAAGTCTCCAAGTTGGATCGCAATGGTGTTCGCCTGAGAGTCGTTGGTGATCTTTCACGTTTTGATCCGGAATTGCAGTCATTAATCCGGATATCGGAACAGAACACGGCTGGAAATGACAAGCTAACGCTGACCATTGCAGCCAATTACGGTGGGCGCTGGGATATTTTGCAAGCAGTCAATCGCATGGCTTTGGATAACCCGGCCAAGCTAGGGCAGTGGGGTGAGGAGAACTTGTCGCCTTATTTGGCCATGAATTACGCGCCCGAGCCCGACCTCTTCATTCGTACTGGCGGAGAAGAACGTGTCAGCAACTTCCTGCTTTGGCAATTGGCCTACACGGAATTCTACTTTACCGATACCTTGTGGCCGGAATTTGATGCGGCTGCCTTCGATGCGGCGATTCTCTCGTATCAACAGCGTGAACGTCGCTTCGGTCGTACCAGTGAGCAACTGATTGCCAATCCACATCCAACTGTGGCGACTGACCTTTCTTCTCCTAATGGGGAAAGTTCGTCCTCTTCAACGAATGTAAAAATCAATGCTTAAAACGCGGATTATCACCGCAGTTCTCCTTTTCTCGGTTTTCTTCTCTGCCCTTTTCTATTTACCGCCTTTAGCTTGGGTCATTTTCTCAACAGTCATTGCATCTGTTGCGGCTTGGGAATGGGGGGCTCTGATGGGGATAAGTGGAAATTCCCGCACCATCCTGGGCTCGGGGTTTTTCTGTGTCTGTCTCTTTCTTGGTGTTATGGAACCAGCAGCATTAGGGCTTGAAATCGAGTTTTATGATGCGGCTTGGCGTCTCGGGCGCTGGATATACCTTCCGGCTGCTGTCTTCTGGATGATTGTTGTTCCCTGCTGGATGAAAAGCCGTTGGCCTTTGAATAAACATATCACCGGTTTGGCCACTGGCCTACTGGTTCTTTTGCCGACCTGGCTGGCGTTGATTCAACTCAGGCAAGCAGGTGCATTGACTCTACTGGCCATCATGGCCAGTGTCTGGCTAGCCGACATCGCGGCATATTTCTTTGGGCGCACTTTTGGAAAACACAAACTGGCTCCCAGCATCAGTCCAGGAAAAACATGGGAGGGTGCCTTGGGCGGTGGTTTTGCTGTCATAGTCTATGGGTTCGCACTTTTGCCCAAACTTCCCGATGTTCTTTCCAGCAATTACGCCGTACTTTTTATCGTGCTTGTCCTTTTTGCGTCGGTTAGTGTTATCGGCGACCTTTTCGAGTCGTTGCTCAAACGCCAGGCTGGATTGAAAGACAGCAGTAATATTCTGCCCGGACATGGTGGGGTGCTCGATCGTATTGACAGTTTGACCTCAACTTTGCCGCTGGTCGCGCTGGTCTGGCTGCTCCTCTTGAATTGAGGCTGCAATGACAATGCAAAACCTCACTATTCTCGGATCAACCGGCTCTATTGGTGTCAATACATTGGATGTGATTCGACGTCATCCGCAGCGTTATCGGGTGATTGCTCTCTGTGCGCACAATCAGATCGACCGCTTGTTCGATCAATGTCTTGAGTTCAAGCCGCGTTTTGCTGTTGTGCGTGATGCTGAGTTGGCAGTGAAATTACGTAATCGCCTAACAGAGGCAAAGTGCTCTACATTCGTAGAGTACGGTGCTGAAGCGCTGATTCGTATGGCTGAATTGCCGGAAGTTGATACGGTTATGGCCGCCATCGTCGGTGCCGCCGGCCTGCGACCTACGCTGGCAGCGACGATCGCCGGCAAGAAAGTCCTGTTGGCGAACAAGGAAGCCTTGGTCATGGCCGGCCCGATTTTCATGCGAGCTATTCGCGAAAATGGCGCCACATTATTGCCAATTGATAGCGAACATAACGCTATATTTCAATCACTTCCACATGATTATTCAGGTGATTTATTAAAAAGTGGTGTGAGCAAATTACTTCTAACGGCCTCCGGTGGACCCTTCCGCTGCTATACGATTACCGACCTTGAGCACGTAACGCCCGAACAGGCTTGCGCTCATCCCAACTGGATTATGGGACGAAAAATCTCGGTGGATTCTGCGACCATGATGAACAAGGGCCTTGAGATGATCGAGGCGCACTGGTTGTTCAATATTCCGGCTGAGCAGATTGAAATTGTCATTCATCCACAGAGCGTCATCCATTCGCTGGTGCAGTACGTCGATGGTTCAGTCATTGCAGAACTTGGCAATCCGGACATGCGGACACCGATTGCCCATGCC
>JBBRDR010000091.1:0-12598 GCA_038203745.1 Burkholderiales bacterium | reverse complement strand
ACTCGAAACAAAAACTCTCTGCTGACCTTGAGAGCTTGCGCTCCTTCTATCTCAACCGTGGGTATCTTGAATTTAACATTACCTCTACGCAGGTATCGATCAGCCCCGACAAGAAAGATATGTTCATTACGGTGGGAATTTTCGAGGGTGAACGCTACATGGTGTCTTCTATCAAGCTGGCTGGAGAACTTATCCTGCCCGAAGACGTGTTCAGAAACGCCATGAAAATCAAGGCTGGTGATGTTTTTTCCCGAGAAAAATTGAATGAGAGTACAAAAGCTATAAACGACAAGCTCTCAGCACAAGGCTATGCTTTTGCTAACGTCAATGCGGCGCCAGAAATTGACAAAGAGAAAAGACAAGTTGCGTTCACCGTATTTGTCGATCCGGGCAAGCGGGCTTACGTTCGCCGAATTAATATTACTGGGAATACAAAGACACGCGATGAAGCAATCCGTCAGGAGTTTCGCCAGATGGAAGGTGGTTGGCTTGACAGTGAACGTGTGAAACTTTCGAAAGAGCGCGTTGATAAGACCAACTACTTTAGTGAGGTCAATGTTGAAACTCCTCCTGTTCCCGGAACAACTGACCAAGTTGATGTCAATGTCAATGTGACCGAGAAATCGACGGGAAATATTTCTTTAGGGGCGGGCTATTCCCAATCAGAAGGCATCGTTTTGAGCGGTTCAATTTCACAGTCAAATATCTTCGGTAGCGGTAAATTTGTTTCAATTGGTGTTAACACTGGCAAGATTAACCGGACCCTCGCGTTTAGTTACACCAACCCCTACTATACAGTTGATGGAGTAAGCCAAGGTTTTGATGTTTACCACAGAAAGTTGACGCCGGAGTCATTGGGCTATGAATTTTCTTCCAATTCGACGGGCGGGGGGATTCGTTTCGGCTTCCCGCTTTCGGAGAAACAGTTGCTGACTTTCGGTTTGGGCATTGATCAGACCGAGGTGAAAATTTCACCGGATGTTTACACACCAAGCCAATATCTTAAATTCAATAATGCTTTCTGTGGCTCAGGGAGTTCGCAGAGTCCCGCTTATTCAAATCCTGCAACAACTGCGTACCAAGCCTATCTCAACAGCACACCGGGCACCTGTAGCAACATTACATTGCCAGCAACTGTCGGCTGGGTGAATGACACCAAAGACAGTGTTATTAATCCCAGAACTGGGGCTTTGCAAAGAGCAGCCCTTGAAGTGGCTCTCCCCGGAGGGGATCTTAAGTTTTACAAAGCAAGCTATCAGCATCAGCGTTTCTTCCCGGTGACACGAAACATGGTGCTTATGCTTAATGGAGAAGTGGGTTACGCCAAAGGCATGTCTGGCCAGGAGTTGCCTTATTACAAAAATTTCTATGCTGGTGGTGTCGGTTCCGTTCGGGGTTATGATACAGCCAGTTTGGGGCCGTATGAAATATCGAGCACGGGGGCGGATCCAGTCCGGCTTGGCGGGACGACGCGTGTAGTATTCAATGCTGAGCTGACATTACCTCTGTATGCCATGAGTCTTGAGAAATCCGTTCGCTGGGGACCGTTCTTTGATGCGGGCCAAGTCTATAGCGATCAGAAAACACAAACTGGCACATGTAATGCAGGTGCCGGCCCATGTGATCAAGGTCCGGTTCGAATGGCGGTTGGCCTTGCGGCAACCTGGGTTTCTCCCTTCGGGCCTCTTAAGTTCAGTATTGCTCAGGCACTCAATGATGAGAAAAATGATAAACTGCAAATGTTTCAGTTCCAGATGGGACAGACCTTTTAATTTAGGAGAAATGGCTTGAACACGAAAATTGCCACGTTGCTGGTTGCGTTGATGGCTTCGCTGCCGGGATCCTACGCGTCGGCATCTGAACCGTTAAAAGTTGGTTACGTCAATACCCAGCGTATTTTCCGTGATGCGCCAACTGCCGTTAAGGCAGCAAAGAAAATTGAGACCGAGTTCTCCAAACGCGATCAAGATTTGCAGCGCCTTGCTAAACAACTGCAAACTTTGCAGGAGTCGCTTGAGAAAAATGCGGTAACCATGTCGGAACCCGAGCGTCGGACAAAAGAAAAGGATTTGAACGAGTTGTCCCGTGAATTCCAACGCAAGCAGCGTGAATTCCGAGAAGACTTGAATCTTCGTCAGAACGAAGAGAATGCTGCGATTATTGAGAAGGCGAATAAGGCGATCAAGCAACTCGCTGAAAGTGAGAAGTATGATCTGATTGTTCAGGACGTCGTCTGGGTTAGCCCGAAACTTGACGTGACGGACAAAATCATCAAGGCATTGTCCGAAGGCAAGTAAACAGCGTGCCTGCGCAAGAAGGTCTGCGGCTTGACGAAATCGTCACTCGCCTTGGCGGTTCGCTTGAGGGTGAGGGTTCTGTCGTCGTTTCGCAGGTAGGAACCTTAGCGTCTGCCGGAACAGGGCAGATTGCTTTCCTGACCAACCCGAAATACCGTCAACAATTGCAGACTACCCGAGCTGCAGCCGTTATTCTTTCTCCTTTGTTTGCCGGTGATACGCCACTTCCCCGAATCGTTCATCAAAATCCTTATGCCTATTACGCCCGCGTTGTGGCATTGCTCAACCCCGCACAAAAACGCCCGCTCGGTTCTCATCCCACGGCAGTGATTGGTTCAGAAATTCCGGCGTCGGCGAGCATCGGTGAGCATGTTGTTGTCGGCAAAGAGGTCAGTTTTGGAGAGAATGTAACCCTGTATCCGGGGTGCGTTATCGGTGATGGTGTTTTCATCGGTGACGATTCGCTGCTCTATCCGAATGTCGTGATTTACTCTGGTTGTGTTATTGGCCAGCGCGCGATTATTCAGGCCGGAGCAGTCATCGGGAGTGATGGTTTCGGTTTTGCCAAAGAGGGTGAGCGCTGGTTAAAAATACCGCAGATCGGTCGTGTAATCATCGGTGATGATGTGGAAATTGGTGCCAACACTTCAGTTGATCGAGGGGCTCTGGACGATACGGTGATTGGCAACGGTGTCAAAATAGATAATCAGATTCAAATTGCTCATAATGTGACTATAGGTGATCATACCGCAATGGCGGGTTGTGTTGGTATTGCAGGCAGCACAAAAATTGGCCGCCGTTGCACCATAGGTGGTGCAGGCATGATTGTTGGGCATCTTGAGCTGGCTGACGATGTGCATATTTCAGCTGGGACAATGGTCACCAAGAGTCTGCGAAAACCTGGTCAATACACAAGCATCTTTCCCCTTGAAGCACACGAAGAATGGCTGCATAACGCAGCGCAGATCAAACGACTTGCCCGGCTTGCCGAGCGGGTTGCCGAACTTGAAAAGAAGCTTGAACAACTGGAGAAATAATTTTGAGCGCAATGGATATTCATGAAATTCTTGAACACCTCCCGCATCGTTATCCTTTTCTGCTGGTGGATCGCGTCGTAGAGTGCGAGCCGGGAAAATCAATTCATGCTTACAAGAACATTACGATCAATGAACCTTATTTCGTCGGTCATTTCCCGCATCATCCGGTGATGCCTGGTGTTTTGATCATGGAGGCATTAGCTCAGGCGGCCGGTATCCTTTCGTTTAAGACCATGGGGAGTAAGCCGGACGCAAATTCGGTGTTCTACTTTGTTGGTATTGACAATGCGCGTTTCAAAAAACCGGTAACTGCTGGTGACCAACTCAATCTGCATGTTGAGATACTGCGTCAGATGCGCGGTATCTGGAAATACAAGGCGGAGGCCCGTGTTGATGGTCAGGTTGTGGCTGAAGCCGAATTGATGTGCGCAAAGCGCGATGTGGCGTGACAACAAATAAGAGCGTGAGTGAAAAGATGATTCATCCAAGCGCAATTGTTCATCCGGGGGCGAAACTCGGTGTCGGAGTCTCAGTCGGACCGTATTCCATTATTGGTGAGCATGTTGAAATAGGTGACAACACGTCGATTGCTGCGCACGTCACCATCTCCGGGCATACCCGTATTGGCTGCGATAACCGAATATTCCAGTTCAATTCAATTGGCGAGGCGCCGCAGGACAAAAAATATGCCGGCGAGCCGACTCGTTTTGAAATGGGCGACCGCAATACGATCCGCGAGTTTTGTACATTTAATCTTGGAACAGCACAGGATGCCGGGGTGACTCGAATCGGCAACGATAACTGGATCATGGGTTACGTGCACATCGCACACGATTGCCAAGTTGGAAATCATACAATTTTCGCAAACAACGCAACACTGGCCGGCCATGTGCATATTGATGACTGGGCTATTCTTGGTGGCTTTACCGGTGTGCACCAGTTTTGCAGGATCGGTGCGCACACAATGACGGCAATTTCCACTGTGGTAGTACAGGATATTCCACCATACGTCATGGCGGCTGGAAACTCTGCATCACCGTTTGGCATCAATGCTGAAGGACTTAAGCGTCGGGGATTCTCGCCCGAAGCTTTGATGACGCTAAAGCGAGCTTACCGTACTCTCTATAAATCAGGTTTGATGCTTGAAGAGGCACGCGCTAAACTTGAGGAAGAGGTTAAAGAGCATCCTGAAATCCAGCCTATTCTTGATTTTCTATTGGTGTCCAAGCGCGGCATCATCCGATGAAAGAAGGTGCTGTGCGAGTAGCCATGGTCGCAGGCGAGGCTTCGGGCGATTTGTTAGCCAGCCACCTGATTCAAGCACTCAAAGCAAAGCTGCCGAATGCTGAGTTTTACGGTATTGGTGGCCCCAAAATGCTTGGGCAAGGGTTCAAGGCATGGCATCCGCTTGAAAAACTCGCAGTTCGTGGTTACGTCGAGGTGCTTAAGCATTACCGTGAAATATCCAGCATTCGCAATGATCTGAAGCGTCGTCTTTTAGCCGATCCGCCGGATATCTTCATTGGTGTTGATGCGCCGGATTTCAATCTGGCACTGGAAAAATCGCTTAAGCAGGGTGGCATTCCGAGCATTCATTATGTCAGCCCATCAATTTGGGCCTGGCGTGGCAAACGCATCCATAAAATCGGTGCTGCTGTATCACGCATACTGGCTTTGTTTCCGTTTGAGCCAATTATGTACGAGAAGCACGGCATTCCAGTCAGTTACGTAGGTCATCCTCTGGCCGACATATTACCGCTTGAGGATGGTCGTAACAAAGCACGCGAACTACTCGGCTTGTCAGCGCAGCAACCGATTTTTGCCCTGCTTCCTGGAAGCCGCCAGTCTGAACTTCAATACATGGCAGACACCTTTATATCGACAGCGCGTGAAATTAACAAAAAGCTGCCCAGTGCACTCTTTCTCGTCCCTTTAGCTACGCGAGAGACACGCTTATTGTTTGAAACGGCTCTGTATCGTTGTGATGCGCGGGATTTGCCCATCCGGCTATTGTTCGGCCATGCGCACGATGCGATGATGGCCTCAGATGCCGTACTGGTTGCAAGCGGAACTGCGACACTCGAAGCCGCATTGCTTAAACGCCCTATGGCAATTGTTTATAAAATGGCCTCTTTTTCTTATCTCATGATGCGGCGAATGGGCTATTTGCCGTATGTTGGACTACCTAATATTCTGGCTGGCAAGTTTGTCGTCCCAGAATTTATTCAACATGACGCAACGCCAGAAAACCTCGCCCAAGTCTTGCTCAATTTTTACGCTGACAAGGCAAGTTGCGCACGTATCAGTGAAGTTTTCCGTGAAATTCACCTGCAACTAAAACAGAACACTGCAGAAAAAGCAGCTTCTGCAATACTCGATAGTCTGCCAACGGCAGTCCGCAACAATGCCCTTGCTGCTGCCTGAAGGACTAATTTGTGGAGTTGATGAAGCGGGTCGAGGCCCACTGGCCGGGCCGGTAGTGGCTGCTGCGGTCATTCTTGATCCGGCCCAGCCCATCGTCGGCCTTAACGACTCCAAAAAACTCTCGGCCAAACGCCGCGAAGCGCTGGCAATTGAGATCCGTGCCAAGTCGCTGGCTTGGGCTGTTGCCGAAGCCAGCGTGGAAGAGATCGATCGTATCAACATCCTGCAGGCCAGCTTATTGGCCATGCAGCGCGCCGTTGAGGCACTTCATATCTTACCGACTCTTGCTCTGATCGATGGTAACCGCTGCCCGAAATTAACATGTGTTGCTGAGGCGATTATTGGCGGTGATGGCAAGGTGGCTTCCATTGCGGCGGCCTCCATTCTGGCCAAGACCGTCCGTGATGCGGGGATGATGCTTATTCATAAATCCTATCCCATGTATCGATTTGACCGGCACATGGGCTATCCCACCGAACTGCACATTAAATTATTGCAGGAATACGGAGTTAGTCCGGTACATCGCCGCAGCTACGCTCCGGTGGCCCGATTATTGTTGGTATGAAACATATTGCTTCGCACGACAACCCGCATTTTAAAGTACTGAAAAAACTTTGCCTGAGTGGACGGGAGCGCAGGAAAACAGATCGAGTTGTACTTGATGGCATGCATCTCATTGAGAGCTATGTTCAGCATTTTGGTGTGCCTGAAGAAATTATTGTCAGTGAAAGCGGATCAATCCGGCGCGAAATTTCACGTTATCTTGGAAACTCCCGGACTGGCGCTACGACTAGCGTACTCTCCGATGCATTATTTGAAGAACTTGCAACGGTTGAAACACCCAGTGGCATTATGGCTGTGGTCATTCAGCCGCGATGTTTGCACGGACTCAATCAGGAAATTGATGCCGTTTTGCTTGACGGAATTCAGGATCCGGGAAACCTTGGATCGATCCTTCGCAGTTCCGCTGCGGCAGGTTTTCGGCAGATTCTTCTATCCGCAGATTGCGCTCAGGCTTGGTCACCGAAAACCCTGCGTGCGGCCATGGGAGCACATTTTCAGCTGGATATTCATGAAAATTCTAATTTAACCGCTTTCCTTGGCGGCTATCGCGGTCAGGCGATTCTGACCTCTCTGGAATCACCTGCTTCCATCTATTCGCTTGATTTGCAAAATCCGGTGGCCTGGGTATTTGGCAGTGAAGGGCAGGGAGTCCGGGCTGAAGTGGCAGAATTCATACGGCAACGGGTTCAGATACCCATGCCGGGAGCGACTGAGTCACTCAACGTCGCCGCTGCAGCAGCAGTTTGCTTGTTTGAGACAGTCCGACAGCGTCAAAAAACCTAAGAATCAGACTTTAACGCGCATCATTCGGGCTTTCTCCCGATCCCAGTCACGCTCTTTTTCAACTTCGCGCTTGTCGTGCTGTTTTTTCCCTTTAGCCAAGCCGATCTCAACTTTGATCCGTCCGTTCTGAAAGTGCAGATCCAGTGGCATCAAGGTGTACCCGGCGCGTTCGACCAGACCAATTAGTTTGCTGATCTGTTTAGCATGCAAAAGAAGCTTGCGCGTACGGATTGGATCAGGGCTGACATGAGTCGAGGCGGCGGAAAGTGGGGTGATATGCATGCCAAATATGAAGACTTCGCCGCTGCGCACAACCACATAAGACTCTTTGATATTCGCCCGTCCTGCACGGATGGCCTTGACCTCCCAGCCTTGCAGGCACAAGCCAGCTTCGAATTTTTCTTCGATGAAATAGTCGTGAAAGGCTTTCTTGTTGGCGATGATGCTCATGATGCGACTCTCAGTGTTAAATACGCGAGGTGCTAAAATACGTGATTCTACAGGATTCACGGGGTATGGCTGAAGATGGCCAAGTTTGAAAAATCGGTGCTGATAGCACGTTCGGCACAACTAATGTTCGACCTCGTCGACAATGTTGAGGATTACCCGCAGTTTCTACCTTGGTGTAACCAAACTCGGGTTGAATTTCGGGACGAGAAAAAGACAGTCGCCACACTTCATATCAATTATCTTAGTGTCAAGTCGCATTTCACCACAGAAAACGAAAAGGAAAACCCACTGAGAATGACTATTCGGCTGGTTGATGGTCCATTCCGTCGGCTTGAAGGATTGTGGTGTTTCAAGCCGCTGGCCGAGAATGCCTGCAAGATAGAATTTCAGCTTTCCTACGAGTTTTCCAGCAAAATATTTGAAAAAGTCATCGGACCTGTTTTTAGCCAGATTACAAACACATTTGTTGATGCGTTCGTAAGGCGTGCCGATGTTGTTTATGGGGTGTCAAATGACTGAATTTATTAACGTTGAGGTGGTTTATCCCCTGCCGGGAAAACAAGAGATACTTCCTCTCAAGTTGCCTTTAGGGGCAACGGTGAAGCAAGCGATTGAAACCTCCGGAATCCTGCAAAAATATCCCGAGATAGATTTGAGCAAGAACAAACTTGGCGTCTTTGCTAAATTAGCCAAGCCGGATTCGCCACTACGTGACCGGGATCGCGTTGAAATTTACCGCCCGTTGATTGCTGACCCGAAAGAGGTTCGCAAGCAACGAGCGGCAGAAGGAAAGGTAATGAAGAAAGGCGCGGGAGAAACGGAAAACGAATAGGTCAGTTTTCCGCCTCACTTGCAGGTTGACTGTGCAGCCTGACGCGCCTTGGCGATTTCCTGTTCACGCTGCGAATCTTCCATGTAATAGCGTTCGCCTTTGTCATCGCGCAACGCGACTCGCTCTCCAGATTCAAGAAGTTGCAGATGGCGACGAGCACTTTCACAGTTTTCTTTCATGTCAGAGGCAGCTGCCTGTTCTTTTTTAGTCTTTTCAGCGGTTTCCTGAGATTCCTTCTGACGCTTGCGGAACTCCAGTTCCCGGTCAGCTGCGGTTTTTTGCGGCGAGCTGTTATAAGCAGGAGAATCCGCATCTATTTTTTGTTGTTGGTGCGCATTTCCGACCGGTGGTTTGTCAGAGTAAAAGGTTTTTCCACTCTCATCTTTCCACTGATATATCTGAGCGTTTGCCACGGTGGCGAAGAAAAGAACGGTAACTGTGAGGGCAAAGCGTTTCATGGTCATCCTGACTTAATAGAGCATACTGTATAATACTTTTTTGTGACCTCGGATCATAGGCCATGCGTTTAATTCAAAGGGCGCTTACGTTTGATGACGTCCTCCTCGTTCCAGCCCATTCCTCTGTTTTGCCCCGTGATGTTAGCCTCAGAACCCGTCTGACACGCAACATTACACTTAATATGCCACTGGTGTCTGCTGCCATGGACACGGTGACTGAAGCTCGTCTTGCCATTGCACTGGCGCAAGAAGGTGGCATTGGCATCGTGCACAAGAATCTCACTCCGAAAATTCAGGCAGCTGAAGTTGCAAAGGTTAAACGCTTTGAATCGGGTATTTTGAAAGACCCGATTACTGTTCCGCCAACCATGTCGGTTCGCGAAGTGTTTGAACTGACTCGTTTGCACAAAATTTCCGGCTTTCCAGTGCTTGAAGGCAAGCTCGTAGTCGGTATCGTGACCAACCGCGACTTGCGTTTTGAAACCAATCTGGACCAGCCGGTAGGCAATATCATGACACCGCGTGAACGTCTGGTTACGGTCAAGGAAGGTGCGACCGTAGAAGAAGGCAAAGCGCTTATCCACAAACATCGTCTCGAGCGTGTTCTGGTAGTTAATGACGCATTCGAACTGCGTGGCCTGATTACCGTCAAGGACATCATCAAGACGACCGAGCATCCTTTTGCCAGCAAGGATGCTTCCGGGCGCCTGTGCGTTGGGGCGGCAATCGGTGTTGGAGCAGGGACTGAAGAGCGTGCTGAATTGCTCGCCGAAGCAGGCGTTGATGTGATTGTTGTCGATACTGCACACGGCCATTCGCAAGGCGTGCTCGAACGGGTCCGATGGGTGAAGAAGAATTTCCCGCTGGTTGAAGTCATTGGCGGAAATATCGCCACAGCTGTTGCTGCACGAGCGTTAATCGACTATGGCGCTGATGGCGTCAAAGTTGGTATCGGCCCAGGTTCAATATGTACAACGCGCATTGTGGCAGGTGTGGGTGTGCCCCAGATTACGGCCATCCAGATGGTTTCTGATACTCTCAGAGGAACCGGTGTCCCCATGATTGCTGATGGAGGGATCCGTTATTCCGGTGATATCTGTAAGGCAATTGCGGCTGGGGGTAATGCTGTCATGTTGGGTGGATTATTTGCCGGGACAGAAGAAGCCCCAGGTGAAGTCGAGCTCTTTCAGGGGCGTTCCTATAAATCCTATCGGGGCATGGGCTCAATAGGTGCCATGGCGGCAGGAGCAGCTGATCGCTATTTCCAGGACAGTTCATCTAACGTCGACAAGCTCGTGCCTGAGGGTATCGAAGGGCGAGTTCCATACAAAGGTTCCGTACTGGCAGTGATTCACCAACTGATGGGCGGTCTGCGCTCCTCCATGGGTTATCTGGGGTGCGCAACCATTGATGAAATGCACGAACGTGCTGAATTTGTTGAAATCACGTCAGCCGGCGTTCGTGAATCGCACGTGCATGATGTGCAAATCACCAAGGAAGCACCAAATTACCACGTTGACTGATTGATACAGTATCCCGCAGGGCGGCTCCAGTAGCCGCCCTTCTTCATTCAAGGTACGAAAATGGCCCACCAGAAAATACTTATTCTTGATTTTGGCTCTCAAGTTGCTCAATTGATCGCCCGGCGCGTGCGTGAGCATCAGGTTTATTGCGAGTTGCATTCCTACGACGTTTCAGAAGAATTCATCCGCAACTTCAATCCGCAAGGGATCATTCTTTCAGGCGGCCCCAACTCGGTGTATGAGGTTGAGGATTTCAAGGCGCCACAGGTGGTTTTCGAACTGGGTGTGCCAGTTCTCGGAATCTGCTACGGCATGCAGACCATGGCTACACAACTTGGCGGCAAGGTCGAAGGCTCGTCGAACCGCGAATTTGGTTATGCCGAAATGCGCGCTCGCGGCCACTCGGCACTGTTTTTGGATGTCGAGGATCGTACCAACGCTGAAGGACATGGCCTGCTTGACGTCTGGATGAGTCACGGCGACAAGGTGACCGAAGTGCCGCCTGGTTTCAAGGTGATCGGCAGCAACGACTCAACGCCCATTGCCGCGATGGCCGACGAAACGCGTAAACTCTATGCCGTGCAGTTCCACCCTGAAGTGACACATACCCTTAAGGGAAAAGAGATTCTTGGTCGTTTTGTACGCGATATCTGTGGCTGCGGTCACGACTGGAACATGCCCGACTATGTGAGCGAAGCGGTGGCGAAGATTCGTGAGCAAGTTGGCAAGGAAGAAGTCATTCTCGGTCTTTCCGGCGGTGTTGATTCCTCGGTTGCCGCCGCCTTGATTCACCGCGCCATCGGTGATCAACTGACCTGCGTCTTTGTCGATAATGGCTTGCTGCGCCTTAATGAAGCGGAGCAGGTGATGAGTACCTTTGCGCGTAACCTTGGAGTCAAGGTTATCCACGTAAATGCCGCAGAACAGTTTATGGGGCACCTCAAGGGGGTTTCCGACCCCGAGCAGAAGCGCAAGATTATTGGCCGCGAATTTGTCGAAGTTTTTCAGGTTGAGTCACAGAAACTCGCCAACGCTAAATGGCTGGCGCAAGGCACTATTTATCCGGATGTGATTGAATCCGCTGGTGCCAAGACAAAAAAAGCGCACACCATCAAGAGCCACCATAACGTTGGTGGTTTGCCGGAAACTCTTAATCTAAAACTGCTTGAACCACTTCGTGAGCTATTCAAGGACGAAGTGCGTGAGCTTGGCGTAGCTCTTGGGCTGGCCCACGAGATGGTCTATCGCCATCCCTTTCCCGGTCCAGGTCTGGGGGTACGCATCCTTGGCGAAGTGAAGCCTGAATTTGCCGACCTGCTGCGCCGAGCTGATGCCATTTTTATCGACGAGTTACGTGCTGCCGGATGGTATGAAAAAACCAGTCAGGCCTTTGCTGTCTTTTTGCCGGTCAAATCAGTGGGTGTGATGGGCGATGGGCGAACTTACGAATACGTAGTCGCCTTGAGAGCCGTGCAAACACAAGACTTCATGACAGCAGATTGGGCCGAACTGCCGCATAGCCTCTTGGGCAAGGTGTCCAATCGCATCATCAACGAAGTGCGCGGGATTAATCGTGTGGTTTATGACATTTCAGGCAAACCCCCGGCCACCATTGAGTGGGAGTGACAACTATAGTGTAAGTAATTGATTTATATATATCTTTTACTTACACAAAAGTTTCACAAAATCAACAACCAGTTGATTTAATTGGGCTTAGAAACTAAAGTTACACGTCAAGCTACACGTTGCTGTGGCTATTCAAATTCGTAGTAACTCTAAGCCCAATATGCCATCAAAAAAAACCAAGTTTAGCGAAGACGAAGAACAAATCTTCGACGATGCAGTTATCCTCAAGCGCGGGGATTATTGGCAATTTCGTATGTGGCTTACGAAAGAGCATAAGTACGCTAGATTCAGCCTAAAGACTCGCAATAAGAGCACGGCGATAGACAAGGCGAAGGTGCATTATCACAGTCTTATGTCTTTACAGCTACAAGGCAAGAGCTACTTTTCTATTACAACTAAGATTGGCGTAGAGAAATACCTGGAGCAACGCTGGAAAGACGTTGAGGCAGGAATAATTGTTAAGGGTAGATACGCTACGATAAAAACCCATCTCGAACATTGGCTAGCATTTATTGGCAGAGATACTAAGCTTAAAGAACTTGAACGGACAGATTGCGAAAACTATTATCACACGCGGACAAAGATAAAGAAGGGTATAGCGATT
>JBBRDR010000090.1:0-12601 GCA_038203745.1 Burkholderiales bacterium | reverse complement strand
GATGGCCCGACATGTTCATGGTCACCGGATTCTGCACGGTGAGGGACTGGGTATTTCTCGGCCTATCGCTCGCCAACTGGTCTGCGCTGTGCTTCCTGGGTCTGACGGGAATCGCTTTCTGGCAAGTGGTTCGTCGCGCCTGATACGGCATCGTTGTTGCCGAACGCTTTCCGGGATCGGCTGATCAAACTTGTCACCGAGGAGCGCGGTTGCGAGCGTGCTCTTGCCCAATGCCCTGATAGCCGCGTGGATAGGCGATCTCCATCGCATGTTTTTGAAGAAGTACGTAAACATTGGCTTTCATGGCATGGTGCTCGTAGATCGCCATTTGACGCAGCTCGCAGGCCGGTTGCCTGCAGTGTGCTATGGTTTCAGGCCGCGCAGCCGCCGGTACAGGGTCCGTTCGCTGAGGTCTAGCGTTCGGGCCAGCGCTTTGCGCGAGCCGCGATGTGTCGCCATAGCCTCGCTGATTTGCGTGTCGCTGAGTTTGCCTTGGGGCGCTTCGTCCAGAAGCAGCGTGCTGGTGTGCTCAACGTCGTTCGGTAAATGTTTGATGCTGATCTCGTCGCCATCGCACATCAACGCAGCGCGTTCGAGCACGTTGCGCAGTTCACGAATATTGCCCTGATAGTGCCCATGAACGAGCTGATGCATCGCACTGGCCGAGACCTTCAACGGGCGACCGGGACCCACGCGCCCGAGCAACGATTCAACCAGCAGCGGAATGTCCGACTTGCGTTCGCGTAGCGCCGGCACTTTGATCGGGAAAATGTTAAGACGGTAATAGAGGTCCTCGCGGAAGTCGCCGCTGCGAACCATGTCGCGTAACGAACGGTGAGTGGCCGAAATGACGCGGATGTCGGCGCGCCGGATTTCTGTCGAGCCGAGCCGGCGATAGCTTCCGGTCTCCAGCAGACGCAGCAGTTTCACCTGCATGGCTAGCGGCATCTCGCCAATTTCATCGAGAAACAGCGTGCCGCCACTGGCCGCTTCGACCAGGCCGGCCTTGCGCGCCGTGGCACCGGTGAAAGCGCCGCGTTCGTGGCCGAAAAGTTCGCTCTCGAACAAGTTCTCCGGGATGCCTGAACAGTCGACCGGCGTAAACGGTCCTTCGGATCGCCGGCTGGCCTGGTGCAACGCATTGGCCACCAGTTCCTTACCGGTTCCCGATTCACCCTCCAACAGCACAACGGCATCGGACGGCGCAACCCGCGAGAGCAGTTCCAGCATCTTCTGGAAGGCCGGCGCACGACCAACGAGGCCTTGCGCCGACGAAATACCCTTGGCCTGCTTCATTGTCGCCAAGCGTTCGACGAAGTACACGATCTCCTGTTGGGCATTGAGAATCGGCGTCAATTCGAGGTCGACATATTCCTCGCCACGCGGCGTGTGATGCAGGTGCAATACCCGTTCCCGTTTACCGGATTTGAGGCCGAGCGCCAGCGGGCAGCTTTCGCCGGCCTGATAGCAGGGCACCGGGTAGCGATGGGAGACCTCGTAACAACAACGCCCGATGATGTCTTCCATGCCGAAACGCTGGCGATACGCCCGGTTGGCGGCGAGGATGCGGTACTGGCGGTCGAAGACGACGTACGGTTCGCTGGCGGCGTCGAGCAGTGAAACCAGTTCGGCGAGCGGGTGGGCGGGGTTGGTCATGGTGTCTCCTGGCGGGTCGCTTTAGAGCCGTTCGCAGCAACGGTATGACTGCCATTGTACCTGCCATTGGCGCTTATGGCACTGCCACGCAGAGTAAGTGGCAGTATTGCGCCGCCTGACTAATCCGTTCAAGTGGCTGTTGTTAAAACGTTTTGTATCGTTTAATCGGAACCTATGGGCCTGGCCTGATTCTTGTATTAGCAAATCACCGATTATCGATAGTCCCGGTGATGAATGAACGATAAACCCCTTGCCCAAAAGCTGCTCCGCATCGTCGTGATCAAGCTATTGGTGCTGTTTGCGCTGTGGTGGGCATTCTTCCGCCAGCCAGGGGTTGAGGTCGATCCGTCGACAATGATGACACCGGTGACCCAGCAACCCACCCAAGGAGAAACCCAGCATGGTCAGTGAATCTCTAGTCGATCTATCCCGGCTGCAATTTGCGGCGACCGCGATGTATCACTTCCTATTCGTTCCGCTGACGCTGGGCATGACCTGGATTCTGGTCATCATGGAAAGCGTCTACGTCATGACCGGCAAGACCATCTACAAGGACATGACGCGCTTCTGGGGCAAACTCTTTGGCATCAACTTCGCGCTCGGTGTCACCACCGGGATCACGCTTGAATTTCAGTTCGGCACCAACTGGGCCTACTACTCGCACTATGTGGGCGACATCTTCGGCGCACCGTTGGCGCTTGAGGGCATGATGGCCTTCTTCCTGGAGTCGACCTTCATCGGCCTGTTCTTCTTCGGTTGGGATCGGCTTTCGCGCCAGCGGCACTTGCTGGTTACCTTGCTCATGGCTATCGGTACCAATCTCTCCGCCCTGTGGATTCTGATCGCCAATGGCTGGATGCAGAACCCGGTCGGCGCCGAGTTTAACTACGTCACCATGCGCATGGAATTGACCGACTTCTGGGCCGTGGTGTTCAACCCCGATGCACAGGCCAAATTCGTGCATACGGTCTCCGCGGGTTACGACACCGGCGCCATGTTCGTGCTCTCGATTTCAGCCTGGTATTTGCTGCGCGGGCGCGACCTCGAATTTGCCAAGCGCAGCTTCCGCATCGCCGCCGCCTTCGGTCTGGCCTCGGTGGCTTCGGTCATCGTGCTTGGCGACGAATCAGGCTACACCGTCGGTGAAGCGCAGCAAACCAAGTTAGCGGCCATGGAAGCGATGTGGGAAACGGAACCGGCACCGGCCGGGCTCAACCTGATCGCCCTTCCCAATGAAGCGGAAATGAAGAACGATTTTGAAATCAAGATCCCCTGGGTCATGGGGCTGATCGGCACACGCAGCATCAGCAAGCAGATTCCGGGCATTATCGAAATCAAGGAAAAGAACCGCGAGCGCATCATCAACGGGATTCAGTCAGTCAAGCTGCTCGAAGCCCTGCGCAAGGACCAGTCGAACGCCGATCTCAAGGCGCGTTTCGACGTACGCAAGGATGATCTCGGCTTCGGCCTCCTGCTCAAGAAGTACACAGCGGACGTCGCGCAGGCGACGCCGGAAATGATCGAGAAGGCGGTCAATGACACGGTGCCGCGCGTCAGCCCGATGTTCTGGTCATTCCGCTTGATGGTCGGTTTCGGCTTTGCCATGCTGGCACTGTTCGGTTTTGCCGCGTGGTATTCGGTGCAGGGTTCATTCGCCTCCCGGCGCTGGTTGCTGCGTTGGGCTCTGTGGTTTTTGCCGATTCCGTGGATGTCCTGCGAACTCGGCTGGTTCGTCGCCGAGTATGGTCGCCAACCGTGGACCGTTTTCGGTGTGCTGCCGACACACTTGTCGGTGTCGACGCTCAGCGTCAATTCGCTTTACGGATCGATCGCCGGCTTTGTCGGTTTCTACACCATCCTGCTGATCGTCGAAATGTTCTTGATGGTGAAGTTCGTCCGCCAAGGGCCGGGGAGCCTTGGCACCGGTCGCTACGCCAACGAACCCGCCCACGCCTAAAGCACAAGGAGCTCAATAAATGTTTGACTACGAAACCCTGAAAATCATCTGGTGGCTGCTGGTCGGCGTACTCCTTGTCGGCTTTGCGATCATGGACGGCCACGACATGGGCGTCGGGACTTTGCTCCCCTTTGTCGGCAAGAGCGATCTTGAGCGTCGCGTCATCATCAATACCGTCGGACCGCACTGGGATGGCAATCAGGTCTGGTTCATCACCGGCGGCGGTGCCATTTTTGCCGCCTGGCCGCTGGTCTATGCCACCGCTTTTTCCGGATTCTACTGGGCCATGCTCGCCGTGCTGTGGGCGCTTTTTTTCCGTCCGGTCGGCTTTGATTATCGTAGCAAGATCAACGACCCGCGCTGGCGTTCGACCTGGGATTGGGGGCTCTTTATCGGTGGCGCCGTGCCGCCGCTGATTTTCGGCGTTGCGTTTGGCAACCTGCTCCAGGGCGTTCCCTTCCATTTCGACGACAACATGATTTCGTATTACACCGGAACGTTCTGGGGCTTGCTCAATCCCTTCGCCCTGCTCTGCGGCGTGGTGTCGACGGCGATGATCACCTTCCACGGCGCGAACTACCTCGCGCACCGCACCGAGGGCGATATTCAGCGACGCGCGATTACCGCCTCGACGATCTTCGGCCTCCTGCTCATCGTCTGCTTCTCGCTGGCTGGAATCTGGCTTGTCTTGGGCATCGACGGCTACGTCATCACCTCGGCAGTCGACACCGGTGGGATGGCTAACCCCCTGGCCAAGACAGTCGCCCGGCAGGCCGGTGCCTGGCTCGCTAACTACTCGCGGGAACCACTCACCATACTTCTGCCAATAATCGCCTATCTGGGAGCGCTGGCAGGAATCCTGGCCGTACGTTCGCGACACACACTGATTGCCTTTGTCGCGTCGGCCTTGAGCCTGTCAGGCGTCATCGGCACGGCGGGCTTTTCGATGTACCCTTTTGTCATGCCTTCGTCGTCCGATCTCAATTCCAGCCTGACCGTCTGGGACGGTGTATCGAGCCATCTGACGCTTTCCATCATGTTCTGGGCCACGCTGATTCTCATGCCGATGATTGTCATTTATACGAGTTGGGCGTACCGGGTGATGTCTGGCAAAGTGACGGCCAGCTACGTCAAGCAAAACGATCACGCGGCGTATTGATTGTATTGATCGAGCGTACTAAAGGAAAAAAACAATGTGGTATTTAACTTGGGTTCTGGGCGTCGGATTCGCCGTGCTGCTGGCCATTCTCAACGCCATGTGGGGCGAAAACGAAGAATCACGCACAACGGCTAGCATCGATGACGGCGTTTCTGGAAAGCACGATGGATAGTTTTGAGCGCAATGCTCGGCTGGATCCAACGGACAGCGCGAGTGAGGCGGTGGGGCTGGCACTTCTGCCGTTGACGCTGGCCATTGCGATCATGCTCGTTTTTACCATTTATCCGCTAATTCTGAGCAAGGCCGACGGCAAGGCCGATCACCTAGCAGCCACATTGCTTCTGTGGGCCATGAGCGCCGGTTTTGTGCGCGGCGTGGGTTTTGTGCCGAAACACCGCGCCTTGAAGCTGCTGTTCTCAACGTCAGCGTGTCTTCTGACCTTCGTTCTGGCTGGTGCAGTCGTCACGCGACGCTGGCTTCTCCAATGATTTTTCGTCAGCTTTTCGACCCCGCCCAGTCGGCGATGACCTACCTGATTGGCGATCCCGAGTCGCGAGAGGCGGTCGTCATCGATCCCTTCAAGTATCAGGTTCCCTTGATTCTAGCCTTGCTGGCCGAGCAACAGCTTCGCTTGGCATATGTGGTGCGCACGCATGTGCATCGCCTCGAGCGTATTAACTGTGACGACTTGTGCCCGAACACCGGAGCCATTTTTGTCGTCGGCGCTGGAAACGCGAATGACATTCCGGGTCTGCGTGTCGGCCATAGCGCCGTGCTGAACTTCGGCAGTGAGTCCCTCGAAGTTCTGGAAACCCCCGGTCATACGCCCGGTTGCGTCAGCTACCACTGGCGCGACCGCGTTTTCTGCGGCGATGTGATGGAACTCGGTGGTTGCGGGCAACCCGAAGGCGAAACCAACGCTGGCGCGATGTACGATAGCGTGCGTAAGCACATCTTCAGCCTGCCCGGCGAAACCCTGATCTTTCCCGGCCACGACTATGCCGGACGAACGGTCTCCTCGGTCGCCGAGGAGCGCCAGCGCAACACGGCGTTTTCCACACTGAGCCGTGATCGCTTTATCGAACGCATGGAACAGGTCAAAAAACGACCGGTTCTTTCCGCAACATTTTCTACTCGCGGACGCGAAGTTAGACTCTCCCAAAAGGAAATGAAATAACTTAATCCATGAAGCTCCTGGTGATCGGAGGGGTAGCCGCCGGCGCATTTTGTGCTGCCCGCACCCCACGTCTTTGCGAAGCCGCCGAAATCGCCGTAGTCGAACGCGGCTTTGATGTTTCCTTCGCCAATTGTGGTTTGCCCTATCACGTTGGCGGGGAAATGCCGACGCGCGAAGTGCTTGCCGTAGATACACCGATTTCGCTCAAAGGCTTGCTCAAGCTCGACGGACGGACGCACGCGCTACGCAGCGAACGTGAGAGCAAGCGGGTCGAAGTTCGGAATGCAGTGTCGGGCACGAGCGAATGGTTCAGCTACTACAAGGTGATGCGGTCCCCCGGCGCGTCGACGCTACGCCTGCCGATTTTCGGCATCGATGATGCGCGCATCTTCGCCCCGCGCTCGCTGGACGACATAAAGCGGATCGTCGCGGCAACTGAAGTTGAGCCGCTGATACGCGAGAGCCGCATCCATGCCCGTCACACGCGGCGGTGCAAGGTCACGATCGATTCGCTCAGTCACCGACCTTCAAGGTAATTTCGCTACAAACAGTTCCGGATCAACCATCACACCGTTGAGTATCACGCTCCAGTGTAGATGCGGGCCGCTGGCTCGGCCGGTAGCGCCGGAGCGCGCGATAACCTGGCCTTTTCTGACAGCGTCGCCAGCTTTGACGTCAATGCGGTCGAGATGGCAATACATGCTGATCAATCCGTTGCCGTGATCAACAAAAACCGTCTTGCCGTTGAAGAAATAGTCATCGACCGCCAGGATCTGGCCGTGTGACGCCGCTTTGACGGGGGTTCCGCGTGGTACGGCCACATCGAGACCGACATGCGGCGAGCGGGCTTCGCCGTTGAAAAACCGGCGCAGGCCAAAGCGGCTGGCCAATCGTCCATTGACTGGCAACAAAAAATCGCTGTCTGTGCCACTCTCAATGCTCCAATGACGCTTCAGGCCTTGAATATCGGCGATTTCTTTTAAGGCACGCGCCTCATTCTCCGGAGACAGGTTTACTTTTCCTGAATCCTTGAGTCGGATGTGCTGGGCCGGGTACTGCTTGGGCCTCACGGTGAATTGGAGGGTTCGCTGGTTGCGGCCGTCGTCGTAGCGTAGTTCATGGTTGCCCACAGGCCGGTCGAGTGCGATACCAACAACAGCAATCCACTGATTTTTTTCCGCAACCACCATGACGGGGTGTTCGTCCAGCCAGGCACGCGGCGGTGTGCTGCCGAGCGTGGCGTCGCCCAACGCGATTAGCGCCACGCCTCCCGGGACGCGTGATTCACCAGGCAGGGCGTAAGTGGCGTTTGAGATGAAAAGTGAAAGCAGAAATGCGACAACAGAGCCGAAGTATTTCGTCACAAAGTGGCGGCCTTGAAAGTATCGCACTGGCGCAGGTCGCCCGAGTCCATACCGCGTTTGAACCAGCGCATGCGCTGCTCGGAACTGCCGTGGGTAAAGGATTCCGGCACGATTCTGCCCTGCGACTGCTGTTGCAGGCGGTCATCGCCGATGGCCGAGGCCGCGGTCAACGCCTGTTGGATCTCGCCAGGCGCAATAATGTGTTTGGCCGCATCAGCACGGTTCCCCCACACACCGGCAAAACAGTCGGCTTGCAGTTCGACGCGTACCGAGAGTGCGTTAGCCCGTGCTTTGCTGGCGCCTTGCTGAGCCTTATGCACCTTGTCTGAAATGCCGAGCAGATTCTGAACGTGGTGACCAACTTCGTGGGCAATCACATAAGCTTGGGCAAATTCGCCCGGCGCGTGAAAGCGTTCCTTTAAATCACGGTAAAACGAAAGGTCGATATACACCTTCTGATCCGACGGGCAGTAAAACGGCCCCATCGCCGATTGGCCCGTACCGCAGGCCGTAGGGGTTGATCCGCTGAAAAGTACGAGTTTGGGCTCTTGGTAGCGCGAGCCGCCTTCACGGAAAATCGGATCCCAAGTGCTCTCGGTACTGGCCAGTATCTTTGAAACAAAACGCGCCATCTCATCATTGGCCGGCGGTTTGTGTGAAGTAACCTGCCCGGATGACTGGTTTTCCATATTGGATGCGAAACCAAGTATTACCGACGGGTCGATGCCGAAGAAATAGCTCGCGGCAAGGGCGACGACGATGGTGCCGATGCCCAGGCTGCCCCGGCCAAAGCCGCCCCCGCCTCCCTCGCCTCCCTCGCCGCGGCGATCTTCTACATTGTTGCTTTCATTCTGGTCGTCGAGTTGCATGCGTTATTCCATTGTTTGACTACGGGCTGGAGAAGGCGAAATGTCTGACGGCCTTATTCGTCGTCACTCAGAGCGTCATCGGGGGTTTTTGCAGTCATCCGTGCCTGTTTTTGAAGCAGGCGTTCATTCTTGCTGCCATCAAAAAAAGTATAACGGCCGTACAACTCACAGCCTTTCATGCCGGGGTCGCAAGGCAACTTGTTAACCTTGTTGCACAGCCCCTTGTCTTCGTGGGGGCAGCTCCATCCGCTTCCGGTCATTTGCGTGCTCTCAGAGTGATGCTGGATGAGCTATTGTCCGTCGCATGTACATTGGCTTCAAGTCCGGGAGCGAAGTTTATTGAGAATTTGTGCCGGAAAGGTGTGTCATGTATCCTGAACATATACGAAATAGGCAGTTGTCGGGCGTTACAGGGCGAAATCTTTTTTGCCTCGTGTTGTCAGAACGGCTCCTCAACGTGTAATCAACCAGAAAATACCGGACCCCCATGAAAACTCCAGAACATGTTCTCAAAGAATGGATGCGCGCAGTCAATGCAGGCGATGCCGAGGCACTCCTCGCACTCTATGATGAGAAAGCTGTCTTGATCCCGACGTTCTCCAACCGGCTTCTCGCCAAGCCGGATAGCATCCGGGACTACTTTGTGCGTTTGAGTTCACGCGAAGAACTGAGCATCGCTCTGCACGAAAAGACCTTCCACATCGAGAATATCAGCGGGAACGTGTATGGCATGCACGGCATTTACTGCTGGCGTTTTGCCGTCGAAGGCGAGTTGTTAAGCTTCGAAGCGCGATTCAGCTACATGCTGGATATGGATCGGCCGCGTCCGATTATGCATCACCATTCGTCGCAGATTCCACGCATGATCTAGCGGCATTTTTCCGGGCAGCGAGGAACGGGCGTGTCATTATGACCAGACCGGCATTGAAAGTTCCGCTCAAGCATTTTCGTACTTCGGACATTCGGGGCGTCGCCCAATTGGTGACACAGGCCACAGCGGGAGTCACCCGTCTTGTCGAAGGTGTTCATCAGTCGGTATGGGATACCTTCGGTGTTTCCGGCGGTCGTTTGCCAGGACAAACGGGTGGTATTACAGGCGTTGTCTATCGGTCGGTTCGCGGTGCCACGCAACTCCTTGGGAAAGGCGTGGATGTCCTGTTGGCCAGGTTGCAACCGCTGTTGGACGCAGATGAAGGCGCCAAATCCGAAACGCCTCAACGCGAAGCCGTTCTTGCGGTGCTCAACGGTGTGATCGGTGACCGCCTTGTGGCCAGCAACAATCCGTTGGCCACACCGATGACTTTGCGTTACCACGGTGGAGTCCTGAGTTTACAGGATCCTCTGCCAATACCTGAGGCCACCGGGAAGGTTTTGTTGCTTATTCACGGCTTGTGCATGAACGATCTGCAATGGTGTACGCAGCACCAGGGACAGGTCGTCGACCATGGTGAGGCACTGGCCTCGGCTTTGGGTTACACCCCCGTGTATTTGCGTTACAACTCAGGTTTACACACGTCGCAAAACGGACGCGAACTGGCTGCTCAGTTGGAGCGACTGGTCGCGCACTGGCCGGTGCCGATCGAAGAACTCTCTGTCGTGGCCCACAGCATGGGCGGTCTGCTCATTCGAAGCGCTGTTCACTACGCCCGGCAGGGCGCGCTACACTGGCCGGATTGCCTGAAAAATATTATTTTTTTGGGTACGCCGCACCATGGTGCGCCGCTGGAACGTGCCGGTAACTTGGTGGATGTTATTTTGGGCAGCACGCCCTACACAGCACCTTTCGCCCGTCTTGGGCATTTGCGTAGCGCTGGAATTACCGACTTGCGCTACGGCCATGTGCTGGATGAAGACTGGCGCCACCATGACCGTTTTCACCACCAACCCGATGCCCGTCAACTTGTTCCCTTGCCCGGGGGAGTGGGCTGCTACGTCGTAGCCGCGACAACAGCCGCCAAGCGCGGCACGCTGGCAGATCGTCTGATTGGTGACGGACTGGTACCCCTGCACAGCGCCTTGGGCCAACATCACAACGCACGGCGCAACCTGAAGTTTGCCAAAACATCACAACGGATTTTCTTCCGGATGAACCACACGGCGTTGCTGAGCAGTCCCGATGTTTACCGGCAGATGCTTCAGTGGCTTACGCCGCCAGCCACCACCTGACACATCAATTCGACGTGTTATTGCAAAGGAACTTGGATGCAAGTCAGGCATCACATTTTGTGACATCCGGGAACGTGCAAGGACTGCACTTCAGCCTAATTTGGATCCGGCGATGCCGTTGGTTTGATAATCCACTTTGCGACAATGTCGACGGCTTCATTGCTCATGCCAATGAAACCGTGAAAGTGCAATGGTTGGCACGGGTCGCCTGATTCGCCGCCACCGCCCGTGACGATGATGGTTTTTTTGATGGGTGCGTTTACCAGATCGCCCGTGATGGTTTTTGCTTCATGCGCCTGGCAAGCCCAGCAGGCGTCGTTGTTGTGATGCAGCACCAGTGTTGGTACGCGGATTTTCCCGAGTTCCTGTTTGGGCACCGCGCCGGCAATTTTGTAGGCTGTGATTGAAGACGTCAGTACGACACCGGAAACGAGATTTTCATCATCTGCAATCGCGGCCGCGGCGGCCGAGATGCTTCCCATGCTGGTGCCGACGACCCAGATGGGCAGCGGGCTTTTGAGTTTGATTGCCTTGAAGATCGCCACATTGTCGGCGTTGTGCTTCTCGCCGATACGTACGGCGCCATTGGATAGATCAATACCGTCTGTCGGGCGGCCTACCATCACGATGTTAAATGGGTAGCTTGCCCAGTGTTTGCCGGTGCGGATCAAAAAATTCCCGCTAGCCGGCCAGCCGTCTTCGCCAATCTTGCCATACCCGCCGCTACCGCCTGAGTAGAGTACAACCGTGGCCACGGCATCTTTGCGCCAGACGGTATAAATCGGCACGCTCACGCCTTGGCGCGTGGCAATGCGCTGCACCTCGCCGATGCCAGCTTCCTGCGCATTGAGCCATCCTGAAAAGGCTAGTGCCAGGAAGAATGCGAGCAGCTGTTTCATGTGAGGTTTCTTAATTGTCGCCAAGCAATTCAAGCACTTTTTCCGTAGGACGCCCGATGACGGCTTTGTCACCACGAACGACAATCGGGCGCTCAATCAGAATCGGGTGAGCGACAAGTGCATCAAGCCATTCGTCGTCACTTAAGGTCTTGCCGGCATAGTGTTGCTTGAACACCTCCTCGCCGCGGCGCACGAGTTCGCCCGCCTTCATTCCGAGTTTGTGCAACAGGCCGCGCAATTCGTCCTTGTTCGGGGGCGTTCTGAGATAGTCGATTATTTCGGCATTGATGCCTTGCGCAGAAACAAGCTCACAGGCCGACCGGCTCTTTGAGCAGCGGGCGTTGTGATAAATCGTGACGGTTTTGTCGGACATGGAATGCCTTTGATGATTAACGCCAGATGCTCAGTGGCGGGTCGGTGACGACGGCGCGCAGGATGTCGCCGCGCGAGATAAAACCGGACAGCAAACCGGCTTCGTTGACGATGGGCACGCCATCAACATCCCGGACCAGCATGACCTGAGCGATCTGACGTATGTCCGCCTCCGGTCTGGCAGAGACAACGGGGGTGGTCATGACATCACGCACCTGCTTGGTCAGAATGTCGCGCACCTGCCCGTCGTCGACATTGAGTGTGGTCAGCAGGTTGCGTTCGTTGACAATGCCGACCAGTTTGAGGCTTGAATCAAGCACTGGTGCTTGGTGAATCTGGTGTTGCACGAGTACGCGCCAGGCATGAGCGACATCGTCGTCGACATTTACAGTAATCACTTGCGTCTGCATGATCTGATTGGCGTGGTAGAGCGGGCCGCGTTCAAGGCTCTTCGGCAACATGGCCGAGTAGGCTTCAACCGCTTGTTCGCCGGGGCTGGAGGGTGTTGCTGTAGAGGCGTCTTCCAGTGCTGCACTGAACTCAGTCTGATCACCAATACGGCGCGCCGGCGAGATCGGCCCACGCCGGGTAACCGGGGGTATCCGGCTAAGGTTTTCCAGCGAACCCTGAAAAATTGGACCGCTGATGCCATAGATTGCGAACATGGACTACCTCCTAACGCTTATCTTACACACCGCTCCGGATTTTAAGGCAGATTATTCCCTGCATGATGGCTAGAAATTGGTCCTTGACGGGGGCTAAGCATGAAGCGCATGCGGTTGATCCAGAAAAAATCTGCTGGAAGACCGGTTGGACGAGCTTTGCTATGAACCTAAAAACCTCATTCAACACAGAGAACACGGAGAAAAACACAGAGGACAGCGCGAAGCCTCCCTGAAGAGGGACAAAGGCTTACGTGAAATTGATCAATCACCCGCAAGGTGAGCCTCGTTTTACCTCTGTGTGCTCTGTGGCTCTGTGA
>JBBRDR010000089.1:0-12672 GCA_038203745.1 Burkholderiales bacterium | reverse complement strand
GAAATCGCCACCCCGTTGTAATACAGTGTGCCATGCGTCGGCAGACTGGTGATGCTGTAGGTGGTGATGACCTGACCCTCGGGGTCGCTGACGTCGATCGCTCCGCGCGCACCGCCAATAGTGGGCAAGGCGCCGTTCAAGTCGAGGCGGACGCCGGTTTCGCCTTCGATCACGGTGATGGTGCCAGTGACGCTGGGCGCCTGATTGACAGGGGTGAGATTGACGGTCACCGTCTGATTGGTCAGTAGGCCGCCGGCACCGTCGTCGATGGTCAGCAAGAAGGTATCGCTTGTCGCCCCGATGACCTGGGAACCGTCGTGGGTATAGCTCAGCTTGTTGATATCGGCGACCGATAAGGTTGAGCCGATGGCCACCGGGTTGCCGTTTACTTTCAATGTGCCGTGCGTTGGAAGACCGGCTATTTTGATCGTCGCCTGGACGGCGCTGGTATCGACGTCGGCAAGCCCCAGTTGCGCCTGAGTAAAGCCGCTGCCCACCGTCACTGCCGCCGAAAAATTGGTCGTGCCGCCTTCGGCGACGCTGAGCGGAGTGCCGCCCGAGAGGGTTGGCGCGTCATTGACCGGGGTAACATTAAGCGTCACTGAACCCGTCTGTGTGTGTTGCCCGTCGTTGAGGTTAAAAGAGAGCGCTTCGGCACCGTTGTAGTTAAGGTTAGACGTGTATTGAACGCCCGTCGCACTGGCTAATGTGGCCGACAATTGCGCCGCTGTGCCACTGAGGATGACACTGCCCGTGCCGTTGCCGCTGGTGATGCTGGCGCCACCCGCTACACTGATATTGAGCGTGCCGTGTGCTACTGAAAGCGTCAGGGTCTGCAGATCATTGACGTCGGCATCGGTAAGGACAATGGGATTGGTGGCAGAGAAGTCCAGATAGGTGGCGACGTCCTCCTGTAATCTCTGGGATGTATTCGGCAAGGTCAGTACAGGTGCGGTGGCGTTGGGCGTGACGCTAATGGCAACGCTATCGGTATCCGTTGACGAGCCATCGTTGGTGGCGATGGTCAGCGAATCGGCCCCGGCATAGTTCGCCGCCGGACGATAGATAAGCCCGCTGAGGGCTGTGTTGATGTCGGCGATGGAGCCGGCCGTGATCGAAATGCTGGCTGTTCCATCTCCGCTCAGGGTCAGTCCTGCGGTGCTCGCCAGTGTCAGCGAGCCATGGGCAACATTGATTGAAACGCTCTGTACCGTGCCATCCGCATCGGCGACGCTGATGATCTTCCCGGCACCAAATACAATGGTATTGTCTTCCGCCACGGTTTGCGCGCCAGGAACCGTATTGACCGGTGCCGCCAGAAGGCTGTCGTATCGCTCCAGTGTCGCCGCGCTGAGCACCAGGTGACTCTCGATCTGGCCGGTTTGTTGCTCAAGTACCCAGTTGCCTCCTTTGGTGGTGCTACCGGTAGCATCGGTAGAGGCCGCAATATCGGCCCCGGTGAGGGCGGCGAGTTGGGTGAGGAGGGCGCTGCCACCGGAGCCGGCGGCAATATCACAGCCGTAGAGGAGAATATCGGCATCGGCGGAAAGGTGGGGCGCCCAGCTCTGAAGCTGGACGCTGTGGCTAATTAGTGTGGCGCTGTCGAGGGTGTCGCTCCCCAGGCTGAGACTGCCGCTGCTGCCATGGCTGATGATCTGGATCGACTCGATGGCCTGACTGCCGCTGGCGCTGTCGATTGCCTGGGTGATGGCGTCAAGACCAGATTCGCTGACATTGATCACGCGCACCATGACATTACCTGGCAGGTCGGCCAGTAAACTCTGGTAATCCGCGACGCGGGAGTCGACCACGAGCAGGGTGATGGGGGCGGCCGGGGCGTTGAGCGCACCGGCGTTAGTCGCGGTGCCCGGCGTGGAATCAACCGCAGGTGCTGAGGCTTTGTCCGCCGTGTCGGCCGTGGCTTGTTTGTCCGCTAGATGGTCGTCGGCGGCGACGGCGGCGGCGGCGTCGAACATGATCCGGGATTCAAGCGCGAAGGCGCTGCTGCGCGGGCGAAAAATGGAACGAAGCTGAGAATTGGCAGGGGAGCCGGTCGCTTTGGCGTTTTTGATCATGAGGGGAGTCTATTGCCGAATAACTATGGTTTCATAATCATACAGCATTCGGAGGATGTGGCAGAGGCTCAGCTCGTCACCTGACATCCGGATTTGGTGATTCGGAGAGCGTTGATGGAAAGCGTGTGTTTGGGCAAAACTCGGGAAATTTCTCTCTCGACCACCCCGTTCGCGGGGTGGTCATCTCAGGTGTTTGACGCTGCCTACAGCTTACCCGTGGCGAATGGTACTCAGTGGTTTGGCGCATCGCATATGGGCGCAGATCAAGGCGGTGGTACTGATTAGATGACCACCAGAAGTAGTTATGAACTGACATTCACCGTCTGACATGAACCGCCTCGGTGACTTTGCCACGGCTGATGCCAAACAGAAAATCTATAGCTTGCCGTTATTGGCCGGCAAGTCTGCAAGTGCTGCGCGCACCAGATCAAGGGCGGCCGGAAAGTCAAACCTATCAACCTGACGCAGAACCTGATCGTAGTCCGCCCGCAAAACCTGACGCAGCACCGGCTCATTTGTCGTCAATACGTCAATGGCGCAGGTATCGTTTGCCGCCAGCAGGTTTGCCAGAGTGGCCAGCACGCTTGCAGCGGCGGGCGCATCGTCCGGCAATGTGCTGGCTGATGCCACGACAACCCCTGCCAGTGCCGTGCGCACTGTATTCATCTGCGTGCTCAGTGTCTGACAAAGCCGGTCCAGTTCGCTCCCGTTAGCATCCTGTCGGCGCAAGGCCGCATCCAGCTCGGTGGCGGCAGCCTGCAACCCGACAAGACCGAGCGAGCCGGCAGCGCCCTTCATGCCATGGATCAACTGGCGCGCCTCCTCCGGTTTAGCCGCCGCCAGCAACGCTGGAATTTGCGCCGACTCAGGTGCATGTCGCTCAATAAAGCCGTGCAACATGCGGACAAAGCGCGCGGTATTGCCACCCAGCAAGCGGATAGTTCGCTCCAAGGGGACGCTGTCGATAGCTGCCAATTGCGTACGTAATGCCTGTACGGCTATTTCGTCGACTGAGCCATGCGGTGCAAGTTGAGGCGCGGCAATCGCTCTGCTCGACGCCGTCGTCGCAGGTAAATGCTTGAGCAGGGTCGCGTAAAGTTGTTCAGGATCAACCGGTTTGGCAACAAAGTCATCCATGCCGGCCGCTTTGCAGACGCGGCGATCTTCTTCGAAGGCATTGGCCGTCATCGCCAGGATAGGTATCCCTTTCCAGCCAGGCAGGGCACGAATGGCTTGCGTCGCCTCCAGCCCGTCCATTATCGGCATCTGAATGTCCATCAGGATCAGGTCGTAAGTCGCATGGCGAGCTTTTTCCACGGCCTCGTAGCCATTTTTCGCGGTATCAACGTCCAGTCCGACCGAATGCAGCAGCTCCAGCGCCACCTCGCAGTTGATGGCATTATCCTCGGCCAGCAGGAGGCGGGCGCCGCCGTGGCGCGCACGAAGTCTGTCCTCAGCGTCGCGTTTGTCCGCCCCCGTGTCATTGAACATCACACCATGGCCACGGCCAAGCTGTGCGGTGAGCCAGAAGGTACTTCCTTCCCCCGGCGAGCTGTCCACGCCGATTTCGCCGCCCATGAGGCTGGCCAGACGGCGAGAGATGGCCAAGCCCAAGCCGGTACCGCCGTACTTGCGGGTGGTAGAAACGTCGACCTGTTCAAAGGCCTCGAACAAGCCGGGAATTTTGTCGAGGGCAATACCGATACCCGTATCCTGCACTTCAAAGCGAACTTGCAGGATGTCATTCCTGTCTTCGAGCAGAGTGGCCCGCAGGGTGATCTTGCCGCGTTCGGTAAACTTGACAGCATTACCGGCAAAGTTAATCAACGCTTGGCGTAGCCGGGTGGGATCGCCACGCAACCAAACCGGCACGGAATCGGGCTCGATCTCGATAACCAGACCCTTGGCCCGGGCTTCTTCGCCGATCAGGGAAGCAATGTTGTCAAGGATAGAGGAAAGGTGGAAGTCAGTGTTTTCGAGCCGAAGCTTGCCGGCTTCAATCTTGGACAGATCGAGGATGTCGTTGATGATCAACAGGAGGTGGCGGCCTGCGTTTGCGATCTTGTCGAAGCGTTCCAGCTGTTCCAGGCTGGCGCCGGAGCGCTTCAGCAGGTGGGTGAGTCCGATAATGGCGTTCATCGGCGTCCGGATCTCGTGGCTCATGTTGGCCAGAAAGGCACTTTTTGCCTGGTTGGCTGCTTCGGCCCGGCCCTGGGCTTCGACGAACTGGGCCGTTCGTTGTTCGACGAGGTGTTCGAGTTTGTTACGGTAAGTATCAAGCTCCTTATCCCGCTGTTTCTTGTCAGTGATGTCTTCCTTCAACGCGACGTAGTGGCTAATGTGGCCGTCAGGCTGGCGAATGGGGGCGGCAAAGACGAGTTCGGTGTATTCCCTGTCATCCTTGGTCTTGTTAATGAATTCGCCCTTCCAGGATTGACCGGCGGCGAGTGAGGCCCAGAGGGCGGTGAAGGTTTCGGCCGGCGTCTTGCCGGAGTTGAGGATGCGCGGGTTCTGGCCGATAATTTCTTCGCGTGCGTAACCGGTGACGCGCAGGAAGGCTTCGTTCACGTATTCGATTTCAGCATCCACATTGGTGATAACGATGCTTTCCGGGCTCTGTTCGACTACGAGAGAGAGTTGGCGCAGCTGGCTCTCGGTCTGGCGAATGGCGGTGATATCGCGGGCAATGCCCAGCACACCCACCAGATTCCCTGTCACATTGAATACGGGGGTCTTGAGCGTTTGCGACAGCTCGCAATGGCCGTCGTCGGCAAAAACCAGTTTCTCTTCGTTCAAAATCGTACGGCCGGCGGCGATGGCCTTGCGATCGTTGTCACAGAATAATTCTGCCTGCTCCCGGTCGAAAATGTCGTAATCGGTCTTGCCGAGAAGGCCTGCCTCGTCGTGGCCGGCGAAGCGCTCGAAACGGAGATTGCAGGCGAGGTAGACGCCCTCCGGGTCTTTCAGCCAGACGGCGTCCGGAATAGCTTGGAGCAAGGTCTTGAGGAAGCCGCGTTCCTTGGCCAGGATAAACTCAGTCTGCTTGCGTTCGCTGATATCCTGAATAAAGCCGGTCAACTTGACGACACGTCCTTGTGCGTCAAGCACTGGTTTGCCGCGGCACTCCACCCAGATCTGCCCGCCATCGTTCTGGCGCGTCACCTGATATTCCATGTGGTGATCGCTACCTGTCATCAGGGCATGTCGCAAGGAGGCGATGACTAACGAGGACTTGCTTTCTTCAACGACTTGGCAAAGCCGCTCGGGTCCGGGGGATAGATCAGCGGACAGGCCAAACATAGCGTAGATTTGTGGCGACCAGAACGCACTGCCATCAGGATAGAGTTCCCAATCACCGACAAGGGCGAAGTCCAAGGTTTTTTGCAAGCGCTCTTTGCTCTCTGTCAGCGCCTGCTCTGTCGCACGCTGCTCCGTGACGTCCATCGCCGTGCTGATGACCAAGTGGCGTCCATCCGGCAAGAACCCGACTGGGGCTGAATTAAAATACCAGGTGCGACTTTCCCCGGATTTTGTACGCACATTGTAGTCACCTTCGGCAACACGATGATTCAGTGTATGTAGACGGTCAATTTCCGCTCGCACCCGTTGCGTTTTCTCACCGTACGCCAGTTCAGTCCAATCGGCGACGGAGGCAAGCTCTGCGCGCGAATATCCGCTGAATTCGCACCATGCATTGTTCACCAGAACGATCTCGCCATCCTCGGTATGAAGCAGAGCCGGAATCGGCAAATCCAATATCACATCGTGAAAACCTTTCTCGTTCTCACCGAGGGATTCCATAGCGCTCTTTAATTTGCGCTTGAGCTGGCGGTTCCACAGCCACTGGGCCAGATAAACGCAAACCATCAGGCCGGCGAACGCTAGCAGCCAGGGAAGCAGGCGGTCAACAAGGCGCGGCTGGCTGAGTCGATCAATTTCGCTTAATTGTACGGGCAGCCATTTCTCGAAAATTGCCGCTTTTTCATACTCCGGAATGGCCGCCAGCGCCTTGTCGAGCAAGAGTGCCAGTTGCGGCCAGTCCTTGCGCACGCCGAAACGCTGGCCATTGGTTTCCATGTTGAAGGCCGCATTGACCTTGAGATTGGCATAGCCGTGGTGGCCGGCAAGGTAGGAACTCACGCCGAGAGTGCCGACATAAGCGTCGGCCTCACCTGCAGATACGGCGCGCAGACCGGCTAGTGGTGTTGCGACATAATCCGGTTGCAGCTTAGGATACAGCTGAACGATCTGCTTGCTTGACGAGTATCCATCAACCAGTACCAGCGGCAGCTGGGCCAGATCCTTCAGAGACTGCAACTTCGGCGTTTGGTCGCGCGTCATTACCACCAGCGGTGTGGGCAGATAGATGCCGGAGAACGTCAGAAACGCCTCTCTTTCCGGCAGACGTACGACGGTCGCGACGGCATCCAGGCGTTTGCCGCGCACGGCGTCCATCAACTCCAGCCATTGCTGGTTGATCACCACCTCGAAGCGGATGCCGAGCAGGCGCTCTATGCGCGGCAGGAAGTCGGCCACCACGCCTTGCAGCTTGCCCTGCGCGTCGACGAAGGAGTACGGCGCAAAACCGACATCGATACCTAGCCGCACAACTGGATGCGCCACCAGCCACTCACGTTCCGCGCTGGTCAGAGACAGCTCTGTTGCAGGTGCGGGAGGTTCAGCCAAGGCAGAGCTGGTGCCCCCCATGACAAGCACACACACCAGCAACGCGGCTCTGGCTACACAGGCGGCAACGGCGGGAAACGAAGCAAATGAGGCGGAGTTCACGGTGTCAGTCCTCGGCATCTTCGGCATAACGCTCGGCGATGGCAACGAAGTTTTCATAGTTTGCCGCGAAGGCATCGACCACGTCGGGATCGAAATGCTTGCCTCGGCCGGCGACGATAAGGTCGCGTGCTTCTTCGTAGCTCATCGCGGGTTTGTACACCCGCACCGAAATCAGGGCATCAAAAACATCGGCCAGCGCCATCAGGCGTGCCGATACGGGAATGGCATCGCCGGCAAGTCGGTCAGGATAGCCACTTCCGTCCCATTTTTCGTGGTGCCAGTGGGCAATTTCCTTGGCCATGCTGAGAAACTCCACCGGGCGTTCGGCCTCCTGCTCGGCCTGCTCGATAGCATCTGCACCCAGCTTGGCATGGGTCTGCATAGTTTCCCATTCTTCTGCCGACAACTTACCGGGCTTGAGCAGTATGTGGTCAGGAATGCCGACCTTGCCGATGTCGTGCAGCGGTGCCGACTTGGTCAGCAGGCGAATGACACGAGCGTTAAGCGTCGAGGCGAAACGCGGGTGTGTCTGCAGTTGCTCTGCGAGCACCGCAATATATTCCTGGGTGCGGCGGATATGGTTGCCCGTTTCGGGGTCACGCGTTTCCGCCAGATGCGCGAGGGCGTTGATGCTGACATCCTGAATCAGTTGGTTTTCGGCCATACGGCGCGATACCTCGGCTTCGAGAAAGGCATTCTGATTTTTCAGAACATCCCGGGCGCCCTTGACTGCCAGTTGGGTTTGCACTCTCGCCAACACGATAGCGGGACTGACTGGTTTCGTCAGGTAGTCGACAGCACCGAGTTCAAGCCCGTGTTCCTCATCGAACTCTTCATCGAGCGACGTGACGAAGATCACCGGGATATCGCAGGTTACCGGGTCGCTGCGCAGTCGAGTAATGACTTCGTAGCCGTTGATTCCCGGCATTATCACATCGAGCAGAATGAGGTCAGGCGTCTGGGGCCGCCGGACGGCAGTCAGGCAGCGGGCACCGGAGTTGACGGCATGCACCGTAAACAGAGGTTGCAGTATCTTGGTCAGTATCGCGAGATTAGCTGGATCATCGTCAACGATCAGTACTGTTTGCTTAACCATGTAAAGCGCCTAAGTACAATCTGATAATTGAATTCTAGCCCTACCCGGAACAAATGATCCGTTTAATATTTATTCCCGCTTAGCTTCGAGGCACACACAACGAGTCCGGCGAGATTACCCTCGTGCTCGAGGTGTCGTGCAACGGGTGTTTGCCCGTTCGGTTTCATGTGGCCGGCATTGCCGTTGTAAGACCCGTCAGCCACTCGCCATGTGGAAGTGCATGTGTTAGCATTCGCGCTGGTGTTTAGGGTATACAAAGAGGGTACAAAACTCCGTTTTTTAATTACCTTAATCTATTGTTTTTATAGCAATAACAAGGACGTCCGCAGTCTCTCGTCCACTCCGCCACGACCTGAAGGCGAACGAAAGTTCGCTTTTTTTGTTTTTATTTCGTTTTTTTTATATTGAACTAGCGGGCAATTACCATGTTCGATTCCGTACGCAACAACAAGAAAATTGTCCAGGTTTTTCTTGCGCTGATTACTTTGCCATTCGCCTTCTTTGGTGTTGATTCCTATGTCAGGAACGCGGGAGGCGGGAATGATATGGCCAGTGTCGGTGATACCAAGATATCTATTCCGCAGTTTGAACAGGCTTTACGCGAACGTCAGGACCAATTGCGGCAGTCGCTGGGCGCAAATTACAAGTCTGAAATGTTGAATAGCTCCGAGGCTCGCTTGAATGTGCTCAACTCTTTGGTTGACCAGCGTCTAATGTTGCTGGAAGCTGAAAAGAACCGCTTGCTTACCAGTGATAATGTCTTGCGCGATGTCATCAGTAAAATTCCATCTCTGCAAGTTGATGGCAAGTTTTCAATGGATCGTTATGAGTCGGCGCTCCGTGCCCAAGGTATGTCGCGACCTCAGTTTGAAGCCAGGTTACGTCAGGATCTGACGATTCAGCAATTGATTGGCTCCGTTGGCGATACCTCTTTTGTTTCAGAAGCCCAGGCTGATGCCATGTTGCGGCTGCAATCCGAAGAGCGCCAGTTCAGCGAATTCCGGATTTCGCCTGAGCAGTTTGCGGACAAGGTCAAGATCGACACGGCCACGGTACAGAAATACTACGACGACAATAATGCGATGTTCCAGGTAGCGGAGCAGGTCAAGGCAGAGTTTCTGGTGTTGTCGCTTGACGCCTTGCTGGCGCAGGCCACTGTTAGTGATGCCGAAGTCAAGGTCTGGTACGACAGTCATAAGGATCGCTATGAGCAGGCCGAGGAACGTCGTGCCAGCCATATTCTTATTTTGACGAATGGGCCTGACAAGGATAAAGCTAAAGCCAAGGCAGAAGAGGCGCTGAAGGAAGTGCAGAAGTCACCGGCCAAGTTTGCCGAACTGGCAAAACAGTATTCGCAAGATCCCGGTTCCGCCCAGAAGGGTGGCGATCTCGGTTTCTTCAGTCATGGCATGATGGTCAAGTCTTTTGAAGACAGCGTGTTCAAGCAGAAGGAAGGCGAGATTTCTGGGTTGGTTCAATCCGAATTCGGTTATCACATCATCAAGCTTACCGGTATCAAACCCGGCAAGCTCCGTCCTATTGATGAGGTGCGGCCTGAAATCGAAGGTGAATTGAAGCGTCAAACCGCGTCGCGAAAATTTGCGGAAGCGGCCGAAATTTTCAACAACATGGTCTATGAGCAGTCGGATAGTCTCCAGCCGGCCGCCGACAAGTTCAAGCTCAAAATTCAGCAGAGCAATTGGATACCTAAGAATCCTGATCCGAAGCAGATCGCGGCACTTGGCCCACTGGCCAATGAAAAAATATTGACCGCGATTTTTTCAGAGGATGTCGTTAAAAACAAGCGCAATTCCGAAGCCGTGGAGATTGCACCAAGTACACTGCTGGCTGCACGCGTTGTTGAGCACATTCCGGCGACCATCAAGCCTTTTGATTCCGTTAAAGCGGATATTGAAAAGCTTCTGAAGGCGAAGGAAGAAGCTGCGATGGCCAGAAATTCAGGCGAAGCCAAACTGGCTGAACTGAAAAATACTGGCGATGACAAGTTGGCCTGGTCTGTGGCCAAAGGCATTTCGCGCATGCAGAACCTTCAGGTGCCACCCGCATCCATGCAGGCCATCTTTAAGGCCGATGTACAGAAGCTGCCTGCTTATGCGGGCACGGGGGTCGGTGGTGGATATACCCTGTTCAAAATCGTCAAGGTCAGCCAGCCTGAAAATAGCGATGAGAACAAACGCAAGAGCATTGTCCGTGAGTATGCTTCGATTGTTGCTCAGGAAGATCTCGCGGCCTATCTTGTCTCCTTGCGCACCCGATACAAAGTCAAAATCAACACGTCGCTTCTGGACGTCCGCGAGCGTCAGTAGTTACTGCTTTTATTGCCGTTAAATAGAAAACGCCGACGGGTTGCCCCGCCGGCGTTTTTGTTTGTGCAGCGCGTGGTGTTCAGGCTGGAAGGGGGTCGGCGTTGCCCAACGCGGTGGTGTTCAGCCCGCCATCGACGTACATGATCTCACCGGTAATGGCACTGGCCAGATCCGAGAGCAGGAAGGCCGCGGCATTGCCGACTTCGTCGATGGTGACATTTCGACGTAAGGGCGCATGGTGTGAGTTGAAGGCCAGCAGTTTGCCGAAATTACCAATGCCTGAGGCCGCCAGCGTCTTGATCGGACCGGCGGAAACTGCATTGGCGCGGATACCTTGCGGGCCAAGGCAAAAAGCCAGATAGCGGGTTGCGGCTTCGAGGCTGGCCTTGGCCAGTCCCATGGTGTTGTAGTTGGGCATGGTGCGCTCGGCGCCCAGATAGGTCAGTGCAAGCAGCGCCGCATTGTTGCCCTTCAGGAGCATGGGGCGAGCTGCCTTGGCTAATGCCGGGTAGCTATAGGATGATACGTCGTGCGCGATGCGGAACGATTCGCGCGTGATGCCGTCAAGGAAATCGCCTTCAATAGACTCGGTGGGTGCATAAGCAATTGAATGCACCAAGCCGTCGAGTCCCTCCCAGTGGGTGGCCAGGTCAGAGAACAACTTGTCGATCTGGGTATCATCCGCAACATCGCAGGGGAAAGTTAGTGTGCTGTCGAACTCGGCAGCAAATTTATTGATGCGGTCCAGGAAGCGTTCGTTCTGGTAGGTAAACGCCAGCTTTGCCCCTTCACGGTGGCAGGCCTTGGCAATGCCGTAGGCGATAGAGTGCTTCGACAGTACGCCGGTTAAAAGAATGCGTTTGTCTGCAAGGAATCCCATGGGTTCTCCGGTAACGATGAGTTGTCAGGTTGGTGGGTGAAGATAACGGTGTGTGTCTTCACCTTAGGCATCGCATTATAGGGGATTTCTGCCGTAAAACTGAGCTTTGGCCTGATGTGTCAGTATTTCTGGATGCAAAACGTATGTCGAAAACAGAGTGCTTCGCGCTACACTTCGCTCTATGCCTGTTTTACGCTTTGTCAGCCTGTCACTGTTTGTTCTGCTTGCGGCGTGCAGCAGCGAACAGAATGACCCCTATCCGTCCAGCGAGCGTGGCCAAAGCATCCTTTACGCGGCTTTTACTGAGCGCCCCAAGCATCTTGATCCGGTGCAGTCCTACACCGAGGATGAAATTACTTTTACGGCGCAGATCTACGAGCCGCCTCTGCAATACCATTATCTGAAACGCCCCTACACCCTGATTCCGACAACTGTAGAGGCTGTGCCGGTTCCGCGTTACCTTGATGCCAAAGGCCAAGTCTTGCCTGCGAATACGCCGGTTGCGACCATCGCCTACAGCGTGTATGAACTCCGTATTCGCCCCGGCATTCGCTATCAGCCGCATCCGGCCTTTGCCTTGAAAGCCAACGGTACGCCGGTCTATGCCGATCTTGACAGCAACACACTACGCGGCATTGATACGCTAGCCGATTTCAAGCAGACCGGGACGCAGGAGCTTACTGCTGACGATTATATCTACGAGATCAAACGGCTGGCCCACCCGCGCCTGCATTCGCCAATCTTCGGCATGATGGCCGAGCGTATCGTTGGCCTGAAAGAGCTTGGCAACGATTTGCACAAGGCCGCAAAGGCGCAAGCGCCGGGTACGTGGCTTGATCTTGACCGTTTTCCTCTCAACGGCGTGACCCGTGTTGATCGCTACACCTATCGAATCACCCTGCACGGCAACTATCCGCAGTTTGCCTACTGGCTGGCCATGCCCTTCTTTGCCCCGGTGCCCCGTGAAGTCGACCGTTTTTACAGCCAGCCGGGGATGGCCGAAAAGAATCTGACGCTTGATTGGTATCCGGTCGGTACCGGCCCCTACATGCTGACCGAGAACAATCCCAACCGGCGCATGGTGCTCGAACGCAACCCCAACTTTCACGGCGAGACCTATCCCTGTGAAGGCGAGGCGGACGACCGGGTGACGGGCATGCTGGCGGATTGCGGTAAAGCGCTGCCGATGGTCGATAAGGCCGTTTTTTCGCGCGAGAAGGAGGCCATTCCCTATTGGAACAAATTTTTGCAGGGGTATTACGATGCCTCGGGCATTTCGTCCGACAGTTTCGATCAGGCTGTGCGGCTTAATGTTGGCGGTGATGTACAACTTTCCGACGAAATGCGCGAGAAGGGTATTCGCCTGCTGACCAGTGTTCGGGCGTCCACGTTTTACATGGGTTTCAACATGCTCGACCCGGTGGTTGGCGGGCTCGATGCTCATGGCCGAAAATTGCGGCAGGCAATCTCCATCGCGCTCGATCAGGAAGAGTTCATTTCGATTTT
>JBBRDR010000088.1:0-12779 GCA_038203745.1 Burkholderiales bacterium | reverse complement strand
GTGGAACATGCCTGCCTCGCCATGGACAAGTCCCACGGCCATCACCATGTAGCCGAGCTGCGAGAGAGTGGAGTAGGCGAGCACACGTTTGATGTCGTCCTGTTGGGTGGCCATCAACGCGGCAACGAGCGAGGTGATGCCGCCGGTCCAGGCGATGACGGTGCTGTCTTGGAGTCCCTCGAAAACTTCAAAAGTGAGTGAGGTCTGCAACCGGAAAAGCATGTAAACACCGGCGGCGACCATGGTGGCAGCGTGGATCAGTGCGGAAACAGGAGTCGGGCCCTCCATGGCGTCCGGCAGCCAGACGTGGAGTGGAAGCTGTGCGGATTTCCCAACAGCACCGCAGAAGATGCAGAGAACGGCGGCGGAGAGCACACCGGAGAAGATTTCAGGGTTGGCCTTGTGAAAAATTTCGAGACCTCCTGCCATCTGATCGAATGCGAGATGTCCGGTGATGCCCCAGAGCATCAGAATGCCGACCATGAAGCCGAAGTCACCCACGCGGTTGCAGAGGAACGCCTTTTTTGCTGCATCAGCGGCAGATTCCTTCTGATACCAGTGGCCGATGAGCAGATAAGAACTGAGTCCGACCAGCTCCCAGAAAATGAAGGTCATGATGAAATTGTTAGCCAGCACGATGCCGGTCATCGAGAACATGAAGAGTGATAGACCGGTGAAGTAGCGAGCCTTCGCATCGTCATCCTTCATGTAAGCGAGCGAGAAGATGTGAACCAACATGCCAACGCCGGTAACGACCATCATCATGCCGGTGGAAAGCTGGTCGAGCTTGATACCGATATCGATGGAGAAATCGCCGATGGTCGCCCAATGAATCGGTTCAGGGGATCCCGATTTTCCAAGCAGCAGGAACGCGATGACAAACGTCGCAATTGCGGACGCTGTCGAAACGATCGGAACCACCGCCGATTTTCTCAAAACAAGTTGATTCACCGCTGCGACGACGAGCGGTAGGAAGAGGAGGATCCAAGCGAGATTCATGAGAGATGCGGAGACGGGAGTAAATGAATATTTTTAACCACTGAAGCGCTGAATTACTGAGGATTAAGATAGATGTTTGCGATTCGCTTCAGAGTGACCGTTGGTGTTCTGAAGTTGATGATGAGACCTACTTGTAGTCCTGTGATGCTGAGATAGCTGAGTGTTTGAGCGATGTGGGCATCGATGATGTTCGAGACGACCTTCGCTTCGACAATGACTTTTCCTGAAACAATTAAATCGGTGATGAGAGTCCCAACCAATTGATTCCGATAGACGACTGGGAATCTCTCTTGCTGAGTAAATGCAAGTGATTGAGCCGCAAATTCTAAAGAGAGCGCATTTTCGTAAATTTTCTCATCAAGTCCTGGCCCCAAGACACGGTGAACCGCAATCGCTGCGCCGATAATCTTTTCGGTCAGTTCGCTATGTGGATAGTTGATCGAGTCGAATGCCATTCTATTAAAAATTCCCTTTCAGTAACTCAGTGTTCTCAGTGGTTAAAAATCTTCACCCTTTTAACGACGTAAGTTCATCCGTATGAATCGTCTGGCGGGCGCGGTACAACTTACTGAAATCAAGCGCCTTAAACGCCTCATTATTCAGCAAGGCATTGAACAAGGTGTTAACCCCGGTGATGACGGTAAATGGGTATTTGGCCAACTCGGCGACAAACGCCGGAATATCACGCGGGTTGGTGATAAGAAGATTACCGGCCCCCACTTTGATGAAGACGAAGCAGTTCGCCGTCAAGGCAAAGATGTGATAAAGCGGCAGTGCAGTTACGACCAGCTCCTTGCCCTCGGCAATAGCCGGTTTGATCCAGGCATGTGCCTGCGCCACGTTGGCGAGGATATTCCGGTGCGTAAGCATCGCCCCCTTGGAAGGGCCGGTTGTACCACCCGTGTATTGCAGAAAGGCAATGTCTTCCTGTGTCACCTCGGCCAGTTTGAATTGACTGCCGGCACCTTTTGACAGGGCCTTGCCGAAATCCACGGTGTGCGGCAGCCGCCATGCCGGAACCATTTTTTTGACGTATTTAACGACAAAATTAACAATCCTACCTTTCGGGAAACCAAGCATATCCCCAAGCCGGGCGACAACAATATTTTTAATCGAAGTTTTAGCCAGCGCACGCTCCAGAGTGTGCGCAAAATTTTCCAGAATAACAATGGTTTCAGAACCCGAATCCCGGAGTTGATGCTCAAGCTCCCGAGGGGTGTAAAGCGGGTTGCAGTTCACCACCGCATAGCCGGCGCGCAGTGCGCCCAGCATACAGATCGGATACTGCAGCACATTGGGCATCATGATCGCGACACGCGAGCCCTTGGGCAATTTGAGGTCTGACTGCAGATAAGTCGCGAAGTCGCGTGACAAGGTATCGAGTTCACCATAGGTCAGCTCGGCCCCCATGCAGAGGAAAGCGACTCGATCACGGTAGGTACTGACACTCTTTTCGAACATCTCGCCCAGCGATTGAAACTCGCTCAAGTCAATCTCGGCCGGAACGCCCTCTTGATAACTCTGTAGCCAAATCTTGTCCACGTGTCACCCCCCGAAGTAAGTCCAGAAAATATGAATTGTTCTAAGACCTTTCGATCACACGCACACAACCACCGTGCGGTCGATTATCCCGATGATGTTATTCCATCTCGCCGGTTAATGAAAGTAGTCGTATTTTGAGAGGATCAGTACACTTCAAGCAGCGACGCATCGGAAAAAATCAGCACCCCACGTACCGCTCGCCCGACAAAGATATTGGCCACCGTACGACAGTAACCTGAAATCTGTTCCTGATATTCAGCAAGCCGCTCGGTATTACGGCCTGAACTCTTGTAATCGAGCACCCATAAAGCATCTTCAAACTCAACCAGGCGGTCGATACGTTGTAATTGCTGCAATCCACCTTCTCCACCCGTCAGATCCACCTCGTTCCACGCTCGGAGGTACTGTGACGGGTCGAAAAACCGTTGCAGCGCCGGTGCGGCCAATAGCCTTTCAGCCACCGGCAGGACTCGCCGGTAGTCATTCTCTGCAAAACCGAAATCTTTCCACCAACCGGCTTTCGAAATAACACCGGTGCGGCGCTCCATCAGGGCATGCAATAAAATGCCGAAACGTTCACCTGCTTCCGGCGCACGACGACGCTCACCGACCATCGGCATTGGTGTTAATGCAATTGTTGCAACCTGCAATGCCTGAATGCCTTTCGTTGCATCCGAAACCGGAAGTTCATCGCCGTAAACCAACCCGCCACCGAGTTTTTCCAGAGCGGCTTCGAGCCGACGATAGGGTGTTTCGCCCTTCTCTTTTGAATTCTCAATTCCACTGGTGATAAACACTTGTCGTGCCCGGGTCATCGCCACGTAGAGCAGGTTTAATTCCTCGCGCTTTGCAGCCTGTTCTTCGACCTCGAACAATGATTGTCGCTTTGCCCCGCGATCTTCCTTGCGCCCGTAGAACGAGAAATGCTGTGGCGACGGCGCTTCCGGCGGCCAATCGACCAACACGTCCCAGGGATCGGGCGGACGCGGCGTGGCATTCGCCCCCAGCAACCAGACAATTGGCGCTTCTAGCCCCTTGGCACCGTGGATGGTGAGAATGCGAACGCGACCGGCATCAGCGTGCTGCGTTGAAATCTCGCCTTCATCCGGCGCATCATTGGCGTCGGCGTCACGCAAGTCACGCAACTCATCAATGCAGCGGGGCAAACTCGGGTAGCGCCCGCCATCAATATCCAGCGCCAGCAAAAGCAAGGCGCGCAGATTGGCTTCCACGCCTGCACCGGCGGCTTCCGGCACGGCCAGCCGGTAACGTTCGATCACCTCGCCCTGATGAAAAATTCGGTCTAGAAGGTCATGCGCAGGCAGCCGATCCGCCGCTTGCAGCCATTCGCCAAGGAGTTGCGCCGCACGCACCAAGTGGGGCGATGTACCGCCATCCGCAACCAAGGCCTTAAGCCGCATCCACCATGAGACTTCTTCGCGCGCCGCAAGCTGCAACAACTCCTCGTCGCCGCACGCGAACACCGGCGAACGCAAGGTCTGCGCGAGCTTGATGTCGGCGAGCGGTGTAACCAGGAATTCGAGCAACGCCACGATATCGCGCACTTCCAGCGCGGCCAGCAAGCCGCCGCGCGAACCGGCATCAAAAGGAATGTTGGCAGCACTTAGCGCACGTTCGTAGACGGCAAGATTGGTTCGCGTACGCACCAGCAGCATGATGTCGCCGTAACGCACCGCGCGTTGCTGCATCTGGCCGTCGACACCTTTCGCCATGATCTGCCAACTGTTACGAACGTGGCCTACAATTCCAGAAATCTTTCCCGCCAGCGCTGTGGCTTCCTGCCGCAGACGCAAATCTTCAGGCTCAACCGCGGGCTCACTCAGCGGATCGCGTAGAGTTTCTCGCACCGGCGCTTCCTCGGCCTCGCCTTTCCCAAACAGTGGCAGCAGTTCGACCCGCCCGGGCAGCGCACCCATGAACGATGTCTGTTCGCGGAAAGGCGAAAAAACGACTTCATCGCGGAACAGGGCATTGACCACATCAACGATAGGTTGCGCGTTGCGTCGCGTCGCATCCTGCTCGCAGCGTACGGCGCCGAATTCGCTCAAAAGAAAATCCGAGGCTGCCGAGAACAGCCGCGGTTCGGCACGTCGGAAGCGGTAAATCGACTGTTTCGGATCACCGACCAGAAAGACCACCGGACGCGAGGAATCCGAATACGCTTCAAGCCAGGCCAGCAGAATCTGCCATTGCAGCGGATTGGTATCCTGAAACTCGTCCAGCAGCACATGGCTGTAACGCGCATCCAGCTTGGCTTGCAGGAAGGCGGCGGTTTGTTCATCGCGCAGCAACTTGAGCACGTTCCACTCGGCGTCGACAAAATCGATCTGCCGCCGCGCCTTTTTGAATTCCTCGACGTGCGTGAGGAAGGCGGAAAATACCGAACAAGCGTCCTGATTGAAGGCGAAAATACTTTCTTCCAGTTGCCGCTCCAGGCAATCGACCAGGCGTTCGCCAAGTTGCGCGTGTAGAGCAAAAAATTGGGCCGCACCGTCGACACCAAACCGCTTGTCGGCTGTCTTGCCCGGTTTCTTCTGGCGCAGCGTGTTTTCCTTGGTCAGCAGCGTTGCGCGCAGCGCTTCAAAACACTGTGCCAGTGCCATTTCATCCAGTGCTGCTCGCAGTTTCGCCGCCGCGTCCTGATCACCCTTGAGATCGCTCATTTCGAGGAAGCCGAGATAAGCCTGGAAATCCGGCGACCAGTCGCCCCCAAAAAAATCGGCTAGCGCCTCTCCTGGCGCTCCTATCCCAAGTTGCTCACGTAACGCAGCAACTACTTTCTCAGAAACATCATGAGAATCATCGCCAAAGGCCAGCCACTCGCTGCGCCGATCCAGTGCCCGGCGAATCAAGCGGCGCGTCGATTCGAGCCCCGGCTTGCCCAGCAGATGGACAAAACTTTGGCTAACTTCGCTCTCAGGCGTTTTCTGTAAGGCCGCCGCGAAAGACTGCCACAGTTCGTCAAACAATCGCGAATCGGATTCAACCAGCGTCGCCCCGGCCAGATTGGCCGACAGCGGCGCGGCATCGACGAGTTGCAGGAACCAGCCGTGAAAGGTATTGACCGCCAGCCTCGGCTGCGTGGCCAGCACGCGCTCATAAAGGCCGCGCGCGGAGCGCAAGGTTACTTCATCTGCAGGCACTCCGCGTTCAGCGAGGAAATTGACAATTTGCACCTCGTGGCCGGTCGCCAACAGATGCAGCCAGCCCACCACGCGCTCCTCGATCTCGCGCGCCGCCTTGCGCGTGAAGGTGATAGCCAGAATCTCGCCGGGCGCAACGCCAGCCAGCAGCAAACGCACGATACGCGACGCCAAAAGCCAGGTCTTACCGCTCCCGGCACAGGCTTCGACAACGACGCTACGCGACGGATCGAGCGAGCGCAGGATTATCGAGCGAGCGAGATCAGACATAGTCCCTCCGGCACAAACCGCTCATCTCGCACCATTTGCACACGCTATCAACACCATGCGCCGGCAATTTCGTTCCATTACGCATTGCACTGAGGGCTGCCTGCAAGCGCTGGCCCTGTGCTTCTGCCGCCACCATCAACGCATCGTCCTCATCACCGGCGGCTAGAGCTACGATGCGTTCGTCATCGAGAGCAACATAGGCCGCTTGCGTCGCATCGCCGTGCAACAGGGCGTAAGCCGGAAGCTGCACATCATCGGCCAAACGGTCTCGGATAGCCTTGGCCGTCTGTGTCTTGTAGTCGAGCAAAGACACTTCACCTTTTGCATTGGCGTCAATGCGATCAATCCGCCCGTACAACTCAACGCTTTCTCCATTGTTCAGCGGCAGGCTGCGTTTGACCTTCGTTTCGGCCTGCACCCAACGCCAGCCTTGCGCCTCCTGTTCACGCTGCCAATCGAGATAAGCCGCCAGCCGCTTCTCCCAGCGCAGGCGCCAGCCGGTCGCCAGAAAATTTTCTTCAACCGCTGGTGCAAAAACTTCGGCAACGCAAGCCTGCAAGGAAGACAGCGCCTTGTCCTCAGACAGATCGGATAGCACCGGATGCCGCTCGTGAAAGTGTTCAAGCACACGGTGCACCAGTGCGCCATAGTCGCTCTTTTCCATCTCTTCGCTCACTTCGTCCATCTCGCCGAGCCCAAGTACGTGACGAGCGAAGAAACGGTATGGGCAGGCGACAAGGCTGACGTAGCCGCTCACTGAAACGCGACGCGGAATGAGCGCCAGCGGCGCGACAGGCGCGGCCATTTCTGTGGCAGACGGCGTGGTTTCGAACTCCGGCACGGCTTCACCGCGCACCGGTAGCGGTAACCGGTGCAAATCGTCGTTCCAGGCCAGTTGATGCAGGGTCGAGAGCAGCGCCAGTTCCGGCGCCAGCAGATTGGCTTCACCGTCTCGCACCGACTGCCAGGTGACGATCACACGCGGCACGGTGGCCAGCAGCAATTCAAGATCGCGCCGCAGTTCGCGCTCACCGTCTTCCCGCGTACGCAGACCCAGTTCGCGGCGCACTGACTGATTAAAAAACTTTCCGCTCTCGGCCGCAGCCAGTTGGCGCGTATCGCCACCAATCAGCAAGGCGGCCTCGAAGCGGCGCAGGCACACGGCGTTGAGCGGCGTCAGCACAATCGGGCTGCTGATGCTGCTGTCGCGGAAGTTGGCCGCTTCAAGCTCACGATTGAGCCAATCGCGCCAGGTGGAGAAGGAAAAAAGTGCGGTGCTTTTCTCAAGCTCGTTTTGGCGCTCATCGAGCAGATCAAGCAAGGCTTTACCGGCCACGTCCTGGTGCAAGGTTTCGAGCGCGCCTAGCACTTCCAGAGATTTGAGCAGGCGATTGATCCAGCGCGCCAGCGGAGCAGGTTTCGAGCGCAGCAGCGTCGTAGCCGCTTCAATCCGGTCGAGCAGCGCCAACCCAAGGCCTTTTGAACTGTCCTCGGATTCGAGCAGGCAACGCCGCATGCGCGGCACGCCGGACTTGATCGAATTTTCGCGAATAGCCGATTCAAGCGCAAACACAGCCGCCTTGCGCTCGTTCTCGTCGTAATCGGAAAAGACATAGGGCGATTTGCACAGATCAAGCAGGTCGCGGAAATAAGCGTTGCCAGCGGCCGTTTCGATAAGCGCATCGACTGCCGCCGCCGCACGTGAAGTCGAAAGCTTCCAGCCGGTTTCGTCACTGACCAGCACGCCTTCGCGTTCGAGCAAGGCACGCACGCGCCGCGCCGTCAGACGATCCTGCGTAATCAACACGATGCGTCGCAGGCCGGCATTCAGCCACTCGGCAATCTGGGCGACGGCGGTTTGTGCTTCCTGCTCGCGCCCTGAAGCCGGCACGAATTGCAAGCGCGCCTGCAAAGGGCTCTTGTCTTGATACCGTGCCAGTGCTTTGGCGCGTTCGAACAGGGGCGAATTCAGTTCAGACGGCCATGCTGCAGCCAGCGTGGCCATCAAAGGCGTTACGCAAGCTTCACGTGGTGCAGGGTGAAACAGTGATACGCGATGCTTTTGGCTGTAACGCAGTAGAAACTCCCGTTCGGCCGGATCAAGCGATTCTTCCGGTGCAGCATCAAGCAGCACCATCAGGGGGTGTTCACCACCCTCATCTTCCATTACCCGCGCCATCGCGCTCAGCCGCAGCCGATAAGCGGCCGCCGCATCGGGTTGCCCGGCGGCTGAAAGCGCCCGCCACAGTTCATGCACCACGCGCGCCTCAAAAACCAGAGGCGCTGAAGCACGCAAAGCATAGGCACGATGCAGTTGCGTAGCCAGTTCAACATCGCCGTCCGGCAGTTGTATGGCGGCAGCGGTCAGTTCGTCAAATAACCCGGCCATCTCCGAAGCAATACCCCACAACGTAGACTCCTCAAACCAGCCGCGTTCGCGCAAAGCTTCGTGCAGCAGCACGAGGCGTTCGCTTTCGGACATGGGTTCGGGTACACCATCCATGGATGCCGACTGAACCCAGTGTGTCAAGGTATCAAAGCACGGCAACAGCAGTGTTCGGGGTACAGCGCGCAGCATCGCCGAGCGCAACTCGGCTGCAATCGGCAGCGCCGGAACAAGAATCAGTACCGGGGACAGATCACCCGCCACAACTTCTCCAGCGCAGTGATCCAGCATGACCGAGGCAAGCGTATCGAGAAAGCCCTCGCCAGCAGGTAAGGCCCTCGAGATCAGCCTGTCAGCCACTTTCAGCGATTAACGTTCGAGTTTATCAATTTTGTCCGGCTTGCCATTCCACTCATCGGCGTCAGCCAGCGGCTCACGGCGCTCGGTAATCACCGGCCAGACTTTGGCCATCTCTGCATTCAGCGCAACAAATCTGCGCTGGGTGTCCGGCACGTCATCCTCGGCAAAAATCGCCTCGGCCGGACACTCGGCCACACATAGCGTGCAGTCGATGCACTCTTCCGGGTCGATGGCCAAAAAGTTGGGACCTTCATGAAAGCAGTCGACAGGGCAGACGTCGACACAGTCAGTATATTTGCACTTGATACAGTTCTCGGTGACGACGTAGGCCATGATCTTTACTTTTCAGAGTTTTACCAGAAAAACTATACCGTATTTAAGCCGTGTAATGCAGTTTGCTTCCCATATAGGTTTTTTTTCGCTAGGATAGCTTTCAAACGCCAAGTTTGATTTCTCTTGGCACGCCCCCTTCCCTTCCATGATTACGCAAGAGGCTTTCATATGAGCGAACACATTCATTACATCACTGACGACAGTTTTGCTGCAGAGGTTTTACAGTGCCAGCAGCCCGTGCTGGTTGATTACTGGGCAGAATGGTGCGGGCCGTGCAAGATGATCGCGCCCATTCTGGACGAAATTGCCAAAGAGTACGCCGGGCGCCTCAAGGTTGCCAAACTGAACATCGACGACAATCAGACCACACCCAACAGTTTCGGCGTGCGCGGCATTCCAACGTTGATGCTTTTCAAGAACGGTAATGTTGAGGCCACCAAGGTCGGCGCACTGTCCAAATCGCAACTTGCCGCATTTATTGACAGCAATCTGTAAAGCAGTTACCCTCTGCCTGAAGGTTTGTAAGGCGTGGCACCTGAAGTCAGGAAAAAAGCCCGCCCAGAACTTTCAGGCAAAACCCCAAGTATTGAACACCCCGGCAGCACCCAAGCCCCCTCTCCGTCCGCGCCCTATTCGCGACAACGCCCAGCAGCGCACCACACTCCCCTATATTTCTTCCTATTAGTCCGCTCATGCACCTATCCGAACTTAAAGCTTTCCACGTAAGCAAACTCCTCGACATGGCCGTCACCAGCAACATCGAGGGCGCCAATCGACTGCGCAAACACGAGCTGATCTTTGCGCTGCTTAAAAATCAAGCGAAAGAGGGCGAAACCATTTTTGGCGATGGGACGTTGGAGACACTGCCGGATGGCTTCGGCTTTCTACGCTCGCCCGACACCTCGTACTTGGCCAGCACCGACGATATTTACGTCAGCCCAAGCCAGATTCGCCGTTTTAACCTTCGTACTGGCGACACCATTGAAGGTGAAATCCGCACGCCAAAGGATGGCGAACGCTATTTCGCCCTGGTCAAAGTCGACAAAATCAACGGTGAGGCACCTGAAGCCTCAAAAAACAAAATTCTCTTCGAGAACCTGACGCCGCTGCATCCGACCGACCACATGAAGCTCGAACGCGAGATTCGCGGCGAGGAAAACACCACCAGTCGTATCGTCGACATCATTGCCCCAATCGGCAAAGGCCAACGCGGCCTGCTCGTCTCCAGCCCGAAGAGCGGCAAGACGGTGATGATGCAGCACATTGCGCACGCCATCACGACCAACCACCCCGACGTGACGCTGATCGTTCTGCTGATCGACGAGCGTCCGGAAGAAGTGACCGAAATGACGCGTTCGGTGCGCGGCGAAGTCGTCGCTTCGACCTTTGACGAGCCGGCCACCCGCCACGTGCAAGTCGCTGAAATGGTCATTGAGAAAGCCAAGCGCCTGGTCGAGCACAAAAAAGATGTGGTTATCCTGCTCGATTCGATCACCCGCCTGGCGCGCGCCTACAATACCGTGCAGCCGGCATCGGGCAAAGTGCTGACCGGCGGTGTTGATGCCAATGCCTTGCAAAAGCCGAAGCGATTCTTCGGCGCCGCCCGAAATGTCGAGGAAGGCGGTTCGCTGACCATCATCGCCACGGCACTGATCGACACGGGCAGCCGCATGGACGACGTCATCTACGAAGAATTCAAGGGGACCGGCAACCTCGAAATCCACCTTGATCGGCGCATGGCGGAAAAACGCGTTTACCCGGCGATCAACGTCAATCGTTCCGGCACCCGTCGCGAAGAACTGTTGCTCATGCCCGACGTCCTGCAGAAAATGTGGGAGCTGCGCAAGCTGCTCTACAACATGGACGATCTCGAAGCGATGGAGTTTCTGCTCGATAAGATCAAGGCGACCAAGAACAACGGCGAATTCTTCGATTCAATGCGTCGTTAATCGAACGCTCCACCGTGTTCCGCGATTGCAAGTTGTAGCGTAATCAAGGATAATCTCGCGTTCTCCGGAGTCGGGCTCCGACGTACCCAACATTACGTCGATCCGGCTAGATTTGACCTACAGGAATTTCTCCACATGAAATCCGATATTCATCCCGCCTACAGCGAAATAGAAGTCACCTGCTCCTGCGGCAACGTCTTCAAGACCTGCTCCACGATGAAAAAGCCGCTGCACATCGAAGTCTGCTCGGAATGCCATCCGTTTTACACCGGCAAGCAGAAGATCATCGATACGGCCGGCCGCGTCGAGAAGTTCAACAGGAAGTATGGCGCCGTGCGCAAACCAGCCTGAAACCGATCTTCACGAGTTCACGCGGACTCAGAAAAGGCAGCCGCAAGGCTGCCTTTTTTATTCCTGGCACCATTGGAAGTCATGAGTATCCGCCTCACTGTTCGTAGAAATGACGCGTTCCGGCACACCATCGATCGCCATGCCAGCCCATCCAGATTCCACACGCCTGAAAGGAATTTCGCTGCCACCCAGCGGCTGGGTGCTGGCGGTGCTGCTCTTCGTCTACCTCTTCGTTGGCCTTATTGGCCACGATCCGTGGAAGCACGATGACGCGATTTCAATAGGCATTGCTTTCGATGTCGCCAGCCAGGGCCATTGGCTGACACCGCAACTCGCTGGTCACGCCTATCCTGACGCGCCCTTGTACGACTGGGTTTCGGCACTCAGCGCGCAAGCTTTTTCATGGTTGCTGGACTTTCATAACGGCGCGCGCCTGGCCACCGCCCTGTTCACACTGCTGGCGCTCGAGTTCATTCTGCTTGCTGCGCGTGAATTGCACGGCCGCGAACACGCGGCGGCGGCGCCCTTAGTGATGGCCGGCAGCATCGGTTTCCTGTACCACGCCCATGAAGCGCAACCGATGCTCGCCGCCCTCACGGCGCACACGGCCGCCTACTGGGCGCTGATTCTGATGCCGCGCCGCCCCTACTACGGAGCGGCGATCTTTGGTGGCGCGCTCGGCGTGGCTTTTCTCGCCAACGGTTTGCTACCCGCGTTCACGCTGCTGCCAATCTGTGTGTATTCGTGGGCTGTCGCGGAGAATAAAGCAAAGACGGGCCTGCTCCTGCTCGCCGGCTTGGCCTTTGCTGCTCTCCTTTCGGCTGCCTGGTTGCTGCCCTTGCATGAACAGGCGCCAGCCTATTTCGCCGAGTTCTTCGGCCGTGAATTGGCCTCGCTTCAGAACGCAGCGCAGCCGGCTGCCAACACCCTGAACTACCTGAACATGTTGCTCTGGTACGCATGGCCGGCTTTACCACTGGCAGCCTGGGCATTGTGGAGCAAGCGTCGCGTACTGGCGAGCCGGCCGCTGAGTTTGCCGATCGTCGCCTTTGCCGCCGTCCTCGTCATGCTTGGCTTTGCCGGCGACACGCGCAGCTCCGTCGCGCTTCTGCTGCTACCACCACTCGTACTGCTTTCAGTATCGGGCGTCGGTAGCTTGCGGCGCGGCGCCGCCAATGCCTTCGACTGGTTCGGCATGATGACGTTTACGCTATTCGCCGCCCTTGTTTGGATCGGCTGGAGCGCCATGGTCTTCGGCTGGCCATCACGGCTGGCCGCACAAGTGGTGCGGCTTGAACGGGGCTTCGTTGGCCATTTTGACGCCCTGCCCACCCTTTTCGCCGTGCTGGCAACCTTCATCTGGTTCTGGCTGATCGCTACCAGCCCGCGCTCGCCGATGCGCGGCATCATGCACTGGATGGCCGG
>JBBRDR010000087.1:0-12794 GCA_038203745.1 Burkholderiales bacterium | reverse complement strand
GCGCCCGTCGCGGAAGCGCACCTCGGTTTTGGCCGGGTGTACGTTGACGTCAACAGTTGCCGGGTCGATCTCGACGAAGATGCAATAGGCCGGGTAGCGGCTGCCGTGCAGCATGTCCTGATAGGCTTCGCGGAGCGCGTGTGAGAGCAGTTTGTCGCGCACAAAGCGGCCATTCACGTAGCAGTACTGGGCATCGCTGCGCGCACGTGAATGCGCGGGTAGCGCGCAATGGCCGGAAACGCGGATAATTCCGGCGCCGGTATCCATTGCGCGCGATTCGGCAAGAAAGTCGTCGCCGAGGATCGCGCCGGCGCGGCCGCGCGCATCGGTACGCGGCAGGTGCAGGCTAACGCGTCCGTTGTGCGAGAGGGTGAACGTCACTTCGGGATGCGCCAGCGCAATGCGTTTGACGGCTTCGGCGCAATGCGCGAATTCGGTTGCTTCGGACTTGAGAAACTTCCGGCGTGCCGGCGTGTTGAAGTAGAGGTCGCGCATCTCGACCACCGTCCCGACGGCAAGCGCTGCAGGTTCTGGCGTTGTGCCCAACGCTGCATTCAGACGCCAGGCGTGACTCGCTTGTTGCTGCCGGCTGGTCAGCGTGAGGCGCGCGACCGAGGCGACTGACGCCAGTGCTTCACCGCGAAACCCAAGCGTGGCCACGCGCTCCAGGTCGTTGAGCGAAGCGATCTTCGAGGTCGCGTGACGGGTGAGCGCCAGCACGAGTTCGTCTTTGGCGATGCCGAAACCGTCGTCGGAGACGCGAATCAGTTTCACGCCGCCTTCTTCAAGCTGAATCTGGATCGCCGAGCTTCCCGCATCGAGTGCGTTTTCCAGCAATTCCTTGAGTACGGAGGACGGGCGTTCAACGACCTCGCCCGCTGCGATCTGGCTGATCAGCAGGTCAGGCAGCAGGTGGATGGAGGGCAGGGTATTTTGTGATCTGGGCATTGGCGAATTATACCGGCTGTCTTGTCGGTGCCGGCTCCGGTAGAATCGCGCCTTTGCTCTTGACTTGGCTCCTATGGAATACCTCGCTAGCTTTATTGATATTGTTCTGCACCTCGACAAGCACCTTGCTTTGCTGGTGGCGCAGTACGGCGTCTGGATTTACGCTATCCTGTTCGCCATTATTTTTAGCGAGACCGGGTTTGTGGTGACGCCTTTTCTGCCTGGCGATTCCTTGCTGTTTGTGGCCGGGGCGCTGGCGGCGCTGGGCGGGATGGACATTGCGGTGCTGATTGGTGTGCTGGTTGCGGCGGCTGCCACCGGCAACATGCTCAATTACCAGATCGGGCACTATATCGGGCCGCGTGTGTTCAAGTGGGACGATTCGCTTTTCTTTAATAAGGCTGCGCTGGTAAAGACTGAAGCCTTCTACGAGAAGCACGGCGGCAAGACGCTGGTGATTTCGCGCTTCCTGCCGCTTTTTCGCACCTTCGCGCCTTTTGTGGCTGGCGTGGGCAGGATGAACTACCTGCGCTTTTCTTTCTTCAATCTTGTTGGAGCGACGCTGTGGGTGGTTTCGCTCACGCTGGTCGGCTATTTTTTCGGCAATCTGCCATGGGTCAAGCAGAACCTTACCGCAGTGATTCTGGGCATCATTGCCCTGTCGATGATTCCCGTTGTGATCGGCTGGTTGCAGCATCGCAAGGATTAAGGAATGATGCGGCATGGTTAATCGCCTTGCTTTCATCGTTTTTACTTTGGCGGCTGCCGTGTCGATGACGGCCTGCATGACCAAGATCGGGCCCGGGGGGCAGAAGGAAACCCGCTTTGATCCGCGCTATCTGGCTAAAACCGAGATTGACCGCGTTATCGATACCGACCGCGCTGAAGTCATGGCCGGGCTACGTCGCATCGCCGAGAAGCTCTATAAGCGTAATCCCCGTGAATGGAAAAAGAGCGGTCAGCCGAGTATGGAGGCTGCAATGGTTCGCCTGTTTTCCGGTAGCGTTGATTTTCCGGAGTTGGAAGGCAAGCGTGAGGGAGCGGCGGCGCTTTTTGCCTTTAGCCCTAACTATCACGGCGACCGCGTGCTGGCGGTGATGGCCGGGCTGCTGGGCATGGTCTATGCCGCTTTTGAGAACAAGGATGATTTTTATGTGCTTGACGATCTGAACGAGCAGAAACTCTACAATTGTGCGCGTAACGTCGAGATTGCCATCTGGAAGATGTCGTCAACAAAAAACGCCAACGGCGAGTTGCTCTTGCTATCGAATGAGCTGGACCCGAATAACCCCAACTTGAGTTTCGAGCGTGAGTTTGGTCGTGTTATCGGCTTGCTTGATTTTTTGTCCAAGATCGTGGCTGACAAAAATGGCAGAGCCGTCACCCGCTTTACGCAAAGTATGGCGACGGCAATCTTTCTGCCCGTTGGCGCCTTGGTAATAAGGTAAAAGAGATATAAGCGAAATGAAATCCATCGTTATCCTCATCTCCGGCCGGGGCAGCAACATGGAATCGTTGCTCAAGGCCGTTTCAAATGGCGCCTTACCCGTACGCGTAGCCGCCGTGCTTTCCAATCGGCCCGATGCCATGGGGCTGCAGACCGCCGCCGCACAGGGCGTGTCGACATGTGTGCTCGATCACACGCTGTTTGCCAGCCGCGCAGCCTTCGATGCGGCACTGGTCGAAGTCATCGATGCGTATTCGCCCGATCTCGTGGTGCTGTCTGGTTTTATGCGCATTCTGACCGAAGGTTTCGTGCGCCATTTTGAAGGGCGGCTGATCAATATCCATCCTTCGCTGCTGCCAGTATTTCCCGGCTTGAATACTCACCAGCGTGCACTCGAAGAAGGGGTTCGTGTACATGGCTGTACGGTGCATTTCGTGACGCCGGCACTGGATCACGGCCCGATCATTGCGCAGGCGGTGGTGCCGGTCATTGACGGCGACGATGAGGCCAGCCTGGCCGTCCGCGTTCTGGCTCAGGAGCATCTGGTCTATCCTTTGGCGGTGCGCTGGTTTGCTGAAGATCGTTTACGCCTGGTCGGCGGTCGGGTTGAGTTGGACGCACCCCAGGACAGTAATGGTGCTTTGATTTCACCGTTTGTGTGATTGACCCTCAAGGCGTTGCATGCCCTTCGCGCTGATCATTGCTTTTGCTGCTTCGCTGGGTATCCACCTGGCGGCCTTGTTCGGCCCGGATATTGACCTGTCGACCGAGCCCGAGTCGATGCCCCTGATGGCTGAAATGCGGCCGATGCCCAAGCCACAGATTGAACCGGTGGCTAAGCCAAAAAATCCGGACGTTGCAAAGCCAAAACCTCAACGGAAGAAGGCGGTTACGCAAAGCGCAACGCCCGTTTTGAGCGTTCCAGACGCATCGTCGAGTACGGTGCCGGTCATTGCAGCCCCGCCGCTGCCGGCATCGCCGGCAACCGCTGCGCCTGAGCCGGCCGCAACCGTAGTCGCAGTCGCACCACGCTTGCCTGCGCGGGGAAAGATTCGTTATCGCGTCGACCGCGGTGATTCGAACTTTGAGATCGGATATGCACAGCATGAGTGGGAGATTGTCGATGGCCGTTATCGACTAACCTCAGTGCTTGAAACGACCGGCCTGGTATGGCTGTTTAAAGCCTACCGGATGGAGATGGAAAGCCGTGGTCAGATGACAGCTGAAGGCTTGCAGCCGGAATTTTTTGCCATCCGGCGCAATGGTCAGGAGACCAAGGAGAAGGCCGAGTTTGATTGGGATAAGATGACAGTGCGCGTCGGTGATCGTGCCGAACAGTCCTTGGCCCACGGCGCACAGGATCTGCTGTCATTTAACTATCAACTTGGATTTCTACCGCACCTTGAGGTGGGAACGACGCTACCGATAGCCACCGGGCGGAAGTACGGGGTTTATCGTCTTGAGGTGTTGGGCGACGAGGAAATCGAGCTGCCGGCCGGTCTGATGCGTACATTGCATCTGCGCGCTCCCGGTGAAAATGCAACTGAATTGTGGCTGGCTTATGATTACTTGCTGCTACCGGTTAAAATCCGGCATGTTGATGCCAAGGGTGACAGCTTTGTGCAAGTCGCTACTAAAATCCAACTGAGTCCAGACTAATGCGTTTTACCCCTACCCTGTTTAATCATACTGAAGCGCTCCTTTCAGAGTTGCTGCGTTCCACTTTTCCCGCTGATCTGGTGGTATCGCGCTACTTCCGGCAGCACCGCGAGTTGGGCCATGCTGATCGCGGTTTTGTCGCCGAAACTGTTTATTCGGTGTTGCGCCGTAAGCGTTCACTTTCGGCCAGATGCTTTGAAGACGTGACCTCCCGGCGTTTGCTGCTGGCCACACTGGCCTGCGTGCAGGGTTTGAACCGGCGCGAACTGGATGCTGTTTTGAATGAAGTTGAAGGCAAGTGGCTGGCGCAGGCCAAGGCCGTTAAGCTGGAGGATCTGCCGCCGGCCGTCCGACTTGACCTGCCGGACTGGCTTTACGAGGCGCTGAGCGGGCAGTTTGATGCGCCTGATCTGGATGCGCTCGCCGCCAGTCTCAATCAGTCAGCGCCACTCGATCTGCGCGTCAATGTGCTCAAGGCGGAACGCAAGGCCGTGCTGGCCCAACTCAACGCGGATGGTTTGACGGCAGAACCCTGCCGCTATTCGCCGCTCGGTATCCGGCTTAACGGCAAGCCGTCAATTTCGCGTCACCCCTTGTTCCTCGATGGCAGTTTCGAAGTGCAGGACGAGGGCAGTCAGTTGCTCGGTTTCCTGTTGCAGCCGAAGCGTGGTGAAATGGTTGCGGATTTTTGCGCCGGCGCTGGCGGCAAGACACTCCTGCTTGGCGCATTGATGCGCTCGCAAGGCCGGCTATACGCCTTCGATGTGGCCGAGAAACGATTGGCCAAGCTCAAGCCGCGTTTGGCGCGCTCCGGATTGTCAAACGTGCATCCGGTGCGCATCGAGTCCGAGAACGACATCAAGATCAAGCGGCTCGCTGGGAAACTGGACCGCGTGTTGGTTGACGCCCCGTGTTCCGGTTTGGGAACGTTGCGCCGTAACCCTGATCTCAAGTGGCGCCAGACGCCGGAAAGTGTTGCCGAGCTGACGACCAAGCAGTCCGCCATTCTCAAGGCAGCGTCGGGGCTGGTGAAGAAGGGCGGGCGGCTGGTCTATGCCACGTGCAGTTTGCTCGATGCCGAGAACGAGTCCGTCGTGTCAGCGTTTCAGTCGGCGCATCCGGAGTTCGTTTCATTGTCTGCGGCCGACGTGTTGCGCAAACAGGACATCGAAATTGATTGTGATCGCGATGGCGGCGAGCGTTTTCGTTTGTTACCTCATCGCCATGGAACGGATGGCTTTTTTGCGGCGGTCATGGAACGTCAATGAGTGACAGGCAGATGTTTGCGCTGCTTCAGAATTTTTGGAGCGATTTGCACTATCCCATGACGTACTGGCTGGTTTTGGCACTGACCATCATTCTGACTGTCTCCTGGGGCTTTTCGTACAGGCTGCGCGTACGCGATGACGGTCGGGACAACTCGGCACGTAGCTCGTTAAAAGCATTTGGCGCGGGCGGTATCAAACGGGTCGCCTTCCCGCTAATTGCCTGGGTGCTGGTGTTGGTTCTGCAAAAGACGTTGGTTGCGATGCAATGGGCGCATCTGAGCCTGCTCTATCTGGCCGCCCCTTTACTTGTCGCGTGGGCCTTGGTCAGGGTGCTGGTCTACGCGCTGCGCTGTGTTTTCTCCAGCGGTGGTTTTCTGACGAGCTTCGAGCGATTGATTTCGACGGCGGTTTGGAGCGTGCTGGTGCTTGATCTGACCGGACTGGCCGAGCCGCTGATCGAAACGCTTGAGCAAATAAAATTCGCCATCGGCAATCAGAATCTTGATCTTTGGATGGTGCTGCACGGTTCAGTTACCGTTGCGCTCACCCTGCTGCTGGCGCTGTGGATTGCCAGTCTGATCGAAAACCATCTGCGTGAGGCGGACCAGATGGATCCCAATTTGCGTGTGGTGCTGGCACGCGTGGCCAAAGCCGTGCTCTCGCTGATTGCCTTGCTGCTGAGCCTCTCACTGCTCGGGATTGATGTAACGACGCTTTCGGTTTTCGGTGGTGCATTGGCGGTGGGTTTGGGCATTGGTTTGCAGAAGATCGCCAGTAATTACGTGAGCGGCTTCATCATCCTGCTCGATCGTTCGATACGAATTGGCAATCTGATTGCCGTTGATGACAAAATTTTCGGTACGGTGACGCAAATTACGACGCGCTATACCGTCATGAAAATGCTGACGGGAACCGAAGTGATTGTTCCCAATGAGCATCTGGTCAGTAACATTGTGCGAAATCTCTCATTTTCGGATCCGCGTGTGCGTGTGACGGTGAGTGTCCAGGTGGCCTACAGCTCTGATCTGGAACGAGCCATGCAATTGATGGTGGACTCGGCGCGGCAGCATGACAGGGTGCTGGGTGATCCAGAGCCTGTGGCACTGATTACCGAATTTGCCGATAGCGGCATTAATCTGGAAATCGGGTTCTGGGTGGCTGATCCGGAAAAAGGAACCGGTTCTGTGCGCTCGGACATCAGCTTACTAATCTGGAAGTCTTTCCGCGCCAACAGCATCGAGATACCCTTCCCGCAGCGTGAGCTACGCATTCTCGGGAGTGCCTTGGCGGCATAGGCAAAAAAAATCCCACGCCGTGAGGCGCGGGATTAAAAGTCCCATCATTGGTGATGGGTCAGGGAGGGTCAAACATTGCCAGCGGGGGATGCTGAAGCAACAATGGCATTGTAGGGATTGCGTGTTGCCTTGTCTGTTGCGCTTATTCAGCGATTAAGTGACTGTCTGTAACATGTATTGCTTATTAAAAAGCCCACAAGTTGTGCGGGCTTTGGCAATATTTAGTTACTAACAATTCAGGGGCGTTTGTCCCGTGTTTTTTCCTGCCAGAGGCGAAAGCCAAACCAGATCAGCGAGCAGGTGGCGGCGATGAGTGCCGCCTTGAGGGGTTCCATGCGCCCGTCAACGAGCAGATCCCAAGCGACAACCCCGAGGAAAACACCAACACCTTCAGCAATCGGGAATTCGGGGAGGGGCGTTGCCACAGCATTCAATCTTTTTTCTTTCCAGAATGCCGACTGGTTTCAATGCCGGATAAAGCCTGGCTATTTTGTCCGCAAGCGCAATGGCATGTTCCATGGGTTGCGTCGCTATCAAGTAAATGCTCTCGGGCATCGGCGAGGAAACGTTCGCGAATCAGTTCGAGTTGGCGCATTTCGAGTTCCTCCGTCAGTTTGTACATCGAGTAAGGCTATGATAGTTGGGAGGCGGCCTAGTGTCTTTAGCGCTTTCGTCCGAATTAAGTGACGCTCTGTAACAATGGCCAGCTGAGCGTAAATCGTGCGCCGCCGAGCGGGGATTCATCAGCGCAAGCCGTGCCGCCGTGCTGCTCCAGAACCAGCCGCACAATTGCCAATCCCAGGCCGTAACCCCCGGTGGCACGATCGCGCGAACGATCCAGTCGGGTAAAGGCGAAGAAGACGCGTTGGCGCTCATCCGGGGGGATGCCGACACCGTCATCGTCTACGTGCAGAAGGACACGGTCGCCGGCAACTTCAGCGCTGACGACGATCTTTGTTTGCGCGTACTTGATGGCATTACGCAGCAAATTGGTAACGGCGTACGGCATGCTTTTCAGGTCAAGTTCGACCTGTTGTGCTGTGGGCAGGGCGCTGGTGTCGACGCTCAGTTCGAGCGACCGGCCAAGAATGCGCACGGATTCAACTTCCTCCTCAATCCAGGGCGCCAGTTCAACGGGGGTGAGATTCAGCTCGGGTTGTTCTCGTTCGAAGCGGGCATAGGTCAGGCTCGAATCAATGAGATTGTCGAGTTCGTCAAGGTCGACGCCCATCATTTGCCAGAGTCGGCCCCGTTCAGCCCGGTCGTTAGTGTCTGAACACATTTCAAGGGCAAAACGCAGGCGTGCAATTGGCGTTCGAAGCTCATGTGAAATGGCGCTTGATAATTCTTTTTGCGTGGCAATCAGGCGCTGGATGCGTTCGGCCATGCCGTTGAGGGTTTCAGTGAGCAGCTCAAAGGCAGCGCTACGCGCCGTCGGGGCACGGGTTTCAAAGTGACCTTCGCCGAGGGCGCGTGCTGTTTGGCGCAACGCTTCGAGGTCACGCCACACGGGGCGTACCCAGAACCATACGGCGATGGCTAGAATGAATCCGATCAGGCTCCAGGTGAGCAGGCGAATGCGAAGTTCAAGCGGCAGGGTACGTTGGCGATTCGGGTCTGCATCGGGTGATAGCGGGCCGACAACAAGGATTTGAGGCGTTTGCTTCAGGCGGTGGTAGAGGATGTCGCCATCTGGCGCGATGGCCAGTTCGCCGGCATCAAGACGTTCTGCCTGCTTGTGGGGTAGCTTGAGTGTCCAGCGGTCGACAATATCCAGCTTGTAAACAAATTTATCGGCAAGTGTCTTGATGGCTTTTGGCCATTGCGAACGCGGTTTGCGGAACAGGTCTTCTTCGATCAGAATAATCGTGCCGTGCATGAAACGGCTGGTGTAGTCATCGGCTATGCCTTTGACAGCGGTGGAAATAACAAAATCGGCAAAGAAGGCGATGACCACGAAGGACCCCATCACCATCAGGTAGAAACTGAAGAACATGCGTGACAGGCTGTAACGGCCGCGCCACGGGGCGGGCTTGTAGCGCCCGAGTATGGAAAGCAACTTATTGTTGCTGCTATTGCCAGTCATGTTTGCTGAACAGATAGCCTTTGCCGCGTACTGTCTTGATTCGTGTCGGGTTCTCCGGGTCATCGCCGAGTTTTCGACGCAGGCGTGAGATACGGGCGTCGATTGATCGATCCAGTCCGTCGAAACCGATCCCGCGCAATTGTTGCAGCAAGTCATCGCGTGACAGAATGGTTCCGGCGTGGCGGGCAAGTAACCAAAGCAAGTCAAATTCAGCGGTAGTCAGGTCGATGATGTCGCTGCCCAGGTAGGCGCTGCGTGTGGACTGACTGATGCTGAAACAGCCAAACGCGAGTTGAGCCGTGTTGCCGTTCTCCGCGTCGCCCTCAGCCTGGCTGGTGACCGGGAAGCGGCGTAACAGCGCTCTGATGCGTGCCAGAAGGAGTCGCGGTTGAACCGGCTTGGAAATGTAATCGTCGGCGCCGAGTTCGAGGCCGAGAATCTGGTCGAGGTCTTCGTCGCGCGCGGTGAGCATCAGGATCACACCCTTGTACTGCGCCCGCACTGAGCGGCAGACTTCAAAACCGTCTTTCCCGGGAAGCATGACGTCAAGCATCACGAGTTCGGGATTGTCTTTCAGAATCCGCGCTTCGGCGGTGTCTCCGCGGGCTTCGATGGTGACTTCGAAATCGTTTTTACGCAGGTATTCGGCGGTCAGGTCGGCGAGGCGCTCATCGTCCTCAACCAGCAGGATTCGTGTTTTCATAGGACAATGATAACGGGTTGCGGGCGCAGGATAAACGCCCGCGTAAAAAATACCCGTTGCAATGAGATAAAAGTGCGACCAAACGGCTGTTTCGCCTGTTCTAGAAATTAGCGTAAAATCTTTGATGGAATATTTTGGAGGGCTTTATGTACGCTGGCATCGTTGATTGGCCTTGGTGGGCTTATGTACTGGTAACTCTGGGTTTGACCCACGTGACGATTGCTGCGGTAACCATCTTTCTGCACCGGCATCAGGCGCACCGTGCGCTGGAATTACACCCGCTACCTGCGCAGTTCTTTCGTTTGTGGTTGTGGCTGACGACCGGCATGGGTACCAAGGAGTGGGCTTCTATCCACCGCAAGCATCACGCCAAATGCGAAACAGCTGAAGATCCTCACAGTCCGCAAGTCTATGGTATCAACCGAGTGTTGTGGGGCGGGGTATTTCTTTATGTCAAGGAAGCACGCAACCCTGAAACGCTCAAACGATACGGCCACGGCACACCGGATGACTGGATCGAGAATCACCTTTACACACCTCATCAGAAACTCGGTGTCATGCTCATGCTTCTGATTGATGTGGCCATCTTCGACCTTATCCCCGGGGTGTTGATGTGGGCGGCCCAGGTGGCCTGGATTCCTTTCTGGGCGGCTGGCGTAATCAACGGCTTGGGACACTTTTGGGGTTACCGGAATTTCAATTCGCCGGATGCCAGTACCAATATCTTCCCGCTCGGGATTCTGATTGGCGGCGAAGAGTTGCATAACAATCACCATACCTACGCGACCTCGGCCAAATTATCAAACAAATGGTACGAGTTCGATCTGGGGTGGATGTATATCTGTATTTTGTCCATGCTGGGACTGGCTCAAGTCAAGAAAGTGGCGCCTGTCCCGCATGTTGGAGTTTTGCGCCCGAACGTTGATTTCGAAACCCTGCAGGCGGTGATTGCCAATCGCTACGATGTCCTTGCAGGCTATGCCAAATCGTTGAAGCAGATGTATCGAGAAGAGCTTGATAAAGTGCAGGGTGGCAAGAAACTCAAGGGGTTGAAACGCTGTCTGGCCGTTGAGGCGAGCGCGGTGCCCGAGAACCTGCGCGAACGTCTCGAGCAGATGCTGAAGCAGAGCAGTGCCTTACAAACCGCCTATGCCATGCGTGAAGAGTTGATGGCACTGTGGGCGCGGTCCAACGCGTCACGCGAGCAGCTGATCAAGGAGTTGCAGGATTGGTGCCGGCGTGCGGAAAGCTCAGGCGTTCGCCAGTTGCTGGACCTCTCGTTGCGTATGCGCAGTTATTCAATAGTCTGACCATTTTACTGATCTTAAATACCTATGCGATTTTCTACACGCAACGTTTTTGCATTGCTCTCTTTAGCTTCATTCGGCCTGATAGCGGCCGGTCTGGCTCTCGGTGAGCTGGCAAATTTGCACCCTTGCCACCTGTGTAATTTGCAGCGACTTCTTTACATGATGTTTGGCGTCTTTTCCTTGTTTGGCGTTCTGCAGCCGCGCTGGAGAAAAGTCTGGAGTGCTCTGATTGCGATTGTTGCAGCGGGTGGTGTGATTGCGGCCGTACAACAGAGCTGGATGCAGTATGCCCCGGAACAGGCGATTGAATGCGGCTTCAGTGATCCGACACTGACAGAGCAGCTTATTAACTGGCTGGGCGTGCAATGGCCGGCCATGTTCATGGTCACCGGGTTTTGCACCAACAAGGAGTGGGTTTTCCTCGGTTTTTCGCTGGCCAACTGGTCGGCAGTTTGTTTCTCCGGATTGTTGTGCATCGCAGTGTGGTTATTCTTGCGCAAGGAGCCGGCGTGCTGATGACACCGATGGGGGCATAAATGCTGTCCATTCTTGCTGTCACCTTTCCCTTCTTTTCGCTCGTGCTGTGTGGCTATGTCGCCACGCGCCTGCGCTTGTTGCCGATTGATGCTATCCCCGGGCTCAGTACCTTCGTTCTGTATTTTGCGCTTTCAGCCATGCTGTTCCATTTTGGCGCGGCGACGCCATTGGCACAATTGCTTGATTTCCCATTGATCATGCTCTACTCGGGTTGTGGGTTACTGCTGGTTGCCATGACCGTGACAGTCAGTCGCAATGAGCGGGTCGGTATCAAGGACGCCGCGTTTGGTGCGATGGCGGCTGTTTTCTCGAACAGCGGCTTCATGGGTATCCCGCTGCTTCTGGCGCTGCTCGGCGAAAAGGCCGTGGGCGTGGTGATCGTAACTCTTTTTGTCGACCAGGTTCTGCTCAGTTCGGTGTGTATGTCAATTGCCCATGTGCAAGGCAAGACTGGTGAGGCGCGTTCACTGAAAGTGCTTGTTTTTTCAGCGGTACGCTCGCTCAGGGGCGCGGCCTTGAACCCCATGTTGTGGTCTATTCTGGCGGGTATTCTGTTCGGTTTGACCGGTTTGGTGATGCCCGAGCCCGTAGGCAAGACGATTTCCTTGCTGTCGGACGCAGCATCGCCGGTTGCCCTGTTTACGCTGGGTGCGATTCTCGCGCGCAACGTAGTGAAGGCAAAGAGAAACAGCCCGCTGATTGATTTTGTTCCAGCGGCCCTGGCCAAACTTTTTGTACATCCCTTGCTTGTTTTTATTGGGGCCGGTGTCGCGCAGTACCTGGGTTTTCCGTTCGAGGCTCAAACATTTATGGCTGTCATACTTGTTGCAGCGTTGCCCAGCGCCAGCAATGTTTCGATGCTTGCCGAGCGGTTTGGTGCCGATTCCGGGCGCATCGCGAGCAGCATCATGGTGTCCACAGTCCTGTCCTTTTTTACCTTCTCCGGGATGGTGTGGTTGCTGGGGATTCAATTGCCGGCGGGGTGATTGAAGAGCAACATGTGAGCAATTCCGGCTAACACCACCCCGATTGTTTCTCCGGCCCCATGGGTAGCGTCTTGGTCGGAGCAGACACCATAACCATATGTTAGTACCATCCACAGTTGGTTTTTAAGTGTTCAAAAATAACTAACAAGACAATGGTGGGGATGTGCGTAGCAGTTTTCCTGGTTTGTTTGCCGGGCTACCGACTCTGCCACACGCGATTTCAGACGCACATTGAAGGCACTGCGGATGCGCATATGACTTTCGGATTGCGCAAAACTAACACGGTGGTGAATCGATGCACGACATTGTATTTTATTGGCATAATTCCAGCCTGCCCATAGCAGTTTTTTTGCAACAACCTACCGCGTGGAAAACCAGTGTGCTGGGTGTTCTTCATTTCTCTGAGCACACTATCGAGAGTCAGACGCTGGCTGAGATGAAGGTCCCGTGCATGAGCGTGCACACGCGCAGTCTGCTTGCCGAAGCAGCCGTCTGCGAAGTTTGGCATGGAAGCGGGCACCTGGCGCAAGGGTCGTGCGGTGCCATCCAGTATTG
>JBBRDR010000086.1:0-12922 GCA_038203745.1 Burkholderiales bacterium | reverse complement strand
TTTCAACACCTTATCAATGACCGTCGCTAGCGCACTCATAACCGGCAATGACCCGCTTCCCCAGTTGGCGGAGGAAGCAGTCACTCAGGCGCTCACCAAGGCCGGGCTGACGCACGTCAATGGCGTGCTGCTTTTTCTGACGCCCGAGTTCGCGCGCAACGCCCAGCAAACTGTCACCGCTGTAGCGCGCGTCGCGCAGTGCACCCAGGTGGCCGGCGGCATTGCATCGGGCGTTTTTACCGAGTCCGGCTGGGCCCTTGACCGCCCGGCGGCGGCTGTCATGGTTTTTGGTGACGGGCTCTCGCTGGGCCACCCGGAAGCTGACGATCATGTGAGTCACCCGGTACTAAGCTACGCCGGCAGCACCTTCCCGCCCGAATGGAGTGACTCCAGAACGCGCTTTGGCGGCACCTTCGGCGGAAACTTCACCGGCAGCACGGCCAATGCGGAACCTGTCGTCTGGCAGCAAAGCCGTCTTGACGCACAACAGCGCTGCAGCGTGCAGGTCTTGGGGGGCCGCCTCAGCCTGGGCGTTTCCAGCGGTTTACAACTGCTCGGCTCAGCCCAGGTTATCGGCGCCAGCAACGGTTTTGATCTTGAAAAAATCGGCGGTCAAAGCGCATTAAAAAGCCTGAACCGGGTACTACCTGCCGATTTGCGCGCACAGTTGATGCAAAACCTGCATCAACTGTGCGCCGTGCTGATGGAAGACAACGACAGTTCGCTTGACCAGGGGCGCTATCACCCGATTGCCGTCATTGCGATCAACCCCGATAACTCGCTGACGCTAGCCGAACGCGTCCTGCCGGGGCAGCACCTGGCCTGGGCCATCCGGCAACCCGTAACGGCCGAAGCCGAGATGCGGGAAACGATTGGCCGGCTGGCTGAGAACACCCCCGACCCGGCTTGTGCGCTGGTGTTCTCGTGCATTGGTCGTGGGCCTTATTTTTACGGTGGCGAAGACCGCGACCTGGATGTCCTGCTCGAACGTTATCCTGCACTGCCGGTCCTTGGCGTTTACGGCACCGGCCAGATCGCCCCGGCAAACAACGGCATCGCGTATAGCAACATCCAGTTGCAGAATGCCGTGGTTACCGCGCTCGTCAGCAGGCAATTGAAGGAAACGGGCATCCAATCGATCAAGCAAGCTGACCAGCTGTAGTTCTGCTCGAGAGGGCGGCCAATATTTTGGGAAATATCATGAATCCAGTCAGCGCACTAGAGCAACAAATTCGCTTCATCATTGAAATCGACCGTCTGAAGACGGTTTTACGCCAGAATTATTTGGTCGATGGCTCGCGCCGGGAAAATACCGCTGAGCATAGCTGGCATGTCGCCTTGATGGCGATGGTCTTGAGTGAACATGCGGCCGCTCCGGTCAACAGGGCCCGCGTAATTGAACTTCTGCTGGTACACGATCTGATCGAAATCGATGCCGGCGATACCTTCGCCTACGACAATGCCGGTAACGAAACCAAGGCGGCGCGCGAACAAGCAGCTGCTGACCGGATTTTCGGCCTGCTACCCGGTGCACAGGCCGGCCGTCTGCGCGCCTTATGGGACGAATACGAGGCGAGCGACAGCCCGGAAGCACGGTTTGCGCTCTCGCTTGACCGTCTGATGCCGATGTTCCACAACGCCCTGAGCGAAGGCCGGGCCTGGCAGGCCAATGGGGTGGTTGCCAAAAAGGTGCGCCATCGCGCCGAATCGATTGCTCGCGGCGCACCGGCGCTCGGCGTCCTGGCGAACGAGTTCATCAATTCATCGGTTGCCGCAGGTTTCCTGGCCGACCCGGAATAACTAATCTGGAATAAAAGCATTGTGTTTCTAAAATTAGACGAGTATCTTTATTTTTACATTTAAAACTCGCTGTTTATTCATTTCAACAGTGCTGCGACGCCGACATTTTTTTGCTTTGCCTAATGTACCGACTCTAGGGAGATGATGGAAATGATTACAGACGAAAAAGTTAGCAGTTATGGCTGGAAGGCTCTAGCTGGCTCGACAGTTGGCTATGCCATGGATGGCTTTGACCTGCTCATTCTTGGCTTCATGCTGTCCGCGATCTCGGCAGAATTGCATCTGAGCCCGGCGCAAGCCGGGTCGCTGGTCACCTGGACACTGATCGGAGCGGTTGCCGGTGGACTCATTTTTGGCGCGCTCGCTGATCATTACGGCCGCATTCGGGTACTGACCTGGACCATCGTACTGTTCGCCGTGTTCACCGGTCTGTGTGCATTTGCCACCGGCTACTGGGATCTGCTCTTCTACCGCACCATTGCCGGCATCGGCCTGGGCGGCGAATTCGGCATCGGCATGGCGCTGGCCTCAGAAGCCTGGCCGGCCAAGCACCGTGCCAAGGCAACCTCCTATGTCGCTCTCGGCTGGCAGATCGGCGTATTGCTCGCTGCCCTGCTGACGCCGGTACTATTGCCTGCCATTGGCTGGCGCGGCATGTTCATGGTCGGCGTGATCCCGGCGTTCATTGCTTGGTACATCCGGAACAACTTGCATGAACCGGAAATTTTTGTGAAGAGCACGGCAAAACGTAAATCCATCGTTGATTCGTTCAAGCTGTTGTTCAAGGATAATGCCACCGCAAAGGTCAGTACCGGCATTATCGTCCTGACCTCGGTGCAGAACTTCGGCTACTACGGCCTGATGATCTGGATGCCGAATTTCCTCGCCAAGCAACTCGGTTTCAATCTGACCAAATCGTCGATGTGGACTGCCGTCACCATCCTCGGAATGATGTTTGGCATCTGGGTTTTCGGGCAACTCGCCGACCGCATAGGCCGCAAACCAAGCTTCCTGCTCTTCCAGACCGGCGCCGTCATCATGGTGCTGACCTACTCCCAGCTTACTGACCCCAACGCCTTATTGTGGGCGGGCGCAGTTCTGGGCATGTTCGTCAACGGCATGCTGGGTGGTTATGGCGCATTGATGTCAAAAGCCTATCCAACCGAAGCGCGTGCCACAGCGCAAAACGTGCTGTTCAACATCGGCCGCGGGGTTGGCGGCTTTGGCCCGGTCGTCGTGGGTACCCTGGCAGCGACCTATTCGTTCCCAACTGCGATTGGCCTGCTGGCGACGATCTACATCATCGACATGATTGCCACCTTCTTCCTGATCCCGGAACTCAAAGGTACCGAGTTGAAGTAATACCAACCCCAGGCCGGAGGCAATCGGCACCCAGTTGCTTGCCTCCGGCCAAAGAATCCATCATGACTTTTTTCGCTTGTCCTATCGATCGTCAAAAGTTGCCCGTCAGGACGCGACTCATCGCGCGCCATCCTGACTGAATATTCCGGAATGATTAGCATGGATATGCTGGAGTTACGCCCAGTCGCCGAAGCACTTTTTTCCAGCATTCGCGAACTCTCGTACGACGGTATCGGCATGACCCGTGAAAGCTACGGAGCGGGCGAATCGGCCACGGCCGACCTGCTGCGCGACTTTGCCCTGCAGCAGGGACTCGAAGTCCGCTGTGACAGAGCAGCCAATCTCCAGTTTAGTTTGCCTGATGCCTGTTCCGAAAAGCAGCTCATCTGGTGTGGTTCGCACCTTGACACGGTACCCCAGGGTGGTAATTTCGATGGTCTGGCCGGAGTCATTGCCGGGCTGTTGTGCCTGATAGCACAAAAAAAATCCGCACGCCCTTCCCCATTCCCACTGCAAGTCATCGGCTTCCGGGGTGAGGAGAGCGCGTGGTTCGGCAAAGCCTACATGGGATCAGGCGCCTTGTTTGGGCTGCTCACTGACGAAGATCTGGAACTGCAACAGCGCAATACCGGCGAGACACTGGCCAGCTGCATGCAGAATGTAGGGGCGGACGTCGAGGCCATCCGCAATCAGGTGGAGCTTTTTGACAAAAGCAGGGTGCGCGCTTTCCTCGAACTGCATATCGAGCAAGGGCCGGTCATGGTGGCACGCAAACTACCCTTGGCCGTGGTTTCAGGCATACGCGGTAACATCCGTCACAACAGCATTCAGTGCATTGGCGCTGCCGGGCATTCCGGTGCGGTTCCCCGCTGGCTGCGCCGTGATGCCATGTTTGCCGTGGCCGACCTGATCATGCGCCTCGACGAACACTGGAGCGAACTGCTCGAACGCGGCACTGATCTTGTCGTCACCATCGGCATGCTGTCAACCAACCCTGCCGAACACTCAGCTTCGCGCATTCCCGGCCAGGTAAAGTTCAGCTTTGAGGTCCGCAGCAAGAGCATCGATACGCTGGAAGCCTTCTACCAGCTGATGCGCGCCGAATGTACCGCGATCAGCCGTGAGCGGCAGGTAAACTTTTCATTCGACCGGCGCCTGCTGTCCAATCCAGCGACCATGGACAGCCAGATTTGCAGCCTTTTTTCAAGGATTTGCACCAAACAGGGCTGTTCCTTTGAAATCATCCCCAGCGGAGCCGGACACGATGCATCGCTGTTCGCCAATGCCGGCATTCCCAGCGGCATGCTGTTCATCCGTAATCAGAATGGTTCGCACAATCCGGAGGAGGCCATGGAAATGGACGACTTCATGATTGGTGTGGATGTTCTCAGCCAAGCGATCCAAGAGCTTTCATGATCCCCTGCTGGAAATTTCCCTGGCATACCGGCCGGACGCCCGAGCCTGCAACTGAATGGCACCTACCCGCTGCCAGGAAGTACACTTTCAGCTTGTGCCTTCCCAGCATGATCCCACACTGATACTACTCTCCATGCCCAGCATAAATACAGACCTTCCGGAGCAAGCACCTGTCTCTTCGCCATCAATCGACTACGAAGAACTGGGCTTCCGTCTCCGGGCGTACCGGATCGGCGCCTCTCTGCTCGCCGAAAACGTGGCCGAAAAGCTAGGTGTGTCACGCGCAGCGCTGTACCGCATGGAGCAGGGAAAAATCGTCAAGATCGAAACGCTGGAGCGTCTGGCACAGTTGCTTGGCACCTCGATAGCGTCCCTGCTCGGTGTAGAAGTCGAGTATTACCCGACGGCCCTCGGCTTCCTTGAACGCATGCGCCAGATTGAGCTTAGCGCCGACCGGATCGTCGTCCACTTTGAGCCGATCTCGCTGCTGCTTGCCTCCAGCGAATACCTCGATCATCTGCGCGTCATGCTGCTCGAATCATTCTCGTCTTCAGCTGATAACAAGGCTTCAGGCGAGCTTGAAGCGCATCGCGCAGAGGTCGAAGGCCTCCTGGATATCCTGCGCGAGCGCAAGACAATATTCAAGGAAAAGCAACCGAACATTGTCAGCCTGATCGGACTGCGTGAACTTGAGCGTTTTCTGCAAACAGGGCTGATCGGCAACATTAATCTTGCGCAATCGGTTCGTCAGCAGCGAATCCTGGCCGCTCGCAGGGAAATCAAACGGATTGCCGAGCTGATGGAAAATGAACCCATGCATGTCCAGGCAGCCCTGATCGATGATGCGATGCCTGCAAGCTCGTTCCAGTTACTCTACGGACGGAATCGAACCATGCTGGCGATCAGCCCGTTCCGGCTAGGTGAACTGCCGAGCATCCGCAACGGTATCGCCACCCTTACCGCATCACCGGAACCTGTCCGACTCTACGAGGAAATGATTGATCGCTTGTGGAAAGGTGCGTACAGAGGAAAGACCGGCGCCGCTCAATTGCGCAAACTGCTGAAACGAACCCAGTGACTTGAACACAAAAACCAGAGGTTTCCCATGACACCAACCTGCATTCAATCCCAAGCTGACGACGCCAGCGTGGCCAGCGAGGTCTCCCGTGCGCTGCTCACGACGGGTTGTATCGAAGTCCATACCGACGAACCGTTCCGCCTGCCTTCCGGCTGGGCAAGTCCGGTTTATATGGAATGTCGCCGGCTGATTTCGTTTCCGGAGATCCGGCGCAAACTTGTGCAGCACGCGCTAGATCTTCTTCGCAAGCGCCATTGTCTTGAGGGAATTGCTGCTGTCGCTGGTGCCGAGGCTAGCGGTATCGCACTTGCCGCATGGATCGCGGATGCCCTCGAACTACCCATGCAATACGTGCGCAAGCAACGGAAAGGGTTAGGGCCCGGCCGGCAGGTCGTTGGCGTCATCCGCCCGGGAGAATCTGTCCTGCTGGTGGACGACCTCATGTCAGGAGGCCGTTCGATCGTTAATTGCTGCCTGGCCATTGCCGAGGCAGAATTGCTGGTCAAGGATGTTTTCGTTATATTTGACTACGGCACCTTCCCGACGAAAAGCGTGCTTGATACCATGGGAGTGAACGTGCACTCACTCGCCACGTGGCAGGATATCCTCCGGGTAGCCCGTGAGCATTCAACTTTTCAAGCGTGCGAACTTGCGGAACTGCAGACTTTTCTGGCAGACCCTGTTCATTGGTCGTATGTTCATGGAGGAAAATCCTCCTTCAAAACAGAAACGAAAGGACTATCATGAATTTTCATGAAACCGCAGCCCGATTTGAGACCTCCGGGGCTGGAACTGACGACTTCAAACGCCTCTCAAAAGACGCTTTTGAACTGATGGGCAGCGATATCGAAAATGCCGGGCTCTATTTCGTGATTGGTGTCGCGGCACATTCGTATGTCACCCAGTATGAAGACCAGGCTGTCTCCGGAGAATTTGCCGAGCATGCCAAGGCGATTCTTGTTGGCTTCAACAGGAAATTAAGCCAGGCGCTGCTTTCCGATGCCAAAACGCGACTGTTAACCCTCGGCGAGGTAGCTGCCGAGTATCAACTGCACGTGACTAAATTCTAGGCTCCAGGGCATGACGCCCATTTGGGAATCCGGCGCTGCGAAGGTATCGACGAGGTGTTTCTGACAGGAAATATAAAAGGAGAGCAGTAATGCAGTTCACATCAATGATTCTTTCCAACGTGGAGATTTCGCCCGACTACTGGCGCATCCGCCTCACGGCCCCGCAGCCATTTGCCGCGGCCACGCCCGGCCAGTTTGTCATGGTCGGCATCAACAACACGATTGATCCGCTTTTGCGCCGACCCCTTGCTGTCTTCGACATCGGCACGTACACGCCAGCGCAGAGTGGTGCCGTGCCTCAAGTTTATTTCGAGATGCTCTACAAGGTAGTTGGCAAAGGCACGGCCCTGCTCTCCGCCCTGCACGAAACCGACATGCTCGACATCCTCGGGCCGCTCGGCACCGGCTTCGAGCAAGGCGATGAAAATGAAGAAAAACTGATTGTCGGCGGCGGTATCGGTCTCGCACCGTTGTACCTTCTGGCCAAGGAACTGGTTACCCGGAAATCACCGGTACGTCTCTTTGCCGGCGGCAGGACGCGCGACGATATTCTCTGCATCACCGAATTCAAACGTCTCGGCGTTGAATGCTACACCGCCACCGAAGATGGTTCGCTGGGCGAGCAGGGCTATGTCACCGTCGCCCTGAACAAGCACCTCGACAACCTCAAGGGCAAGGCCACCATCTATGCCTGTGGGCCGGACGCGATGCTGCACGCCGTGGCGAAAATCGCCGCCGAGCGCCACATCCCCTGCCAGGTTTCGCTCGAAGGCTACATGGCCTGTGGTGTTGGCGCCTGCCTCGGTTGCGTTGCGCCGGGCAAAGGCCATTCGCAGGAGACACCGGACTATCGTTGCGTGTGCACCGAGGGCCCGGTTTTTGAAGCCAGCGAATTGAAGTGGGGGGTATAAAAATGCAAAATAACAAACCTGAGATGAGCGTTGATCTGTGCGGCATCCCCCTGCGCAACCCGATCATGACCGCCTCGGGCACCTTCGGCTACGGCGAGGAATTTGTCGACTACGTTGATCTGCTCTCGATTGGCGCTTTTGTCACCAAGGGCTTGTCGCTCAAACCCCGCGCTGGCAACCCGACCCCGCGCATCGTCGAAACGCCCGGCGGCATGCTCAACGCCATCGGCCTGCAGAATGTCGGTATTGACGCCTTCATCGCCAAGAAAATCCCGTTTGTGCGTACCGTCAACACGCCCTGTATCGCCAACTTCTTCGGTGACACCATCGACGAATACGCCGAGATGGCCCGCCGTCTGGATGAGATTCCCGAAGTTGCCGCTCTGGAAATGAACATCTCCTGCCCCAACGTCAAACAGGGGGGCATCGTCTTTGGCACCGACCCGGCCTGCGCCGCAAGCGTGGTCGCCGCCTGCCGTGCAGCTACCAAAAAACCGCTGATCGTCAAACTCTCGCCCAACGTCACCGATGTGGTGGCCATGGCGCGGGCCTGCGTCGATGCCGGTGCGGATTCGCTGTCGCTGATCAACACCCTGATCGGCATGGCGATTGATCTGAAGAAACGCCGTCCGGTGCTGGCCAATATCACCGGCGGTTTCTCCGGCCCCGCCATCAAACCGGTTGCCCTGCGCATGGTCTGGCAGGTGGCCAAAGCAGTCAAGGTGCCGATCATCGGCATTGGTGGCATCATGAACGCCACCGACGCGCTGGAGTTCATCCTGGCGGGCGCCACGGCAGTGCAGGTCGGCACCGCCAGCTTCATCAACCCCGGTGCAGCACAAACGATTGCCGGTGAAATGGAAACCTGGCTGGTCGACAACGGGGTAGCCGATATCAAGAGTCTGATCGGCGCATTGAAAACTTGACTCGTGTTTAATCCATCACGTGAGCAGGCGCGTCTCTTCTTCTGCAACGCCTGGCGTAAACACCGGGCAAGATTGCCGCTCGAAGGGGCTGAGCTTACGGCGGCCGACCTGATCGAGCAGCACCCGGAATACCATGCCCTGCTGGAAAATCCGGAGTTTGCCGTAGCGCAGGAATTCACGCCTGAAGGTGGGCAGATGAATCCCTTCCTGCATCTCTCGCTGCATCTGGCGATTGCCGACCAGATCAGTATCGATCAGCCACCGGGCATACGCGCCGCCTACAGCGCACTGCGCATCCGGCTCGACGTGCACGACGCCGAACACGCCGTTATGGAGTGTCTCGGAGAAACCCTCTGGCACGCCCAACGCAACGCCGGCTCAATGGATTCGGAACAGTATCTGGAATGTGTACGTCGCGCAGCCGGACGCTGAAACCGTGGCTGGTCGACAACGGGGTGGCCGATATCAAGAGCTTGATCGGCGCACTGGAAGTGTAGAAATTTACCCTAAGGAAACTTGTTTTGAACTCAAATCAACGAAGAGAAACAATAAAGCGACTTGCCGCCGCCGGCCTGTTCGGCAGCACGGGGATCAGCGGGCTGATCCGCGAGGCACTGGCCAACGGTACCAGGCCCATTCTGCCCGGTATGCACAAAATCACCGGGAACGTCTCCGTCAACGGCAAGCCTGCCAGCACCGGCATGGCGGTGGGTGCTGGCGACACCATTGTGACCGCCGCGGCTAGCGAGGCCATTTATGTGATCGGGCAGGATGCCTACCTACAACGCGCCAGCAGCACGGTCAGTTTTTCTGCGAGTGTGACTAATGCCGCCGCCGACGTGATGCGCGTCATCACGGGAAAAATCCTGTCGGTATTCGGCAAAGGTAACAAAACGCTGCAAACAGCGACGGCGACCATCGGCATTCGCGGCACCGGCTGCTACATCGAGTCGGAGCCGAAAAAAGTCTATTTTTGCCTATGCTATGGCACGGCGGAGCTGATCCCTGCGGCCGACCCGAATCGCGTCGAATTTATCGAGACGAAGCACCACGACCACCCCATCAACATTTATCACGACTCATCGATGCCGACGATGGTCGATGCCTCGGTGGTGAACCACGCCGATGCCGAACTGGAAATGTTAGAGGCTTTGGTTGGGCGTATTCCGCCGTTTGAAAGAGGCAGCTACAAGTACTGAGCTACGAAGAATGCCTCCAAGAAGCGCATGGATATTGGCCTGCAGGCCGACCAGCTTGCAGAGTTTCACGAACGCTCGGACGGCGGCGCAACCTTGAATATTTCAGCCAGCGTGGTCATGCCGGCTGCCACTTTCATCGCACCGGAAATACGCAGCGGCTTCATCCCTTCGCGGTAGGCGAGATCACGAATCTTGGCCACATCTGCGTTTTCCGTAATCGCCTGTTTCATGTCCGGCGAGAGCATCAGGACTTCATAAACCCCGACCCGCCCGCGATAGCCCGTCATACGGCAATCCAGACAACCGACCGGGTGATGAAACTGCGCCGGGCGATTGGCCTTCCACGGGGCCACCAGACGATCCCACATGGCTTCATCCTCGGCTGTGGCCGGGGTTGCTTTTTTGCAACTCGGACACAGCACACGCACCAGTCGTTGCGCCATGACACCCAGCACCGTGGCGCTGATCAGGTAGGACGGCAGGCCCAGATCGAGCATGCGCGTGACCGCCGCCGGGGCGTCGTTGGTGTGCAGTGTCGATAGCACCAGGTGGCCGGTCAGCGCCGCCTGAATGGCAACTTCAGCCGTTTCCAGATCGCGGATTTCGCCAACCATGATGATGTCCGGATCCTGCCGCATGAGCGCCCGCACGCCCTCGGCAAAGCCCAGATCAATGGCGTTCTGCACCTGCATCTGGTTGAACGCCGGCTCAACCATTTCGATCGGGTCTTCGATGGTGCACACATTGACCGCTTGCGTAGCCAGTTGCCTGAGCGTTGAATACAGCGTGGTGGTTTTTCCGGAGCCAGTCGGGCCGGTCACCAGAATAATGCCGTTGGGACTATCCGACATTTTTTTCCAGTTCGCCTGATCGTCTACGGAAAAGCCGAGATCGGTAAAGTTGCGCATCAACACTTCGGGGTCAAAAATCCGCATCACCAGTTTTTCGCCAAAGGCCGTGGGCAGCGTTGATAGCCGTAACTCCGCCTCCTGCCCGTCAGCTGTACGCGTCTTGATGCGCCCGTCCTGTGGACGCCGTTTTTCAACCAGATCCATGCGGCCAAGAATCTTGATGCGGCTAACCATCGCCGCCATCACGCTCATCGGGATCTGGTACACCTGATGCAACACGCCGTCGATACGGAAGCGCACAATGCCCAATTCGCGCCGCGGCTCGATGTGGATGTCACTGGCCCGCTGTTCGAAGGCGTATTGCCACAACCAATCGACAATATTGACGATGTGCTGGTCGTTGGCATCGAACTGCTTATTGGTTCGTCCCAGTTCAACCAGTTGCTCGAATGACGATAACCCTGAACTTTGCCCGCCCAGTTGAGTGGCCTTCTTGACCGAACGTGCAAGGTTGTAAAACTCGACCAGAAATCGCGCCACATCGACCGGGCTGGCAAATACCCGGCGAATATTTTTTTTGACGATGGGCCTGATTTCTTTTTCCCAGTCGCGCAAGTAAGGCTCGGTCGTCGCCACCAGGACTTCGCTGGCGTTAACCTGTACCGGCAGAATGCCGAAACGCGTGGCATAAGCACTCGACATCACATCCGTCACCGCCGTAAAGTCGATTTTCAGGGGGTCAATGTGGTAATACTCCATGCTGACCTTGGCCGCCATCCACTCGCCGAGATCATCAAGAGACAACGGGCGATGCGGCGGCTGCAGCGACTTCCACTTCTGGTCGGCAATGATCGTCAGCGGATGTGCCACCAGACGCTTCAGGCGGCACTCAGCAATCAGGGCGTCCGCATCCGGTTTGGTAACGAGGTTGTCCGCTACCAGCAATCCGAGGACTTCCGCCACCGTCAGGCGGTGGTCGGGAGCGGTATTCACCATCTGATCGGTCATAAGGCACATTCCAGTTTGAATATTCAGGAACTATACCCGACAAGCGACAGGCGGCTCAATGGCGACAACAACACGGTCTCAAGGAGAGGGGCTACAATTCGGGATTGAGACGCCTCGCGGACACACCGTTTTCAAACCACACCGACTTCTACCGGAGAGTTTCATGAACAGCCACTTCTTTGTTGCCTCACTGACCGCCGCGCTTCTGGCATTACCGGCCTTTGCGCAGCAAGGGCCGGCCGGTGTGCCCGGGGCGCCCGCCATGGTCAATGAAATCACCGCACCCACGCCTGCCACACCTCCCCCGCCTGCAGCACGGCAGCAAAATGCAAAAACAGCTCCGGTTGACTGCAACAAAGCCAAGGACGTTGAGCAATGCAAGGCACGCCAGGCCGCCCGCAAAAAGGCGCTTGATGCCTGCAAGAGCAAGACTGGCGCAGCACGCAAACAATGTCTGAACGAACAGGCGCAGAACATCGATTGCAGCAAGTCCCGCACCCCACAACAGTGCGAGAACCGGAAACAGGCCTATGCGGCGTGCAAAGACAAGAGCGGCACGCAATTCAAACAATGTGTGCAGCAAAAAACGCCGCTAATCGACTGCAGTACGTCGGCCAATCCGGCACGTTGCGAACAACATCAAAAAGCACACGAACTGTGCAAAGACAAACTTGGGAGCGCGCACCGTCAGTGCCTGCGGGACAATCTGACAACCAAGAAATAGGAGGCCATGATGCGCTGGAAAAATACTGAACTTCGATATGGAACGCTGTCCATTGGTTTGCACTGGCTAATGCTATTGCTGATCGCCGGTGTTTATACCGCCATCCAGTTGAAGGGTGTTTTTCCTAAAGGCAGTGACATGCGCGGGCTTGTGATGCAGTGGCATTTCATGCTCGGTCTTTCTGTATTTTCCCTGGTCTGGCTGCGCATTCTCTTCATCGCCACCGGTGCAAAGCCAAAAATCCAGCCCCCTTCACCGGCTCTGCAGGAAAAGCTGGCTCGCCTGGTGCATTTTGCGCTTTACGCGCTGATGATCGGTGCGCCGCTTGCCGGCTGGCTGACCCTGAGCGCCGCCGGCAAGCCCGTGCCGTTCTTTGGTTTTGAATTACCCCCGCTGATCGGCAAGAATCCCGACCTCGCCAAACAGATCAAGGACGTACATGAATTCGTAGGCACAGCGGGATACTGGCTGATCGGACTGCATGCCGCCGCCGCGCTCTTTCACCACCACTTCATGCGCGACAACACACTGCGCATGATGCTTCCTGAACGGAAATAATTCGTGGCAGATATGCCGC
>JBBRDR010000085.1:0-12935 GCA_038203745.1 Burkholderiales bacterium | reverse complement strand
AGTAGGATTCATCTTCGTCACCGTGAAACTGCAGGAGATGAATGGGAACCGCTGCCAGTGTTGCCCGCACGTTTGCTGGGTCGGCATTGACGAAAAGGCCGACAATCGTAACGAAGGGCGGTACCAACCGCGCCAGCGCCGCCGCTTGCACCAGATCAACATAGCGCGGGCTGGACGGATAGAAAACCAGACCGATCGCATCCGCCCCGGCATTGATGGCGCTGAGCACGTCATCCGGCCGGGTCAAGCCGCAAATTTTGATGCGAGGTTTCATTGCTGCACAACTCCTGTTCTAAGCGCCGACCAAGTGTTCATCATTATTGACCGGCAAAACCCAGTGCGGTTCATACTGCACGCCAATCAGATACAAACCGGCGGCCGCGAAGGTCGGTGCCGCCAGCCGGCGATCTGCCGCCGCCAGCAACTCGGCGATCCACTGTGGCGGCTGCTTGCCCTGCCCGACATACACCAGAGAGCCGACTAGATTACGCACCATGTGGTGCAAAAACGCCCCGGCCTCAAAATCAAAAATCAACATATCGCCCTGGCGCCGCACGTCGGCGCGGCGCATAAATTTGACCGGCGACTTGGCCTGACAATCGGCCGCGCGAAACGCTGAAAAATCGTGTTCACCGAGCAACAGCGCGGAGGCCTGCTGCATCAATTTAACATCCAGCGGATGATGATACCAGCCAGCACGTCCATTCCACAGCCCAAGGCGCTGCGGGCGATTGATCAGGAGATAGCGGTAGCAACGCCCGTAAGCAGAAAAACGGGCATGAAAATCATCCGCCACCGGCTGCGCCCAACGTACTGCGACCGAATCGGGCAGAAAGGTGTTCACACCACGCACCCAAGCCGTCAATGGCCGCTCAACCGGCGCGTCAAAGTGCACCACTTGCCCGGTGGCATGCACGCCGGCATCGGTACGCCCGGCGCAAACAACATCCACTGACACACCGGCAATCTGACCTAGCGCCGTCTGTAAAACGTCCTGGACTGTACCCCCGCCGGGTTGGATTTGCCAGCCATGGAAGGCGCTACCATCATATTCAACACCGAGAGCCACTCTCATCCGGTTCGCCTATGCAAAAACATAAAACATGGCCGCGATCACAAGAAGAATTCCGACCAGATAGTCAGTCCGGCCAAGTTGCTGCTGATTGAGTTCAACCCACTCGATTTCGGTCGTCACCGGTGCATCCAGTAATTTTCGCCAATCCTGCGGACGTGGTAAAGACTCAACATAGCGCAAAACCAGCATCAGGCGAACAACACCTCGATCCGGATCAAATCCGAAATATTTCCAAGGTTTAAGAAAAACATGCGTAGCCACCAGCAAATCGGGGAGAGGCATCAGTTCCAGGAACGTGGCAACGGCCATAAGCACCAGCAGCATGCGCCCGAGATGAACAAGCGCTTCAAGGACACCCTCTTGCGTTGGCGCAAAATCTGAATTCCAGAGGGGCTCGCCGGCCACTCCCCAGGAAAAAATGACAAAAAGCGAAATCAGCAGCCAGCGCGTGCGCCAGATGAGACGTGCTCCTCGTTTCAAAACTCGAACACCAAGCAATGGCAGCAACAGAAATGCAGCGGCCAATACCAATCCATTCAGGAATTGGACAACGACAAGCATAAAAAGCCAGACAATAAGTCGTGTCGTCGGGTGGGTCTTTAGTCCCGGCATAAGTACACCCTGTTCGCTAAAACGACTGGCATCGTGAAAAGAAAAGGCCGCAGCTCTGTTTAGAGCTACGGCCGGCATTTTACTTGCCTTACGGCTTATTCGCCGATTTTGGTAAGAACTGCCTGAGCTTTCTCCCGTTGAGAAGTGTCGCCCTCTTTCAAAACCTCCTGCAAGAGTTCACGCGCACCTTCGAGATCACCCATTTCTTCGTAGGCCTTGGCAAGATCAAGTTTGGTTGTAACTTCTTCGTTAGCACTGATTTCGAACTCGGGTGCAAGATCTTCATCCTGCCCAAACTCAGGATTAACGACTGTTGCCGCCTGCGCTGCAGAGAAGTCGTCTTCCTGTTCGTGCTCATGCCCAAAACCAAACTGGGGATTCACCAACGTTTCTGACTGCGTCGCAAAGAAATCGGGATTCACGTTGGTCGACACCTGATCCGTTTCGATGAGTGTTTCTGGCGGCTGAACGGCTTTAGGTGCCGGCGGCGCAGAAGGTGGCATGGCAAGCTCAGGCGTATTCAAGTCAAGATCAATCGAATCCATGTCAAAGGATGAAGGCTCGGGCATCGAGCGTCCCAGGAAGGTTGACTCGGTCAGACTGACGTCAAATTCAACACCATCATCATCGATTACAAGGGTACCCGGCAGCTCATTCGCTTTATGCTGACCCATTGGAGGCACTTCAGTCTGTACCTCGGGGCTTGCTTCAAAACCAATATCGAAATCAAGATCAGCAACCTCTTTACTCGTGCTCGCTGCTCGTTCTGGTTCAACCGAAGCTTCCGGCAAATTGAAGTCCATACCCACCAGCACCGTAGCATCCGCCGCGGAATTATCCTTGAAAGACCCAATGTCAAAATCAAGCGCACCAGCTTCGACAACAGGTTCGGGCAATTTAAGTGTCTCATCCATCGCCGACTTGACTACGGGTGGTTTGGCATCACCCAGACCAAGATCGAAATCAAGACTGGTCAAATCAGCTGCTTCATCCGGAATGCTCTCAACAACAGGGGCATCGGGTAGCAAAGGCTCGGAGGGGATATTACCGGCTTCCTCGGCCAACTGTGACAACTCACCAGGCAGCGTAACCGTGTTCCTCATCGACTGCGGGGAAACAATAACCGTCGCATCGGCATCAAACGGTGCCGGCGCTTGTGCGGCTCCGCTAAACAACGGATTCTGCGGATCGAGCTTGAGGCCCATCGCGGCCGCTTTTTCCCAATCGGCTCCAACACCACCTGTCTCGCTATAAAGATCAGTCGCCAGCGTTTCAAACTGCTTGGTGTCTTTCCGGTTTGAATAGATTTCGAGCAGTTTCAAATGAATGGCATAACGTTTGGGATCCTTTAGCCTAGCCTCTACGAGGATTTCCTCCGCCTGTGCATCACGGCCATACGCCATATAAACGTCAGCTTCGGCTACCGGATCAACTTCATCGGTATCAATACTGCCCGGACCGGCCTGACTGAAATCTGTCTGAACAGGGGTATGTGAAGTATCGACACTCTGCCCACCCGTATTACGGAAGACTGAATTAGCAGTCAGGCTACTACTCTGTGACGACAGAGTGCTGCTCAAATCAAGTGGTGCTTCTTCCTTGTCAGAACGACGCCGGCGAGAATACACATACGCAGCGATGAGGGCCAGAATTCCGCCGCCACCGGCTAGGGCCAGCGGATTATCAAGTAACTCTTCAATGAAACCAGTCTCTTCAGGAGGAGGGACGATAACAGGTTTTGGCTTGGGTTTTGGCACCTCAACCGGCTGAGGCTGAGGCTGCGGCTGCGGTTGAGGCTTAACCTCCTCCGGCTTGACTTCAGGTTTTGTTTCCTCGGGCTTGACAGGCGGCTCAACCGGTTTCGTATCGGGAGCATTCTCTACCACGGCGGAAGCAGGTGCCAGAACCGGCACCGGTGTTTTTGCCTCTTCAACCGGTTTCTTCTCTTCTATCGGCGTCGCTTTGGCTACTGCCTGATTCTGCAATTCGGCCAGACTCAGGTTCTTTAACTCAACAAGCTTCTGTAAATCAGTAACGCTCTTCTCAAGCGTCTGCAGGCGCTCATTAGCTTCCTTAAGCGCTTTTTCCTTGGCGATCAGATCTTCTTCAGTACGTTTCAGGTTAGCAGCAGGCTTAGCGCTGGTCATGTCGGTTTTTGATACTTTGAGCTGATCTTTCGCTTCAGCCGATGCCGTTGATTTTTCCTCAACCTTGGCCGTAATCTTCCCGCTCGCTTCCTGCTTGGCCAAATCCTCCTTTACCGGAGTTTGTGCCGCAACGGCGGCTAACTTGCTACGGTAAGCATTCCAGTCCGATGACTGTGCTGCAACAATTTTTTTGGCCTCACCTGTGGTAATGGCTTCAATCGATGTTTTCTCAGGCACCGCAAGAATCTTGCCCGCCTTCAACCGGTTCATGTTGCCACCGTCAAAAGCATCCTGATTGGCGCGCATCAAGCCCACCAGCATCTGATCCAGCGAAACGCCCTGCGGCTTAACGGCCCCGGCTATCTTGTTTAAGGTATCACCACGTTTTACCTGAACTGCATCCGTGGATTCTACAGACTTCTCCACCACATTCTGTGCTGGCGCGGGGGCTGAAGCTGATGACTGAGAACGTATCCTGGCAACTGCCTTGTTACGCACTTCGTCATCAATTGCTGATCTCGCACGTACTGGCTCAGAAGGGTTGCTCGCCGCTAGGGGCTTGGCGGTAACTGTAGCAACCGGCGATACCGCTTTCACGGCCATTTCGGGCGGGTCAAGTAAAAAAGTATATTCACGAACCAAACGACCCGCAGGCCAATTAAGTTCGAGCAACATATCAATGAAGGGGTCGTTGATCGGCTTGTCAGAACTCAGCCGAATGACAGACTGTCCATTGGCGCGCTTATCCAGGCTGAAACGGACACCCAGCAAGGTCGTCGCGTAATCCAGTCCGGCCTGCTTGAATGCCTCCGGGGACGCAAGTTGCGCCTTCATACCGGACAACTCTTCTCGCGTTGCGGAGACCTCGATCTCGGCGCGCAAAGGTTGTCCTAGTGCGGAAAATACGGCAATCTTTCCAAGGCCCGCTGCATGTACCGCCAACGGTATTCCAGAAAGCGCAAGACAGGAAGCGACCGCCACTACGGAAGCTCGCAGGCTGAAGAATTTTGGTGCTTTAAATGTTTTATTTGGCACGGCGCCACCCTGAGCGTCGAAATCGGAATTATTAAAATAACATCATGGAGTTAGCGATGCAAGCTAAACTTGCTTATGATGTGAAAAAAATATTCAAATAAAAAAACCGGGGCACACACCCCGGTTTTTTCTTTGTCGATCAGTTTTCGAGCAGGATGCGTAGCATTCGCCGCAGAGGCTCAGCAGCCCCCCACAACAATTGGTCACCCACAGTAAAGGCAGCAAGGTATTCCGGCCCCATCGCCATCTTGTGCAGACGGCCCACGGGCACCGTCAGCGTACCGGTCACAGCCGCTGGCGTCAGCTCGCGCTCACTGATTTCGCGCTCATTCGGTACAACCTTCGCCCAGTCGTTGCCCCTGGCAATAATATCGCTCACTTCGTCAATCGGAACGTCTTTCTTGAGCTTGATCGTCAGCCCCTGCGAATGGCAACGCATGGCACCAATGCGCACGCACAGCCCGTCAATCGGAATGCTGCCCGTCGAACGGAATGGCGGGCGACCAAGAATTTTGTTGCACTCGGCACCGCCCTTCCACTCTTCCTTGGACTGTCCACCGTCAAACGGCACATCGATCCACGGAATCAAACTGCCCGCCAATGCGGTGTTACGAAAGTTTTTCGTCGGAAAGCTTGATGCGCGCATGGTTTCGGCAACTTTGCGATCAATATCGAGAATGGCTGAGGCTGGATCGGCCAAATCCTCCTTCACCGCGTCGTGCAGCGCGCCCATTTGAGCCAACAACTCGCGCATATTTTGCGCACCGGCGCCCGAGGCCGCCTGATAGGTCATCGCAGATACCCACTCGACGAGGTCGTGCTTGAACAACCCGCCTAAGCCCATCAGCATCAGAGAAACCGTGCAATTACCGCCGATCCAGCTCTTGCCGCCTTTGGCCAGCGCATCCTGAATAACGTTGAGGTTCACCGGATCAAGAATGATGATGGCATCCTTATCCATACGCAGCGACGAGGCCGCGTCGATCCAGTGTCCGTTCCAGCCTGTTGCACGCAGTTTCGGGAAAACTTCCTTGGTGTAATCGCCGCCCTGACAGGTGATGACGATATCCATCTGCTTGAGCATGTCAATCGACATCGCATCATGCAGCACGCCACCTTCTTTGCCGCCCAGCGCCGGGGCTTTGCCGCCGACGGCCGAGGTCGAGAAATAAACAGGGTCTATTAAGGCGAAATCGCCCTCTTCCACCATGCGCTGCATGAGGACTGAACCGACCATTCCACGCCAACCAACCAGACCAACTTTCATTTCAATCCTCAAACACAGTTGTTCATCAAAACGTTCACAACGCACATCACGGCATTTGGTGTACGCGGCAAATGCGTAACCGATTAGAGCGCAGCAAGCACCGCATCGCCCATAGCCTTCGTACCCACCTTGTTCGTTCCGGCTTCGTAAATATCACCGGTGCGGAAGCCCTGCGCCAGGACCTTCTTTACCGCCGTTTCGATGCGCTGCGCAACATCCTCCTGGGCGAAGGTGTAACGCATCATCATGGCAACCGACAGAATTGTCGCCAGCGGATTTGCTACGCCTTTGCCTGCAATATCCGGCGCCGAACCATGACATGGCTCGTACATCCCCTTGTTGTTCTCGTCAAGTGAAGCCGAGGGCAACATGCCGATTGATCCGGTGAGCATCGACGCTTCGTCAGACAGGATATCGCCGAACATGTTCCCGGTCACCATCACGTCAAACTGCTTGGGCGCTCTCACCAACTGCATAGCCGCGTTATCCACCAGCATGTGCGAAAGCTCAACGTCCGGATACTCGGGTGCAAGTTCACTCATCACGTCGCGCCAAAGTTGCGTTGTTTCCAGCACGTTCATCTTGTCGACCGAACACACTTTTTTGTTACGCTTGCGCGCCGCTTCAAAAGCCACAACGCCGATGCGACGAATCTCGCTCTCCGTGTAGTGCATCGTATTCAGGCCAAAACGTTGCATCTTGCCATCCACTTCACGCATCTCGATACCACGCGGCTGACCGAAATAAATATCACCCGTCAGTTCACGCACAATCAGGATATCGAGCCCGGATACCACTTCGGGCCTGAGAGTCGAGGCATTGGCCAGTTCAGGATATAGAACGGCTGGGCGCAGATTGGCAAACAAGCCGAGCTGTTTGCGAATACCAAGCAGGCCACGCTCTGGACGTTGTTCGCGCGGCAGCACATCCCATTTCGGGCCACCCACCGCACCGAGCAGCACAGCATCGGCCGCTTGTGCCAGTTTCTGGGTTGCTTCGGGATACGGGCTGCCAGTGGCATCCACGGCACAACCACCGAGCAGCGCTTCTTCCATCTCGAACTTTAAGTCGAGCGCTTTCAACACACGCACGGCTTCGGCCATGATTTCAAGACCAATGCCGTCACCCGGCAAGACACAAATCTTCATGCTCATCCTTTATTTATGAAAACAACCAGGGCTGTGTTGTGCGACGACTATCTTCAAACGCACGGATTTTGTCGGCGTGACGCAGGGTCAGACCGATATCATCCCAGCCATTGATCAGGCATTCCTTACGGAAGGAATCAACCGCGAAAGGCAGAGCCTTGCCATCAGGTCGAATCACTACCTGCTGCTTGAGATCAATCGTCAGCTTGTAGCCAGGCATCGCTTCAACCTGTGCAAACAGGGCGGCAAGTTCGGCCGCCGGCAACTCGATCGGCAGCAGGCCGTTCTTGAAGCAGTTATTGAAAAAAATATCGGCATAGCTTTCGGCAAGAATCACTTTGATGCCGAAATCGAGCAGTGCCCACGGTGCATGTTCCCGAGAACTGCCGCAGCCGAAGTTCTTGCGCGCCAGCAGAACTTGCGCCACCTGATAGCGCGCCTGATTGAGCACGAAATTCGGGTTGCGCGGCCGACGCGAACAGTCTTCTCCTGGCTGGCCGATATCCATATAGCGCATTTCATCGAACAGGTTCGGACCAAAACCCGAACGCTTGATCGATTTCAGGAATTGCTTCGGAATAATCGCGTCGGTATCGATATTGTCACGATCCAGTGGTACGACTAGCCCTTCCAGGCGTGCAAACTTATCCATGATTTTCCTTGTATTACCGCCTTAACTGGCAGCCTTTCCAATAGCCTGACCACCTTTTTCAATATCCTTGCCCACACCCTGCACGGTATTGCACGCCGGCAGAGACACGACGGAAACAATGACAAAAACAATGAAGATAAATTTTTTCATGGCTGTTTCCTTAAAGTAAGTCACGCACATCGACAAAATGCCCGGCAATTGCTGCCGCCGCCGCCATTACAGGGCTGACCAGATGCGTCCGCCCGCCCGCGCCCTGCCGGCCCTCGAAATTGCGATTCGACGTCGAGGCACAACGCTCGCCGGCTTCAAGACGATCGGCATTCATCGCCAAACACATTGAACAACCCGCCTCACGCCACTCAAAACCAGCCGCGATAAATATCTTGTCAAGCCCTTCCTTCTCGGCCTGCTGCTTGACCAGACCGGAGCCGGGAACAACCAGCGCCAATTTGATCCCGGACGACACCTGGCGACCCTTGGCTACACTCGCCGCAGCGCGCAGGTCTTCGATGCGCGAATTGGTGCACGAGCCAATGAATATCTTGTCGACCTTGATCGACTTGATCGGCGTATTCGGATTCAGGCCCATATACAGCAGTGCGCGCTCCATGCCTTCGCGCTTGACCGGATCTTTTTCCTTCGCTGGATCGGGCACACAGGCATCAACCGCCACCACCATCTCGGGCGAAGTTCCCCAAGTCACCTGCGGCTGGATGGTTTCCGCATTCATTTCAAGCACGCAGTCAAAATGCGCGCCTTCGTCGCTGCGCAAGGTGCGCCAATAGTTAACGGCCCCATCCCACTGCTCGCCCTTCGGGGCGAAAGAACGTCCCTTCAGATAATTGATAGTCACCTCATCGACGGCGATAAAGCCCATGCGGGCACCGGCCTCGATAGTCATGTTACAAAGCGTCATGCGCGCTTCCATTGACAGGGCGCGTATCGTACTGCCGCCAAACTCAATGGCATAACCGGTGCCACCCGCCGTACCGATACGACCAATGATAGCCAGGGCGATATCCTTGGCAGTCACGCCCTTGCCCAGTTTACCCTCGACACGAAAAAGCATGGTTTTCGACTTTTTCTGCATCAGACACTGCGTCGCCAACACATGCTCGACCTCGGACGTACCTATGCCCAATGCCATGCAACCAAAAGCGCCATGCGTACTGGTATGTGAATCGCCACAGACGACCGTCATTCCAGGCAGCGTGGCGCCGTTTTCCGGACCGATGACATGAATGACTCCCTGCCGCAGATCCTTGAACGGGAAGTAGGCCAGTGCACCGACTTCGCGAATATTGGCGTCCAGAGTCTCTACCTGCAGCCGAGAAACCGGATCTTCAATGCCACGATCCCAATGATTGGTCGGCGTATTGTGATCAGCCGTAGCCACAATGGAGGAGTTTCTCCATGGCTTGCGACCAGCAAGTTTCAGTCCCTCAAAGGCCTGTGGACTGGTCACTTCGTGCACGAGATGACGATCGATGTAGATCAGGGCAGTCCCATCGGTTTCTTCATGCACCACATGGTTCTGCCAAAGTTTGTCGTATAAGTTTTGCGGCATATGTCAGCTATCCCGAAAATTCAGGCCATCAGCGGCCCGTTGGAACCTCGAATTATGTCACGGCTCGCCCGGACTGTCAGCCCGAACGGCACAAATGAGACGTATCAATTCCCCTTGCGCGCTGCAAGGTAAAGGGGCTGCACACGATCCGCATAGCTGCGCAAATCGGCAATACGTGAATCGTGCGACGGGTGTGTAGACAACCACTGCGGCGTACCCCCACCTGAAACGCGCGCCATCTTTTCCCACAGCGTGATTGCGGCATGCGGCTCGTAACCCGCCCGGGCAGCCAGTTCAACCCCGATTCGATCCGCTTCCTGCTCCATCCCGCGCGAATTCGGACGCATGAAAGCCAATTCGCCCGCAGCACCCAGAACGGACTGGCCAAAACCCTGATCAACACCGAAATACGAACCAATCAGGGCACCGCCAATTGCCGCGGCCACGCCCACCCCAGCCGCCTGTCCGGCCTTTTCCCGCCCGTGTTCGCGCAAGGCATGAGCAATCTCGTGCCCCATCACAGCGGCCAGCTCGTCGTCGCTCAGATTAAGTTGCTCGATCAAGCCGGAATAGACCGCCATTTTTCCGCCGGGCATACACCAGGCATTAAGCTCCTTCGAACTGATAACATTGCTTTCCCATCGCCAACTCGGCGCATCAGCACGGAATACAACCGTTACCGGTATCAGTCTGGAGGCAACGGTGCGCACCCGACGCAATTCTTCCGGATTACGATTCAGTTGCCCCTTGGCCTGTGCATCACGCATCGTCTGCTGATAGGCCCGCTCAGCCGAACGATTTACCTCGGAAGACGAAACCATCATGGTCTGCTCACGTTCAACACCAACCGCACCGCCTGAAGTGGTTCGTGTCGGGGCGCAACTCGACGTGAGTACAGCTATCAGCAGAACAAGAAACTTAGTCATGATTTTGTATTGGCCCATATAAATCCTCAAATATCACCTGAAGTGCCTACGACGCGCAGAGCGCTTCCTTCGCCGACATCTTTTTCTCGAATCCACCACGCTACCAGCAGCAAGCCGATCAGAGCAAATACCGAGCTGAAAACAAATGTCAGTTGTCCGCCAAGATGATCCCAGAGCCAACCACTGATCAAGCCCCCGACCAACCCGCCGCCACCAAAAGTCAGACTCGAATAAAGTGCCTGCCCGCGTGACCGGGTGCGCCCTGGGAACCAGCGATTGACTGCGGCGATCGCTGCCGCATGAAAAGAGCCGAAGGTAAGGCCGTGCAGCAGTTGCGCCAGAACCAGTACAACCGGGAACTCGACGCCCCAGCCAATCATTACGAAGCGCAGTACAGCGGCCGCAAAACTCCACAGAAGAATGATGCGCAGACTATAGCGACGCATCAACCGTGACATGAAGTAAAAAACCGCAATTTCAGCCACCACGCCAAGGGACCACAACGCACCTACCACCGATTTGCTGTAACCGTGCTCGGACAAAAATATCGAATAAAAAATATACAAGGCACCATGCGCAGCCGACATGGAAAAACAGGCGGCGAACAGCGCTCTGACGCGAGTCTGGCGCATGATTTCCCAGACCGGCGGATGCTCCGCGTGGATAGCATGGGGAGGCGCTTCCGGCACGACCATGGCACAAAGAAAGGTTCCGCCCAGCATGGCGACGATCATCCAGAGCAAACTTGGCAACGCCAGATAATCGAGCAAGGCGCCGGTGCCGGTCACCGTGACGATGAAGCCGATAGATCCCCACAGCCGCACCCGGCTGTATCGGGCAGAATTTTCACGCAGATGGTCAAAGGTAACGGTTTCAACCAAAGGCAACGCAGCAGCCCAGAAAAATGAAAGTGCCGCCAGAATGACAAAGAACGCTTCAAAACTTCGAGCGAAAAAGAAGGCTGAGGACACAAACAAGGCCATCAGGCCGGTCAGTCGAATGATGGGCGCCGGGCGCCCGAGACGGTCAGCGAGCACACCCCAAAGGTAGGGGGCAAACAGGCGCATTAACTGCATCTGCGACATCAGCACGCCGATGTCCCAGGCCGAAAACTCAAGAGATTTTAGATACAGCCCGAAATAAGGCAGGAATACGCCAATAAAGGCGAAATAAAAAAAATAGTAGCTGGCTAATCGCCAGTAGGGAAATGGATACATCCGGCAATTTTACCGGATGCATCATCAAAAACTGCGTTCTTACTTGGCAGTTTGCTGGCCGGAACGATAGGCCAGCAAAAGGTGGTACAGATCGTCCTTAACCTTTACACGGTGCTTTTTCAGATCTTCAATAGTGAAGTCATCTATAGGCATATCGTGTTCTTCAAGATCTTCAACCTTGCCGGTCAGTCGATGGTACGTCGAATACAATCGTGCAAACAGCGGATTCCCGCCTCTCAATACAGTAATTGCATCGTTCATTTCCGGGAACTCTTTATGAAGATCATGGTGCTCAACGTGCATGATCGCGCCCTCTCTCTATTTCTGGTCAAACAAAAAAATGGCCAGCATGGTTTATAAAAAACAGCAAACCTGAAAGCCTGCCTGACTAATGTATCACCACATCACAAAACTGTTTAGCCCCTTTAATACTGCAATTTATTACAGTATCCAAAACTCAGATTCGAGGCGTCGAACAAAGCACGTCACTACATTGCGCCCGGTGACGCAGCGCATGGTCGATCAGCACCAACGCCAACATGGCCTCGGCAATCGGTGTCGCCCGAATACCAACACAAGGGTCGTGGCGCCCGTGCGTCTCGACCGTCGCCGCTTTGCCGGCACGGTCTATCGTCCGGCGCGTAAGGCGGATGCTTGACGTCGGTTTGATCGCCATGTGCACCACGATATCCTGCCCGGTCGAAATCCCGCCCAGCACGCCGCCCGAATTGTTCGAAAGAAAACCTTGCGGCGTCATCTCGTCGCCGTGTTCGCTGCCCTTCTGGACAATGCTGGCAAAACCTGCACCCACCTCGACGCCCTTCACCGCATTGATGCCCATCATGGCGTAGGCGATTTCGGCGTCCAGCCGGTCATACACCGGCTCGCCCCAGCCCGGCGGCACACCGCTTGCACACACACTGATCTTGGCGCCGACCGAATCACCGGACTTGCGCAGTGCATCCATGTACGCCTCCAGTTGCGGGACAATAACGGCGTTGGGCGCAAAGAATGGGTTTTCGGCAATCTGCGCTGCATCGACAAACGGAATCTCAATCGGCCCGAGCTGGCTCATCCAGCCCTGAATCATTACGCCATAGCGCTCTTTAAGCCACTTACGGGCAATTGCGCCGGCGGCCACGCGCACAGCCGTCTCGCGCGCCGAGGAGCGCCCGCCGCCGCGAAAGTCGCGGAAACCGTATTTCTGCGTGTAAGCGTAATCCGCATGCCCGGGACGGAAAGTCTCGGCGATATTGCCGTAATCCTTGCTGCGTTGATCCTCGTTGCGA
>JBBRDR010000084.1:0-13136 GCA_038203745.1 Burkholderiales bacterium | reverse complement strand
CGAGGTGGCAGGTAATGTGACAGTCAGCCTGAAAAGTGTGACGGTGCGCGAGGCACTGGAGACGCTTCGGGACATGTACGGCTACGAATTCAAGTTCCAGGGAACACGCATTTACATTCAGCCCAATACGATGCAGACCCGTATTTTCCAGATCAATTATCTGGCCAGCAAACGTCAGGGGCAGTCGGATGTGCGGGTGTCGTCAAATTCAATCACGAATTCGATTGGAACGGGAACCACCCCGGGTTCGCCTGCTGTACCTACTTCCGGAGGAACGACAGGGGGGACGACATCATCTTCAGGCCCGCCAAGCAGCCAGATTGCGACCACCACAAACAGCGACTTCTGGAAAGACCTGTCCAGTGCATTGACCAGCATCGTGGGAACACAGGACGGGCGGGGGGTCATCGTTAATTCCGGTTCGGGCGTCGTTCTGGTTAAAGCTTTTCCCGCCGATTTGCGTGCGGTGGAAGAGTATTTGCGGGTCACCCAGTTGATTGCCGAGCGGCAGGTGATGCTTGAAGCCAAAATTATCGAGGTTGAACTCAACGAAGAGTTTAGTGCCGGCGTTAACTGGAATCAGTTTGGCGGTACGAATAATCGCTTTGCCTATGGAGCGAATCAGGCGGGAACCGTTCTAAATACAACGAACCGGAACGGGCTGGACTCTTCGAATGTGGCACAAAGCGGGGCCGGTGCGATCCTTGGGCCGGGCGTGGGTGTTGTGCCGGGTGTTGGTGGGCTTGTTGCCGCAACCCGACTTGGTACAGGGTTCTTCGGGCTGGCATTTCAGAGTGCCAACTTTGCAGCCTTGCTGAATTTCCTTGAAACGCAGGGCAACATTCAAGTGTTGTCGAGCCCGCGCGTGGCCAGCATCAATAACCAGAAGGCTGTGCTCAAGGTCGGTACCGACGAATTCTTTGTCACCAATATCAGTTCAACGACAACCTCGACGGGTACTAGTAATGTGACAACGCCAAACATTACCCTGACGCCCTTCTTTTCGGGGATTGCACTGGACATCACGCCGCAGATTGATAGCGAGAACAACATCAATTTGCACATTCATCCGTCGATCAGCGTGGTTAAAGAGAAGCAAAAAGTAATCGACTTGGGAAATCTGGGGGTGTTTACCCTGCCCTTGGCTAACAGTACAGTTAATGAAACCGACAGTGTGGTGCGTGTTCAGGATGGCAATATCGTTGCCATTGGCGGCCTGATGAAGCAGGAGCAGGCGGTAGATAACAATGGTTTGCCGGGGACGACCGGTTCGTCGGGTCTGGGCTTGCTGTTTGGCACTCGCTCGAATTACACGCGCAAGCGCGAACTGGTGATCCTGATTAAATCGACGATTATCCGTAACGAGACAAGCTGGAAGGACGATTTGATCGAGACGCAGGGGCGTATTCAGCAGCTTGATCCGCGCCAGGTGCCGAGAGGTTTGCCATGAGATGTCGGGCGAGGGAGCCGTTTTGTATCTAAAGCATTTTGGCCTGACCGAGCTGCCGTTCCGCATTACACCGGATACCAGTTTTACCTATTCCATTCAGTTTCATCAGGAAGCACTCAATACCCTGCTGTTGGCCCTCAACGAGGGTGAGGGTTTTGTCAAAATCAGCGGTGAAGTCGGTACCGGGAAAACACTGCTATGCCGGCGCCTGCTGCAAACGTTGGACGAGAGCTGGGTGACGGCGTACTTGCCGAACCCCAACCTTGATGCAGATACCATTTTTCTGGCTTTGGCCGAGGAACTGGGCATCAAGGATGTGGCCGGTCTGGACCAATACCATCTGGTTCGTCGCATTAATCATGTGCTGCTTGACTTGGCCCGGGCCAAGAAACGCGTCGTGGTGTGTATTGATGAAGCGCAAGCCATGCCGGTTGAAACGCTGGAGGCTTTGCGTCTGCTGTCCAACCTTGAAACTGAAAAACGCAAACTCTTACAGATCGTTCTGTTTGGACAGCCGGAGCTGGACGAAAAGCTGCACCGCCCGGAAGTGCGCCAGCTACTGCAGCGTATTGCTTTCCACTACCGCTTGGACGGGCTAAAGAAGGGCGAAATCGGACACTATGTAGCGCATCGCTTGCGGGTCGGAGGTTACCGGGGGGAGAGCTTGTTCACTCCAGCCGCTTTGAAGGCGTTGTATCGCGCGAGCGGAGGGACACCACGCTTGATCAACATACTGGCACACAAGGCGTTGATGGTGGTTTATGGCGAGGGTAAACATCTCGCCAAGGTGCGACACATCCGATCGGCACGCAAAGATACCGAGGGTGCGCGTCGGGTCGGGTGGTTGTGGGGATAATGACGCCATGAGTTTGATTAATCAGATGCTGCAGGATCTCGATGCACGGCGTGCGGCGCATGGCGTCGGCGCAAGCTTGCCCAATGATGTTCGTCCTTTGCCACAACCGCAGGCGTCGCGTTTTCCTCTTATTCTGGGAAGTGTCGTGCTGGCCGTTCTGGCGGGCGCTTATGCGCTGTATCAGTGGGAGTTGCTGATAGAGCCGGTGCCTGTTGCCGTGCCGGTGGCGGCTATCCCCTTGCTTGCTCCTCAAGTTATGCCGCGCGTAGAGCAAGTAGGACCTGTCACGGAGCGTAACGCTCAAGCTGAGTCGCCACTCGTACAGCAAGAAGCTTCTGCAAGCCCGGAATTAAAAGGTTTGGAGAGCAGTTTGCGCATGGCGGATCACATCACCCCACCGGCTGAAAAAACACCGCCCGCCAAGCCTGCGGCGGCTGCGGTCCCGGAGAAGCCGGTAGCGGCCGAGAAGAAACCCGTGGTTGATCGGGTTAAGGCGGCTGTAACTGAGAAGCCGTTACCCGCTATTTCTTCTCCCGCGCCTTCTTCAGTGCCGCCGCTTGAAGGTAAATCGTCAAAACCGCCGTCAATTGAGCGCAGCGATTCCGTTGGTACGCCGCGCGAGCGTGCTGAAGCGGAGTATCGCAAGGCCATCACTGTAGTCAATCAGGGGCGCGTTGCTGAAGCGCTCGATGGCTTGCGCAATGCGCTGCGCCAGGATGGCGTGCATGTCGCCTCGCGTCAGTTACTGGTCAGGTTGTTGATCGAAGCCAAGCGACCGGATGAGGCCATCCATGTCTTGCAGGATGGGCTGCAGCTTCAACCGGCGCAAATCAGCTGGGCGATGAGTCTGGCCCGTATGCAGGTTGATCGTGGCGATCTCGCCGGCGCGTGGCAAACGCTCAATTTTTCACTGCCGGCGGCCGGGAACAGTGCGGATTATCAAGGTTTTGCAGCGCATGTGTTGCAACGACTCGGGCGGCATAAGGACGCAGCAGAATACTATCAGGTGGCGACCCGATTGTCCCCCGGCGAAGGACGGTGGTGGCTGGGTCTGGGCCTCGCGTTTGAGGGTGAGGGGCGTTCAACTGAGGCGCGCGAAGCTTTCCTGCGAGCCAAATCAAGCGGCACGTTAAATACGGAGCTCTCTTCACTGGTTGACCAGAAGCTCCGCTAGTTTTCTTTGTTATGCGCATCAGGATAGCTGCGCAACTCACCGAGCAGTGGCTTGATTTCCGGATAGACCTCTGACAGCCCTTTAAGCTGTTGCAATGCTGTGGGAACGAAGCCCGGATGCGTAGCGATTGCGCGTTGCAAGGCTACTTTCGCATCTTCCAGTCGTCCATCCAGCGCCAGCAGGTAAGCCAGCTTATACGTGATCAGATCGACGGGTGAGAAACGGATGGCCATTTCAGAAACCGTTATTTTGTCCTTGAGCGCTTCCTTGTCGATGCTCAGTTGGTAGGCGTAACTCAACTGAATGTATTGGGGGAAAAGTGATTCCCGATGCAATTTGCCGAGTACCTCCAGCGTTTTCTTCCAGGAAAGTTTTTCGCCCTCGCCGTTCAGTTGCCAGTTGAGGGTGCGCTCCAGCTTGCGGTAGTCATTGCCCAAGGTATAAAGCGTTACGGCGCCAAACAGTAGGATCAATGCGATGAGCAGTCGCCCGGATGCAGCGGTTCGTGGATGAAAGCCGGTGTCGCTGCCAATGCCCAGGACGAGTGCGGCGATGCCAAGGAAAAAGGTGTACCACAGGGGGTATTCGAGCTGACTGTGCGTGGCCAAAACCAGCAGAACAGCGGCGATCCACCAATGCGCAGGGCTCCAGTTTTGTCTGGCGAAGCTCAACCACCAGCGTAGACCGAACACAATGACCAGTACCGGCGCGATCAGGCCAAATTCAGAAAGTAGATGGATGAGCAGATTATGCGCATGCTCGCCACCGCCCAGATACGTGCCGTCAGCTTGTGCGCCAACAACCAGATAGGAATTAAGTGGGAACTGGCCAATGCCTGCGCCCAGCCAGGGGTGTTGAGCAAAAATTTCCAGGCCGGTGCGCCAAAGTTGCAAGCGCTGTGAAGTGCCGTTCACCGAACGGAACAAACGTTCGCCGGAGACCGAGGTTTGCAGCATGCTACCCAGATCAAAATATGAGAAGATAAATTGCAAAAGTAGTATTGCCGGTAGCAGGCAAAGTGTGATTTTGGCGATCTGGCGTAAAGAGGTGTGATTAAAGTGCCAGGCCGCCCAGACGGAAAGCAGGGCGAATCCTGCGGCATAAAGGAGAACGCTGCGTGAGCCGGTAAAGCTTGCGCCAGAGAGAAGGATTAGCACGCAAATGAGGAAAAACGGCATGCCGATTTTCCTCTGAATGTGCAGGTAAATCGCTGAAGCGACACCCAGCCAAAGATAATTCGCGAGGTGATTTGCTTGCCCCAGATTGCCACCGCCTTTGACGTAAGGGAATATCCAGCCAAGACCCAGCTGAGGATGGGCGAGTTGTATCGCGAGAAGTATTGAGGCCAGAAGCGTTCCGCAGAGAATGGCGGCAGCAAAGGGGGTAACCAGTTGTTCAAGCGGGAATTGCTGCCGTAGCGAACGGCCTAGAGTCAGGATCAACAAGGCCCAAAGAAGATAGAGTGCAAAAATCAGAGCTTGCGAAGGAAATGCGACCAGCCCTGCCGCCAACTGAATAAGCAGCATGCCAGCGAGTCCGAGGGGGAGCAGGGCAATGCCCGGCACTTGAAGCTGCTCAAAAATTTTTTGTCTGAGCAGCAGGGTTGCCGCAAAAAGCCCGCAAACCGCTGCCGTCCACTCCTGATAAAAGGTCGGAATCGGATTGAAGTGGTGTGGGTTGAGGAAGGGCAGAACCAACATAGCACAGAGACAGGCCAGACTGATTCGGGTGTGCCATGGGTGAAGGGGCATTCAATGTCCGTTAATGGGGTGTATATGCTGAGTCGCGATTATGAGGACTTGGGCAGTGCCCGTGCAACGACCAGCAGAGTGATTTCGGTGGCGCCGTGCAGTTTAAGCGTGCGTGCAAATTCGTCGAGCGAGGCACCGGTGGTCATGACGTCATCAACAAGCATCACTCGCTTTCCTGTGAAGTCAGCCGAGCAATGGAAGGCGCCACGGATATTTTTCACCCGTTCCTTCCAGGGTAGATCGGCCTGAGATGGTGTGTTGCGTGTGCGCGTGCAACTATTTGCGTCAATGGGCAGTTCCAATGCCTTGCTGACCGGACGAGCCAGTTCCAAGGCCTGATTGAAGCCGCGTTCGCGCAGGCGCCCAGGGTGGAGCGGCAGCGGAATGATCACATCGGCAGTGACGCCGCTGGCCAGCGTAGCCAGTTGTCGCCCGAAGTAGTCGCCGAGCGCCAGCCGATGTCCGTATTTGAATGATTGAACCAGTTTGTCGAGCGGGAAGTCATAGCGATACGCGGCGCGTGTGGCGTCGTAATGGGGTGGTTTGGCAAGGCAGCGGCCGCAAATTTCCCCATGGGGAGTGGGCAGAGCACAGTGCGGACAGCATGTTTTTTGCAGTCGAGGCAGATCGTCCGCACAGGCGCCGCACAGAATGTTCGCCTCGCTGAGGTCAGCGCAAAGCAGGCAATCCTGTGCCATTAGATTGACGTTGTTGAACATCGAGCAAGTATTCAAGCCATTTTTTTGGGGTAAAATTGTTAGTTCAGGCTTTTTCAGGCCCGTATTCTGATTGTGCCCGCATGTCCTTTCCATGTCTCTATTTTTTCGGTAGGTTTTGCCCATGAATACAATTTCTCCCGCCGTTTCTCTGGCTCCCGAAGCGGCTGTACCCGCTAGCTCGGCAAAGTGGACGGTTTCGCAGGTCGAGGCGCTGTACCAGTTGCCGCTGATGGATCTCCTTTATCGTGCGCACCAGACTCACCGTGAGAACTTCGATCCAAACGAAGTTCAGCGTTCGGCGCTGATTTCGATCAAGACTGGTGGCTGCCCGGAAGATTGTAATTATTGCTCGCAGTCGGCGCGTTACAAGTCGACTGATCGAGAGGCGCTGATGCAGGTCGAGGACGTGCTGACCGCTGCCAAAGAAGCCAAGGCCAAAGGGGCTTCGCGCTTCTGCATGGGCGCGGCCTGGCGTGGTCCGAAAGAGCAGGAGCTTGAGGTGGTCTCGCAGATGATTCGCGAAGTCAAAGCGTTAGGGATGGAAACTTGCGTAACGCTGGGTATGCTCAAAGACGGGCAGGCCGACAAATTGAAGGAAGCGGGTCTCGATTATTACAACCACAACCTCGATACCGATTCTGAATTCTATGAGAAGGTGATTTCCACCCACACGCATGCAGACCGCATTGACACCATCGCGCAGGTGCGTCAGGCCGGGATCAAGGTGTGTTCCGGTGGTATTCTGGGTCTGGGCGAATCGCGTCGGAATCGCGCAGCGATGGTGGCGCAATTGGCCAATCTGAATCCGCCGCCGGAATCCGTGCCGATCAATACACTGGTGGCTATTCCCGGAACACCGCTGGCGCAAACGGAAAAAGTCGACAACTTCGAGTTTGTGCGCACCATTGCCGCCGCGCGCATTACCATGCCAAAGAGTTATGTACGGCTTTCTGCCGGTCGCGAAGCGATGTCGGATGAAATGCAGGCGATGTGTTTCTTTGCCGGTGCCAACTCGATTTTTTATTGCGACAAGTTGCTGACCACCAGCAATGCTGGAACCAGTCGCGATCTGGACCTTTTCAACAAGCTCGGCTTGCGTCCGATCTGATTTTTGATGAGCGTCCCGGCGCCATTCGTGGACATGCGCCAAGTTTGGCGAAATTTTTCACGTGCGGCGCAAAGCTATGATGCGGCGGCAGTCTTGCAGCGGGAGATTGCCAGTCGCATGCTGGAGCGTCTCGATTACGTCAAGATTGAACCGCAGCGGGTGCTTGATCTGGGTTGTGGCACTGGCGCCAGTTTATCCGCGCTGAGCGAACGCTACCCGAAGTCGCATGTGCTCGGTGTCGATGTCAGCGAAGCGATGCTGAATGCCGGGCGCGGACAGCGTTCACGTTTGCGCTGGCTGCTCCCTTTTTTGCATGGCAAAAAGACCACGCTGCTGGCGGCTAACGCACTTGCCTTGCCTTTCAAGTCGGCTTCACAGGGGTTGATCTGGTCTAACCTGCTGCTGCACTGGCTGGATGATCCTCTGCCGGCACTGCAAGAAATGCACCGGTTGCTGGATGTGGGCGGGCTGCTAATGTTCTCTACTTTCGGTCCCGATACGCTCAAGGAATTACGTTCCTGTTTCTCGGATGGTTACGCCCATACACAGCGCTTTGCAGACATGCACGACTACGGTGACATGTTGCTCGAATGCGGTTTCTCCGATCCGGTGATGGATGTTGAAGTACTGACCCTAACCTATTCCAGCCTCGACGATCTGTTTCGCGACCTGCGCCAGAGCGGTGCGGCTTGTGCCATGCAGGCAAGACGGCGCGGCTTGATGGGCAGGTCGGCGTGGCATTCGGCACGCGCGGCGTATGAAATGCTGAATAAAGACGGCCGGTTGCCCGCGACCTTCGAGGTCGTGTATGGCCATGCCTGGAAGGCGCAGCCGAAAAAGACTTCGGATGGCAACACCATTGTTCGTTTTGATCCCAAGCAGCGGCTTCGCTAGAGGCCTTCAATTTACTATGACTCGCGGCCGTATTTTTTCTGATTTTTAATTTATTGCAGGAATACATCATGTTGCAAAAACTCGCTTCTTTCGCTGGCATCAAAGGCCCGGTAGTTACGGTTGTCATGGACGGCTACGGCATTCCAAAGTCCGACGTCGGCAGTGCCATCGCTGCGGCCAAAAAGCCAACGCTTGACCGGCTGTTCGCCAACTACCCCAACATCACGCTACGCGCCCACGGCACGGCAGTCGGCATGCCGTCCGACGACGACATGGGCAACTCCGAAGTCGGCCACAACGCGATTGGCGCCGGCCAGGTCTATAGCCAGGGCGCGTCACTGGTGGCGGATGCCATCGCCTCAGGTTCCATCTGGCAAGGTGAAGCCTGGAAACAGATTGTGGCAGGCGCCAAGGCTGGTCGCGGGGTGATCCACTTTATTGGACTGTTCTCCGACGGCAATGTGCATAGCCACATCGATCACTTGAAAGCGATGATCGTTCGTGCCAAGGAAGAAGGCGTCAAGGCTGTGCGTGTGCATGCTCTGCTTGACGGGCGCGATGTGCCGGAAACCAGCGCGCTAGAGTATGTTGAACCCTTTGAAACTTTCCTGGCGGAAGTCAGCACGGGTGGTTTCGATGCGCAGATTGCCTCTGGCGGAGGCCGCATGAATATCACCATGGATCGCTACGATGCCAACTGGAGCATGGTTGACAAAGGCTGGCACGTGCATGTGCTGGGCGAAGGCGCACAGTTCGCCAGCGCCTCCGAGGCGGTCAAGGCGTTGCGCATCAAGTTCCCCGGCACCATCGATCAAGATCTGCCGCCTTTCGTGATTGCCAAAGATGGCAAGCCGGTTGGGACGATTGAAGATGGCGACTCTGTGGTGTTCTATAATTTCCGCGGCGACCGTGCCATCGAAATTACCCGCGCCTTTGAAGAAGTAAACTTCGACAAGTTTGACCGCGTACGCGAGCCGAAAGTGACCTATGCCGGCATGCTGCAATACGACGGTGATCTCAAGTTGCCCAATCGTTTTTTGGTTAATCCGCCGGTCATTCTCGATACCACTGGCGAGTGGTTTTCCAAGGGCGGCATCACGCAGTTTGCCTGTTCTGAAACACAGAAGTTCGGCCACGTCACCTACTTCTGGAACGGCAACCGTTCCGGCAAGTTCGAGGGCGAGACCTATCAGGAAGTGCCGAGCGATGTGGTGCCCTTCGAGCAGCGTCCGTGGATGAAGGCGGCCGAAATCGCCGATGCGATGATCGAGGCGCTACGCAGTGGCAAGTACAAGACCTTGCGCTGCAATTTCGCCAACGGCGATATGGTTGGCCATACTGGTAACTTTCGCGCGGCGACGATGGCGGTGGAAGCAGTTGATCTGGAACTGGCGCGCATGCTTCGGGTGGTCGATGAAATGGGCGGTGTGGCCTTGATTACAGCTGACCACGGCAATGCTGACGAGATGTATGAACTGGACAAAAAAACCAAGCTGCCGGCGCAGAACGCGGATGGTTCGTTCAAGGCTAAAACGGCGCATACGCTCAATCCGGTGCCGCTGATCCTTTACGATAACGTGACGGGCGGCAAGCTGGGGCTGAAGTCGTTGCCAACGGCTGGCTTGTCCAACATTGCAGCAACCACAGCCAACCTGCTGGGTCTCGAGAAGCATGCCAAATGGGACGAAAGCCTGCTGGAGATAAAATAAAAAAGCGAACTAGCCACGGAGTTCACAGAGGGCGCGAAGAAAAGCAAGAGAAAGGGTATATCGGTGGTCTCTGTGTTCTCCGTGGTTAAATAACAAAGAGCAGGGGTAGCCCCTGCTCTTTGTGTTTGCACTAACGGGAATCAATCAACCGGTGATGTAACTTTCCAGCTGACCTATGATGAATTTTTGCTGACTGAGCATTTCCTTGACTACGTCGCCGATGGAGACGATACCGAGAACGTTGTGATCGTCATCAACAATCGGCAGATGGCGGATGTGTTTCTCGGTCATGATCGCCATGCACTCTTCGACTGTCCGGTCAGGGGCGACACAAATGACCTTGCTGGTCATCACTTCGCTGACCGGTGTGTGGCGGGAGGCCTTGCCCTGAAGGATCACTTTGCGCGCATAGTCACGCTCTGAAAAAACACCGGCCAGACGTTTTCCATCCATTACCAACAGGGCACCAACGTCAACTTCGGCCATGATTTCGAGAGCCCGCAACACGGTTTGCTCGGGGGCGACCGAGGCCAGTTTCTTGTTCTTGCTCTCAATGAGCTGCTTGAGTGTTTTCATGAGGCATCCTCGTGGTGGGGGAACCCGGGTGTCAATCAAAAAATTGTATCAGCGCAGTCCGGCAATGTAGTCAGCGACGGCTTTAATCTGTTTGTCCGAGAGTTTGTCTGCAATGGTACGCATCATTTTCTCTGGATCATTGGAACGCTCTTCGCTGCGAAAGTTCTTCAGCTGGGTTTCAGTGTATTCGGCATATTGTCCAGAGAGGCGCGGATACTGCACAGGAACACCAGCACCTGAGGGGCCGTGGCAACCCGCACAGGCAGGAGTGCCTCTCTCAAAGTCGCCCTTGCGCCAGAGGTTTTTGCCGGCCGCAACCAGCTTTGCGTCGGTAGCCGTTGCCGGTTTTGGCTTCTGTTGCGAGAAGTAAAGCGCCAGGCTTTTCATGTCCTCGACGCTTAGTGCCGCTGTCATGCCGCCCATGATGGCATTGTTGCGTACCGCCGGTTTTCCATCGACAGACTTGAATTCCATCAGTTGCTTGAGTAGATAATCAGAGCCTTGGCCCGCCAAAATCGGATTGGCAGCTACCTCGCTATTGCCGTCTGCGCCGTGACAGGCAACACAAACCGTTTCTGCGATTTGTTTGCCCGCGGCCAGCTCCGGTTTGACTTTCACTTCTGCTGCTGCAAATACGGTAAGGCTGGCGGTCATGAGTACCGCAAATACTGTGGTGCGAATCATGTACAAACTCCTATGGATGAGTCCGGATTTCAGAGAAGCGCAGAGAAGCAAATTCCCAAACCTGATATTCTATAGCACTTTAGGGCTGCGTCACGCTAGCCCCCAACCTCTTCGGTTTGCCCATGCCCATTTTTCAGAAGGCGGTTTTTCATACGACCGTCGCCCATTTACGTGATTTGCCGCCCGACTCGTTGCGCGAAGTTGCTTTTGCCGGGCGCTCGAATGCCGGCAAATCCTCAGCCATCAATACGCTGGCCAATCACACGCGACTTGCTTTTGTCTCCAAAACACCGGGACGGACGCAGCACCTGAACTATTTCACTCTTGATGAGTGTAAATATTTCGTCGATTTGCCGGGCTACGGTTTTGCCAAGGCGCCTGAGGAAATTCGCTCTCAGTGGGAAGGCTTGCTGGCACCCTATCTGCGCTTTCGTTTGCCGTTGGTTGGCCTGGTGCTGATTATGGATAGCCGGCATCCTTTGACCGAGCTTGATTTACAGATGCTGGACTGGTTTGCGCAGACCGGAAAGCCGATTCATATCCTGCTCTCCAAAGCGGATAAGCTAACCCGTCAGGAGCAAGCGGTGGCGCTGCGGGAAGTGCAGGACGTGCTGGCCAAAATCGGCGATAACTGCTCGTTGCAGCTGTTCTCCAGCCTCAAAAAAACAGGCATTACCGAGGCCGAAACGGTGCTGGCCGGCTGGTTGGATATGGAAATAAAGGCGGAAACGCAACCGCCGCTTGGTTTGCGTACTGAGAAAGTGGCGCGACTGAAGAACCGCAAGGCCATTGGCTGGAGTGCAAGAACGGCAACAAGCGGAACTAAAGCCATTGAAAATAAAAAGCCCCCGGCTAAAAAATAACCGGGGGCAAAATGCCTTACCTAGATGTAAGGCGCCCGCTCAGGGAGATGAAGCGGGAGACGGCGTGTGCCATCTGAAGTCTGAGAGTGCTGCGTTTTGCTGATAGTTCCCGTTTCAGATGTTTTTTTATTATTTTCGGCTATAGGTTTTCTATGGACAAGACAGAACGTTTTCCCTCTACGCGCATGCGTCGTATGCGCCACGACGATTTTTCCCGTCGTCTGATGCGCGAATCGGCGCTGTCTGCTGACGATCTCATCTACCCTGTGTTTGTTCTGGAGGGGAGTAACCGTGTTGAAAATGTGGCTTCCATGCCCGGCGTCGAACGTCAAAGCCTGGATCGGTTGCTCAAGACGGCGGAGCGGGCACTTACGCTCGGAATTCCGGCGCTGGCGCTTTTCCCCGTAATAGAGTCGAGCCTCAAGACTGAAGGTGCCGAGGAAGCCTGGAATCCGCGAGGTCTGGTGCCGCGCGTGGTGGCCGCGCTCAAGAAAGAGTTGCCGGAACTAGGCATCATTACCGATGTTGCGCTCGATCCCTATACCAGCCACGGGCAGGACGGCCTGATCGATTCTGGTGACAAAAGCGGCTACGTGCTCAACGACGAGACGCTGGATGCGCTGACGAAACAGGCGCTCACCCACGCGCAGGCCGGTGCTGATGTTGTGGCGCCCTCGGACATGATGGATGGCCGCGTAGCCCGCCTGCGTGCCGCGCTTGAAGCGGCCGGGCACATCCATACGAGAATTCTGGCCTACTCGGCTAAATACGCTTCCAGCTTCTATGGCCCGTTCCGCGATGCGGTGGGTTCGTCAGGCAACCTTGGCAAAGGCAACAAATACACCTATCAGATGGACCCGGCGAACTCGGACGAAGCGCTGCGCGAAGTCGCGCTCGATATCGCCGAGGGCGCCGACATGGTCATGGTCAAGCCCGGTATGCCGTATCTGGACATCGTTCGCCGCGTCAAGGACGAATTCGGGGTGCCGACCTACGCCTATCAGGTGAGCGGTGAATACGCCATGCTCAAGGCCGCATCTCAAAACGGCTGGCTCGACGAGAAAGCCTGCGTGCTGGAAAGCCTGCTAGCCTTCAAGCGAGCGGGCGCGGACGGTATTCTGACCTACTTTGCGCTGGATGCGGCGGCGTGGCTCAAGGCTTGATCAAATACAACGGGTTGTCGTTGGACGTATAAAAAAGCCCGCGTTGCGCGTAATGCCGTTCACTTAAGGTTCTTTTCTGAGATACCGAATGGCGTAGCGTTTAGGCAGGGCTTTAACGACACGGGGGCATTGACGCCCCCGTCGTTTTTCCACGATGGCGAATTGCAACTGTGTTCTCAGGCGCAAGAG
>JBBRDR010000083.1:0-13142 GCA_038203745.1 Burkholderiales bacterium | reverse complement strand
CGTTGCACTGCCTGCCATCAAGGCGTTGATCGCGGCCGTCAAAGAAAAAGCCGTTGGCGAAGAAGTGATTGGTTCTTTGAGCCCGGGGCAGGCTCTGATTGGCGTCGTGCATCGTGAGCTGACGCGGCTTATGGGCGAGGCGCATAGCGGCCTTAATCTGGCCACCCAGCCGCCCGCAGTTGTGCTTATGGCCGGTTTGCAGGGGGCGGGTAAAACGACCACGGTTGGCAAACTCGCCAAATTGCTACGCGAGAGCCAGAAGAAAAAGGTGCTGGTTGTTTCCTGTGACGTCTATCGTCCTGCCGCAATCGAGCAACTGAAAACTGTTGCCGGGCAGGCGGGGGTTGATTTTTTCCCGTCTGCGGTCAACGAGAAACCCGTGGATATTGCCCGTAATGCGGTCGATTGGGCGAAAAAGCATTATCACGACGTATTGCTTGTCGACACTGCAGGTCGCCTCTCTGTTGACGACGCGATGATGAAGGAAATCGCAGAACTGCATGCGGCGATTAATCCGATCGAGACTCTGTTCGTTGTTGATGCCATGCTTGGGCAGGATGCGATCAACACGGCCAAAGCGTTCAGTGAGGCCTTGCCGCTGACCGGAGTGATTCTCACCAAATTGGATGGGGATGCACGGGGCGGGGCAGCACTTTCGGTGCGTCATGTTACTGGTCGTCCCATCAAATATGCTGGTGTGGGCGAGAAACTCTCCGGGCTGGAGGCCTTTCACCCCGAGCGTATGGCTTCGCGCATTCTCGGTATGGGTGATGTGCTTTCGTTGATCGAGGATGCAAAGAAGGGTATCGACGAGCAGAAGGCTGTAGAGTTTGCCAAGAAACTCAAGTCAGGTAAGAACTTTGACCTTGAAGACTTCAAGGAACAGATGGGTCAGATGCGCAAGATGGGCGGAATTTCATCGATGATGGATAAATTGCCAGCCCAGTTTGCTCAGGCGACAAGCCAGATGCCAGCCGGTGGCGAGGAAAAAATGATCGGCCGGATTGAAGGTATTATCAATTCAATGACCCCGGAGGAGCGCAGTAAGCCTGAATTGCTCAAGGCTTCGCGCAAACGCCGCATTGCTGCCGGGGCCGGCGTTCAGGTACAGGAAGTTAATCGTCTGCTTAAACAGTTCGAGCAGACGCAGAAAATGATGAAGCAGTTTTCAAAGGGCGGCATGGCCAAAATGATGCGTGGGATGAAGGGGATGTTGCCGGGAATGCACTAACAATGGCCTGAAGTTGGCGCGGAATAGCCTAGTTTTTTGCAATCCTGTTGCTGGTGTAGCCCCATTGGCCGTGCCATGCGCCGCGTACCAGATTCGGATACTCGGCTTGGCCGAGGCTGCCGTTGTAGCGGCCGAGTGCACGGTAGATATCACCCTTCTCGATATCGAGGTAGTGGCGCAGAATGGTGCAGCCATAGCGTAGGTTGGTGCGCAGATGAAACAGATTATCGTCGTGTCGACCAATAACCCTGATCCAGAAAGGCATGACCTGCATGAAACCTCGTGCGCCGACCGATGAGACAGCATATTTCTTGAAACCGCTCTCAACCTGAATCAGGCCAAGGACGAGTTGCGGGTCGAGTCCTGCCCGCGTGGCTTCGTAGTGAATTGCACGCAGAAACTCTAGCCGGCTTTCTCGATCGGGGATGCGTTTTTCAAGGCGGCGCGACATTTCGGTCAGCCAGTCGATGGCCTCCATGGAATCGAGAAAAGAACTCTTTGCCGGGGCTTGATCCGAAATGGAACGAGATAGCACTGCTTGCACGCTGGCTGATAGCGGTTCATACCTCTGGGCGCCGGCCAGTGCAAGTGCCGGCAAAAATAGGATGCAAAGGAAAATTATGCGCCGCACAACCTGTCCTTGAGGAATGTTCCGATCTCGGCAAGCGGAACCATTTGTGCCTCGGCATCGGTACGTCCTTTGTATTCGAACTTCCCTTCTGCCAGTCCGCGTTCACCAACGACGATACGGTGAGGAATGCCGATTAACTCCATCTCGGCGAACATGACGCCGGGGCGCTCGTTCCGATCGTCAAGCAGTACATCCATTCCGGAGGCTTTTAGTTCGGCGTAAAGCGCATCCGCTGCGGTCTTGACGTTTTCGCTTTTGGTGTAGCCCATGGGGACGATGCATATTTCAAAGGGGGCAATTGCTGTCGGAAAGATGATTCCTCGATCATCATAATTCTGTTCAATGGCCGCACCAACGATGCGTGAGACACCAATGCCGTAACAGCCCATTTCCATGACCTGACTCTGACTGTTTTCATCAAGGTAGCTGCACTTGAGTGCTTCGGCATACTTCGTGCGCAACTGGAAAATGTGGCCGACCTCAATGCCACGGCACAGTTCGAGTTTGCCTTGGCCGTCAGGTGACGGATCACCGGCTAAAACATTGCGCAAGTCTGCAACGGTCATGGGTTCTGGCAGGTCGCGCCCGAAGTTAACGCCCGTTATATGGAAGTCGGCCTCATTGGCACCGCAAACGAAGTCACTCATCACCGCCACGCTACGATCAGCGAAGACGGCGATATTCGTGATACCTACCGGGCCGATGTAGCCTGGTTTGCAGCCAAGTGCCGCGACAATTTCTTCGTCACGGGCAAAGCGAAATTCGCCAACTACCTTTTGCGTCTTGACTTCGTTAAGGTCGTGATCACCACGCAACAGGACCAGCGCAAACTGCTGAGGGGTGTCTTCAGCGATATTGCGCATGATGGCGAGGGCTTTGACCATTTTTGATACTGGAATCCCGAGAAGGGAAGCAACGTCTTCGCATTTTGTCTTACCCGGCGTGGCCATTTTTTCCATTGGCGTTGCGGCTGTAGCACGTGCAACATTGGGTGCCAGAGCTTCGGCCAATTCAACGTTGGCGGCGTAGTCGGAGTTGGGGCAGTAGGCCAGGGCATCCTCCCCGGAATCGGCCAGCACATGGAATTCGTGTGAACCGGTACCGCCGATCGAACCGGTGTCAGCGGCGACTGCGCGAAATTTCAAACCGAGGCGCGTAAAGATGCGCGAATAAGTGTCGAACATGTTGCGGTATTCGCGCTGCAGGTCTTCAAAGCAGGTGTGGAAGGAGTAACCGTCTTTCATCAGAAACTCGCGGCCACGCATGACGCCAAAGCGCGGACGGATTTCATCACGGAACTTCATCTGCACCTGATAAAAGTGCAGGGGTAATTGGCGGTAGCTTCTGATTTCACGCCTGACAACGTCGGTAATAACTTCTTCGTGAGTAGGGCCGATAACGAAGTCGCGCTGGTGCCTATCCTTAAAACGCAGCAGTTCTGGGCCATATTTTTCCCAACGCCCTGATTCCTGCCACAGTTCGGCTGGCTGCACGGCCGGCATGGACAGTTCAATGGCACCGGCACGATCCATTTCCTCGCGTACGATATTCTCGACCTTGCGCAAGACGCGCAGGCCAACCGGCATCCAAGTGTAGATGCCGCCGGCCAGACGTTTGACGAGCCCAGCGCGCAGCATTAGCTGGTGGCTTACGATCTCTGCATCGGATGGGGCTTCCTTAAGTGTGGATATGAAATATTGCGAAGTGCGCATGGCGGTCAGCTTGTCTTTGTGTAAAAAGGTGATTTTACAAGACAGGGGCGCCGAGCGCGACGCCAATCGTATTCAGTCTGGCGATTGATGTGAATCGGAGATGGCGAGCTTTCCAAGCCATTTGAAATGTGAAAGAATGATCTCGACTAATAAATTTGCAGGTAATTTTAAATGCTCGACCGTGAAGGCTATCGCCCGAACGTCGGTATCATTCTATGTAACGCAAAGAACGAGGTTTTTTGGGGCAAAAGAATCCGCGAACATTCATGGCAGTTTCCACAAGGTGGCATCAAACGGGGTGAAACCCCCGAACAGGCGATGTACCGGGAACTCTTCGAAGAAGTGGGTTTGCGCTCCGAGCATGTCTGCATTCTCGGCAGAACCAAAGACTGGTTGCGTTACGATGTGCCGATACACTGGGTAAAACGCGAATGGCGTGGTAGTTACAGAGGGCAAAAACAGATATGGTTTTTGCTTCGTCTGGTCGGGCGCGATAGCGATGTGTCTCTGCGCGCCTGTAATCATCCTGAATTCGATGCGTGGCGTTGGAATCATTACTGGGTTTCACTTGATGCCGTCATCGAGTTCAAACGGCAGGTCTATGAACAGGCGCTGAATGAACTCGCTCGATTCCTCGATGCCGATCTTCGCCGTCCGCGTGCCAAAGACGATCCGAAAATACCTGCCGATGTTGTTGGCAAGGGAATTGATGGCTAAGCGAAAGGGCAAGCAGTGATTTGTTTAGATAAGAATTTAATTCGTTGGGTAAATACGAGGGTGTGGCGTTCGGCGTTGGCAACCGTGGTCTGCTCTTGGGCTTTGCTTGCCAGTGCTGCTGAGTTTGATAATGACTTTGAAGAAAAGCCATGGGAGGAAGTCGCTGTGCAGCTTCCGGCCTTTCCTGCAGAAGAAGATTGGATCGAGTATCGCGTCGGTTCTTTGCGTGATAAAAAGTACTTTATTGATGAGAAAAACTTATCGTTGGGTTCCGATGGCGTCATTCGATATACCTTGCTGATTCGGACGGATCAGGGAGCGAAAAACATCAGCTATGAAGGCATACGCTGTGCTACTTCGGAGCGCCGCACGTACGCCTTTGGCCGATCGGATAAAACGTGGTCAAAAGCACGCAATAACCAGTGGGTTAGAATTTCCGGCAGTTCAAATAATCACCACGTCGATTTTTTTACGAATCTCTTTTGTCGCAACGGTGCGATTTCCTTTCGTGACGACGAAGATATCAGGCGCGCTTTGCGTTCTGGAACGCCAACACTGTGGCAACAATAGTGGGCCTTGATACTTTGATCGTTGAGTTTGACAAGGTATTGCGTACTCTCTTTGTTTCGATACCAAGTACCCGTGCCGTACCAGCCCAAAGCTCTCCTGAACCGGCGTTGTCGTCAGATGACAAAGCGCATGCCGGTGCGCTGATGCGCGTCAATCATGTCGGTGAAGTTTGCGCGCAGGCGCTCTATCAGGGTCAGGCAATCACCTGTCGCGACCCTGAAGTGCGTCGGGCTTTGGAGAAAGCGTCATGCGAGGAAGCAGAGCACTTGGCCTGGACAGCGCAACGTATTAGTGAATTAGGTGGTCGTAGAAGCGTGCTTAATCCCTTGTGGTATTTGGGTTCGTTTTCAATGGGGGTTATCGCAGGAAAATGCGGGGACGCCTGGAGTCTCGGTTTTCTTGCTGAGACTGAGCGACAGGTTGAGGCGCATCTTGATCATCATTTGTCCGAATTGCCGAAGCAGGACGTTAAGTCGAGGGCGATTTTGCAGCAAATGAAGATTGATGAGGCGTCTCATGCCGATGCGGCACTATTTCTAGGTGCGCGTGACCTACCCACGCCAGTCAAGGGCCTCATGCGCTTGGTGGCAGGGGTAATGACGCGAACAGCGTACTATCTTTAGGCTTCAATAATTTCGAAGTCGTGTGTGATTTCGGCGGTCTTTCCGAGCATGATTGAGGCTGAACAGTACTTGTCTTTTGATAGCTCAATGGCGTGAGCAACGGCGTCAGGTTTGAGTTGTTTCCCGGTGACACGAAAGTGGAAATGAATCCGGGTAAAAACTTTTGGCTCTGAATCGGCGCGTTCTGCCTGCAGGCTCACCTCACACCCCGTAATGGCGTGTCTCCCCTTTTTGAGGATCATTACGACATCAAATGCGGTGCACCCGCCAGTGCCGGCGAGTAGCATTTCCATCGGCCGGGGTGCCATATTGCGCCCACCCGATTCAGGCGCGCCATCCATCAAGACGGCATGGTTGCTTCCTGTCTCGGCGAGAAACGACATGCCATCTCCAGTCCATTTTACTTTGCACTCCATTCGGTATTTCCTGTTTAATGAAAATTTGATTCTAGCTGGAAGCTTATCGTGGCATCAAAAGAGTTGAATTAATGCGGTGCAGCAATTAAACACAAAATATGTAAGTGTACAAGCATAATTAAAATTACGAATTGATTAATATATTATTAAATAATCTATTAATAATATGTAATTAAACGTATATATATATATCTTTTATTTTAATTCCGGTTGAGAAAAATTATGACGCATTGCACAAGTCATGGTTGATATTTTTGTTAATGAAGAGGATAATCACTTCAGTTGAGGTTTTTGGTCGCCAAGTGTTGCAATGCGTTCAAGTTTTGTCTCCTCCACCCTCCTCCTTTGGAGTGGATTTGGCGCGGCTCTTGCGAGCCGCGTTTTTTTTCCTGAAATAAAAACATCGATTGACACGAATCGTTACTTTGCAATAAGATGCTCGGCTTTCCGTTATCGGGCATACAAGGACGGCGTTTTTAATGAAGACTTTCTCCGCCAAATCGCATGAAGTAAAGCGCGAGTGGCTTGTGGTTGATGCCACAGACAAGGTGCTTGGACGCCTTGCCACCGAAATTGCTCGCCGCCTACGCGGTAAGCACAAACCAGAATTCACCCCTCACGTTGATACCGGCGATTATATTGTCGTGACCAATGTCGAGAAGTTGCGCGTTACTGGCAACAAGGCTGAAGACAAGGTTTACTATCGCCATACGGGTTACCCCGGTGGTATTTACGAAACGAATTTTGCCAAGATGCAGCAGCGTTTTCCTGGACGTGTTCTCGAAAAGGCAGTCAAGGGCATGCTTCCGAAGGGGCCGCTTGGCTACGCCATGCTCAAGAAGATGAAGTGCTACGCCGGTAGTACACATCCACACGCTGCCCAGCAACCGAAAGTTCTGGAACTCTAAGGGGTCGAAATGGCTGAGAATATGTACTACGGCACTGGCCGTCGCAAGAGCGCCGTAGCCCGCGTTTTCATGAAACGTGGTTCAGGCAATATCGTTGTTAATGGCAAACCGGTCGACGAATTTTTCTCGCGCGTTACGGGCCGAATGATCGTACGTCAGCCACTTGAACTGGTTGAACAAACGGTTGGCTTTGACATCATGGTCAATGTTGCGGGTGGTGGTGAATCGGGTCAGGCAGGTGCTGTGCGTCACGGCATAACCCGCGCTCTGATCGAATACGATGCCACGCTCAAACCTGTTCTGTCTAAGGCAGGATTTGTTACGCGTGATGCACGTGAGGTAGAGCGGAAAAAAGTCGGTCTGCACAAAGCACGTCGTCGCAAGCAGTTCTCGAAGCGCTAATCAGAATCTCGATTCTGATACCCATCAAAAGCCGCCTTTGGGCGGCTTTTGTGTTTTTGAAGCGAGCGGACTATCATTGCGAACCTTTGAGGAGGATTTGATGGTCAAGGTTGGAATTGTCGGCGGAACCGGTTATACGGGAGTCGAGTTGCTGCGCTTATTGGCTCAGCATCCTGAGGTTGAAATCGTTGCGATTACGTCGCGAGGAGATGCTGGTACGCCAGTTTCGGTGATGTTTCCCAGTTTGCGCGGACGGGTTGATCTAAAGTTTGAAGATCCATCGGCTGCTAATCTAAAGGGTTGTGATGCCGTTTTCTTTGCCACGCCGAATGGCGTGGCTATGCAGCAGGCTCCTGCGTTACTTGATGCGGGAGTCCGGGTGATTGATCTTGCGGCTGATTTTCGAATTGCCGATATCTCCGAATGGGAAAAGTGGTACGGCATGCAGCATGCCTGTCCGGATTGGGTCGCAAAAGCTGTTTATGGCTTGCCTGAAGTAAATCGCAACGCTATTCGGGATGCGCGTCTGGTAGCCAATCCTGGTTGCTACCCGACTGCAGTGCAACTGGGCTTCATGCCCCTTGTTGAGTCCGGGTTGGTTGATCTTGACCACTTGATTGCTGATGCCAAGTCCGGCGTGTCGGGCGCTGGGCGCAAAGCAGAAGTGTCTTCCCTTTTTTCGGAAGCGGCTGATAATTTCAAAGCGTATGGTGTCCCTGGGCATCGGCATCTGCCTGAAATCAGGCAGGGACTGTCGCGCATGGCTGGGTCGGCGGTAGGCCTTACTTTTGTTCCGCATCTGACACCTCTGATTCGTGGCATACATGCCACCTTGTATGCGCAAATCAAGAGCGAGGTGGATTTCCAGGCTGTCTATGAGCAGCGCTACGCAACAGAACCCTTTGTTGATGTCATGCCGGCCAAGTCACACCCTGATACACGCTCTGTGCGAGCTGCCAATGTATGCCGGATTGCAGTGCATCGCCCGCAAGGGGGTAATACGCTGGTCGTGCTTTCGGTTATCGACAACCTTGTCAAGGGTGCAGCGGGTCAGGCAGTGCAAAATATGAACATCATGTTTGATTTGCCGGAAACTGACGGGCTATGGCAACTTCCGGTGCTTCCGTAAAATTCAAGCGACTCCGGCAGCGTTTCGGTATTAGTGCGCCGAAGCTGGCCATCAGAACGCATGTGGCGTGGTACTGGCGCGCCTTGGCGATAATCGCGATTCTGTCAGTTTCTTTGGCCCTTGCAGAGTGGATTTATGATGCAGGGAGGCAAATTGCTGGGTTTCAAAGTAATGAGGCTGTCCGTGAAATTCAGTCGCTCAGAAACTACGTTATGGAACTTGATTCTGAATTGACTAAGTTACGCAGCCTTGCAGGGTCAGGAGAGAGTAGCCTACAGATTGAGCGTTCGACACAGAAGCAGTTGTCGCGGCAGGTTAAATCGCTCGAGTTGGAGAATGCTGCGTTAAAGCAGGATTTGGCTTTCTTCGAAGGGTTGATGCCCTCCTCCGAATTGGGAGATGATGTTGGAGTCAAGATTGATCAGTTGCGCATTGAACCCGATGGTGCTTTGGGCGACTATCGATATCGCATGCTGGTTGTCAATAATGGGGGGCGTCAGGTCAGAGAACTCAAAGGATCATTGCAGTTGGTCGTCAAAGTGCAACAGGGAGGCAAAGATGCTATGATCACCGTGCCTTCTGAAGCCGAGTCAAACCCCCAGCGTTTCCGTTTCGAAATCAAGCACTTTCATCGGCTTGAGGGCGTTTTTTCGGTTCCGCCCGGGGCTGTAATTAAAGGTGTCGAAGCGCGTTTGCTGCAAGATGGGGTTGTACGCGCCAGGCAGTCCGTGACTTTCTAGACGGAGAAATTATGTTCGGTACAAAAAAAGGAAGTACTCCCCAAAGCAGTATCAATAGCCTTATTGGCGTTGGCACCCGGATTGAAGGAAATGTGATATTTACCGGCGGCCTACGCGTTGATGGCGAGGTGCGAGGCAATATCAGCAGTGATAATGGCCAGGAAGGAACGCTGGTTATCAGCGAAAAGGCGAGTGTGGAAGGCGAAATTTCCGTGGGCCACGTCGTGATCAACGGTACCGTGATTGGTTCTGTTTTTGCAGGTGAATCGTTGGAACTCTTGCCCGCTGCGCGTGTCACAGGAGATGTCGAGTACCTTCAGATTGAAATGCAGCAGGGCGCTGTGATTCAGGGACGTCTGGTGCATCAGATAAGTGCCAAGAACGTAGAACTCAAACTGGCCTCCAGTAACTGAGGTAGTTCTGGAACAGTGTTAAACGCGAGGATTAGGAGCTAAACATCATGAATACAACTACGGACATGCCGTTGCCGTTTATTTTTACCGATAGTGCGGCCAGCAAGGTCAAAGATTTGATTGAAGAAGAAGGCAATCCAGAGTTGAAACTCCGCGTTTTTGTCACGGGGGGCGGTTGCTCTGGTTTCCAGTATGGTTTTACTTTTGACGAAGTGGCCAACGAAGATGACACTGCCTTGCAGAAAAATGGGGTGACACTTCTGGTTGACCCGATGAGCTACCAGTATCTAGTTGGCGCTGAAATTGACTACACTGAAGGGCTGGAGGGGTCGCAGTTCGTTATTAAGAACCCGAATGCTTCATCAACTTGTGGTTGCGGATCGTCATTTACCGCCTGACCCATTTTGGGCTAATGAAAAAAGGCGACTTGGGTCGCCTTTTTTAGTTTTATTTGGAGTGCTTAACTGGGTGGTTTGCTATTCAGTTGACGCCAGATTGATCTGTTTCGCAAGTTCGAGGTGAGCACGCGTTGGCTCGGTGGCGGTCTTGAATCGAAGGATTTGGGATACTTCAAGTGGGATCGCTGTCGGTAGCGTCACGGCCAGAGGGTTGACTTGCTGTGAGTTGACGCGGAATTCGTAGTGAAGGTGCGGCCCCGTGGACACTCCGGTCTGCCCGGTGTAAGCGACGGTGTCACCCTGACTGACCCGCATTCCTTTGCGGACTCCAGGGGCGAAACCATTCAGGTGGCCGTACGCTGTTGAATAAGGGCCCTGATGTTTAATAATGAGTAAATTGCCATAACCTCCCTGGCGTCCTGCAAATTCAACTGTACCGTCAGCGACCGATCGCACGCGGGTACCGATCGGGGCGCCGTAGTCTACGCCTCTGTGGGCGCGTGAGATTTGCAGTACAGGATGAAAGCGGGAAAGTGAAAAGCCTGAGGTGACACGCGAAAATTCAAGGGGTGAGCGCAGGAAGGCTTTGCGAAGATTTTTTCCATCTGCTGTGTAGTATCCGCCTTTATTGTCTTCTGCCTGGAACCAATAGGCGTTATAAACTTTATGGTTGTTGACGAATTCGGCGGAAAGAATGCGTCCTGAGCGGATGGGTTGCCCACGATGGGTCAGGTTTTCGTAAACGACATAAAAACGATCGCCTTTGCGCAAATCACGATAAAAATCAATATCGCCACTGAAAATCTCGGCCAGTTGGGTAGCGATCGCATCGGGAATCCCGACAGCGTCAGTTGCGCCAAACAAAGAGCTGCGAATTTCTCCGGATTGAACAACCGTTTGAGGTTCAAGCTTTAGTGATTGCTCACTGGCGACAAAGGTACCGCCCTTTTTTTCCACAATTAATGTGGCATCTTTACCGTTAAGCGGGAAATAGAGTGCGAGTAACTCACCTTGTTGTCCAGTTTTGGCTGTCACGACCTTGCCGGGGCGAAGCTGACGTGAGATGGCTTGAGTGGAAGAGTTGTTTTTTATGAAATCAACGGCTTCCGCGTCATAAATACCGAGACGGGTTGTCAGACTGGAAACAGTATCGGAGCGCTGAACCCGTTCTTCACGTAAGAAAGAGGTTTTCTCAGTATCAATCAGGTGAGTTGACGGTGTGCTGAGTTGCTCAAGGACAGTTTGAAGTTGAATACGGCTATCTTCACCTGAGGGGGCAAGAGCGAAAGCAGCCATGCTCACCAGCGCAATACCTCCAACACCTGCTACGGCCCATCGAAGACGAAGCAATCGTTCGATTGCAGGATGGGAATGCGCTAGAATTCTGGTCTTCTGTTTATCCATTGACGGCTACCGGGGAAAAAGTTTCCGACAGTCTAACAAAAAATGATTCCGCAAGCGCATTTGGGGAAGTAAACGATAGAGGCTTTACATGTTCGGTATTGAAGAAAGTCTTGCCCTGATTAAACGCGGGGCCGATGAATTGCTGATAGAGGCTGAACTGGTTGAGAAGCTTAAAAGCGGCCGGCCACTACGCATCAAGGCAGGTTTTGATCCTACTGCGCCTGATTTGCATCTTGGGCATACGGTTTTGATCAACAAACTCCGACATTTCCAAGATTTGGGGCATCACGTGATGTTCTTGATCGGGGACTTTACTGGAATGATTGGCGATCCCACCGGGAAAAACTCAACACGCCCACCGCTGTCTCGTGAGCAGATCCTTGCCAATGCCCAAACGTATCAGGAGCAGGTGTTCAAGATTCTCGATTCTGAAAAAACGGAGATTTGCTTTAATTCAACATGGATTGAACCGCTCGGGGCGTCCGGGATGATTCGGTTGGCAGCCATGCACACGGTTGCCCGAATGCTGGAGCGTGACGATTTTTCCAAACGCTATCGTAGTGGTCAGCCTATTGCGATTCATGAGTTCATGTATCCGCTTTGTCAGGGGTACGACTCCGTGGCGATGAAAGCAGATGTCGAGTTAGGTGGGACCGATCAGAAATTCAATCTGCTGGTCGGGCGCGAACTTCAGAAACACTACGGGCAGTCGCCACAGTGTGTACTTATGATGCCTTTGCTGGAGGGGCTCGACGGCGTTAACAAAATGTCCAAATCGCTTGGCAATTATGTGGGCATCAATGAGCCGCCACGCGAGATATTTGGCAAACTCATGTCGGTTTCGGATGATTTGATGTGGCGTTATTTCGACCTGCTCTCATTCAGAGCGATAAAAGAAGTGGCCGAGTTCAAAGATGAGATTGCGTTGGGTCGTAACCCGCGCGATGTCAAAGTGCTTCTGGCACAAGAAATCGTCGAGCGTTTTCATGGACGCCTAGCTGCAGTCGATGCGCTGTCAGATTTCGAAGCGCGCTTTCGTCAAGGGGCCATTCCGGACGACCTCCCTGCGGTGGCCTTGAATTCCGCTGGCGGCAGGCTCTCTATAGCGCAGATTCTCAAACAGGCTGGATTGATGGCGAGTACTTCAGAGTCTTTACGCATGATTGAGCAGGGTGGCGTAAAGATCGATGGAACAAAAATCGAGGATAAGACTCTCACATTTGAGGTTGGAAGTGAGTTTGTCGTGCAAGTGGGGAAGCGGAAGTTTGCCCGAGTTATAATTTCGTAGTCAATTAAAACAAAGGCTTAATGTTTTGTTGCGTATTTATTTCGTTTTTATCTCGATGTGGTCTTGACGCCCTCGCTGAGCACTGTATAATTCGCATCTTTCGTTGGTCCTGAAACAAAAAAACCAGCGAAATCAAAGGGTTGCGAAGTGATTTCAGTTTTTTTGATAGTCACTAAGTTTAGCGAAAAGTGTTGACGCAGTAAAAAACGTCTGTATAATACGCCCCTTCGCTGCTAATGCAGTGCGTAAGTTAGCTAAATTGCTGATTTGCAAGCTCTTTAAAAATTAGACAATCGATAGGTGTGGGTTCTTGGTCTTGTTGAACACGATTTAGGTCGTGTCGCAAATAAGATGTAAGTAACTCGCACGATGTAAAAATTCTGTGGGTCTTTTGGGATCTGCAGGACGTCAAGCGAGAGTTAAACAGGTATTAAACTGAAGAGTTTGATCCTGGCTCAGATTGAACGCTGGCGGCATGCCTTACACATGCAAGTCGAACGGCAGCACGGGAGCTTGCTCCTGGTGGCGAGTGGCGAACGGGTGAGTAATGCATCGGAACG
>JBBRDR010000082.1:0-13252 GCA_038203745.1 Burkholderiales bacterium | reverse complement strand
CGGGCACGTCAGGGTGGCTATCCGGACGCAAAATGCAGATGGAGTGAGCATCGAAGTGTCCAACACCGGCGAAACGATTCCGGCTGAACACCTGCCGCGATTGTTCGACCGCTTTTACCGCGCCGATCCTTCACGGACGGGCGAGGGCGCGCATTCGGGGCTCGGGCTGGCCATCGTCAAATCGATTGTCGAAGCCCATGGCGGTGTGGTGTCGGTGGCTTCGGAAGGCGGGGTGACGTGCTTTAGCGTTGTGGTGCCCGGTGGGTCGTAACTGGCACGCCAGCAATATCATTCAAGTCTGCGCGGGATTTGTTCGCAAAAATCCCAGTAATTCACTATTCCATTCCAGCATTCTTCATCGTTTCGCTCGTATGCCAGATACGGTAGCGTAGTTCTACATCTTCCGGTACATACACCACGATGGGCAGTTTGGCGTTGTAGCGCAACCAGGTTTCACCGCTGTTTCGGTTACCGGTAGTGATGCGCACGAATTCATTTTCCTTACGGCTGTCAGGCGGACAGGCCATCAGCGTTGACGCTGCAGCGCCTATGTTTTTGAGCGTGTAGTAGTCGTATCCCCAGCCCTTCGCGGTTTGCTGCTCCAGGACACCTCTGATCATTTGGCGGTTGCAATCAAGGGTGACGAGTTTGCCTGGGGCCAGTTCGACTTTGTAGCTTTCCGGATCGCTCACCGCAGGCAGACGGATAACCTGCCGTTGATACCCGGCTTCGGCGGCCGGGTAGGGTTTGAGGTCATTGGAATGACGTTCGTTGCTTTGCGCCTGAGCCGCGCTTGTGGCCAGTGCAAGAATGAAAAACCAGCATATGTTTTTGCCCATGGCCTGTGCTCAGGTTGCGAAGAAGGGCAGCGCCAGGAAGAGCTTGATTACTGTGGCGTTGCCAAGGTCGATGAAAAAAGCGCCGACCATCGGTACGATCAGGAAGGCGACGTGCGAGGGGCCGAAGCGGTCGGTCACCGCCTGCATGTTGGCGATGGCGGTCGGCGTGGCACCGAGGCCAAAACCGCAGTGCCCGGCAGCGATAACCGCAGCGTCGTAGTTGCTGCCCATGGCACGGAAGGTGATAAAGCGGGCGTAGAGCAGCATCAGCGTGGCTTGGGCAACGAGCAGTACCAGCAGGGGCAGAGCCAGGGAAGCCAGATCCCACAGGCGCAACGACATCAGGGCGATGGCCAGAAACAGTGCCAGCGCAACGTTCCCGAGCAATGATACTGCGCGCTCGAAAACATTGTAAAAACCGATGGCGCTGAGAAAATTACGGAGAAGGGTGCCGACAAAGAGCGCGCAGACAAAGGTCGGTAGTTCAAGAAAAGTGCCGTGAAGCAAGTCGGAAATCAGGTGGCCACCAAGCAGGCAGACGGAAATCAGGGCGAAGGTTTCGATCATCGCCGGTGGGGTGATCAGGCGAATATCAGCCGGTTTTTCAAAAACGGTGGTGCGGTTATCCTCGCTGGTGATGACCGGCAGGCTGACTTTTTTTGAGAGGTGATTTGCCAGCGGGCCGCCAATCAGACCGCCAAGAATCAGGCCGAAAGTGGCACAGGCCAGCGCCATTTCGCTTGCCGAGGCAAAACCATGACGCTCGGTAAAGACAGCACCCCAGGCTGCGCCGGTGCCGTGCCCGCCGGACAGCGAAATAGAACCGGCCAGCAAACCGATCAAAGGATTAAGCCCCAAAGTCTTTGCCAGCAGAATGCCGACGATATTCTGTGTGACGAGCAGGCCAATTACCACCAGCAGAAAAACGAGCAGCCGTTTGCCACCCAGCTTGAGGCTGGCGAAGTCCGCATTGAGGCCGATGCAGGAAAAAAAAGTGAGCATCAATGGGGTTGAGAGCGTGCTGTCGAAGCGGATCTGAATGCCGCTGGCCGAGTGCAGGGCATAAAGCCCAAGTGCGACAATCAAACCTCCAGCGACAGGCTCTGGAATGCTGTAGGTGCGCAAAAAACTGATTTTCTCTACCAGCTTGCGCCCGGCCAGCAGAACCAGCGAGGCGGCGACGAGCGTGCCATAAACATCCAGCTCAAACATGTTTTACTTCTTTCCTGAAATGGGTTGAAAACCAGTTTACAGACGCTTGTGCGGCTTGATCAAAGCCTAACGACAGGGTGTAATCGAAGCCAATTTCGGCGATCAGTTTAATTTCCGTGCGGCAACGAATTTCCTGTAACGCTTGCTTACTACTGGCGATACGCGCGGTATCGTTTTTCTCGACCAGCATCAGCAGAGGTGATTCAAGTGAGTGCAGATAGAACATACCGGTCAGATCGATCAGCCCACCGTGACAAACGATGGCGACAATGTCGTGGTCGCGCAGGGATGCGGCGCACACGACAACCGGCGATGTGGCGCGCTTCGTTACGGGCTTGTTTCATGTCGATCATTTTAGCGGCTGTTGCAAAACATCCGGAAACAAAATGTTGGGTATCCGGATTATTGGTTGGCCACCGCTGTTTTTCTATTGATTCGGCCCGGTGATGTATGAAGTTTATTTGGTTTGATGGCCAATTCAGGCCTTGATCCACTGGTGCACGGCCTGAAAGATATTATGACTTCATCGGGCCGGAGCAATAATGACGGTTCTTAAATTACTCAATGCCACAATTGGTGAAGCCGTTGGCTGTTTAGTCAATAATCAGCAGTGTGGTTTCGAAATCCAAGGGTGAGTTGAATTGTCATCAAGTGCGGCCTTGGGCGTCCCGATTGCCAAGTTGATGAAGACGCCGTAGGCCACCTTGGCGAAGTCGCAGAACTGGAGCTCGGAAAGAGTGGCGCCCTGACTGTTGATTTGAAACCGGAAAAAATTCATTCTCTATTGCAATGTTGCCGGGCACTATTCGCTAGGCAAGTGGACGCTAGACACCGTCAAGTAGCGGTAAGAAATAGCCCATTACCGGGCAGGCTGCCATGAGTGCTGTGCAGGGTTAGGTGGTGGATCGATTCCGGAAGCGCGGCCATTTTTGAGCCACGAACCAAAAGGATCAGAGTGAATTAGAAAATACAATTCACTCTGATTCTTTTGGCCACAAAACTAGTCTAGGCGGCTATTTGTTGCGCTGCCAGAAGCGGCTCATCATGGGTTTGACACTGGTGCCATGCATCACTATCGACAGCGCGACCACGATCAGCGTCAGCTTTGTCAGTTCAAGCGCCAGCGACTCGGGCAGACCGTGTTGTATGGCGTACATCAGATAATAAAGCGAACCAATGCCGCGCACACCGAACCAGGCTGTCATGCCGCGGGTCCGCCACGCCGTGCGGGTACCCAACAGGCTGACGAAGACGCTCAGCGGCCGCGCCACCATGAATAGAAACAGCGCTAAGCCCACGGCTCGCCAGGTCCACGAGTCGAGAAACAAAGTCCCGCCCACCAGCAACACCAGGGTCAGTTCCGACAGCCGCTCCAGGTGCTCCTTGAAAACCAGGGAGCCATGACTAACCGTCGGAGCTGTCACCGGATCCGGGTTTGTCGAATCCGCCTGCCGGACCTCACGCAACGATCGCAAGTCGGGAAAGGTGGTGGGCGCGTTGGCGAGCTTCAACTCGGTCTGCCGCAGCGCAACGGCGGCAAAAAATACCGCCAGAAATCCCCACGCATCCGCCAGAACGCTCAAGCCATACACGACGCCGATCAAGCCCAGCCCGAGAAAATCATCCAATAGTTCATGTGTCTGTTGTTTTCCGCGCAGTGCCCATCCGATCCGGGCCAGAACAACTCCCGAGGCAACGCCGATCGCGATCCCGCCGAATGTCGCCCAAAGTACATCGAAGACAACCCAGTGCAGGCCAAAGTCGCCAATTTCATGCAGGCCCAACAAGCCCAAGCCCAGCATCACGAATGGAAATGCAGTGCCGTCATTCATGCCTGCTTCGCAGGTCAATGTGAAGCGCAGTTGGTCGCGGTCGCCGGGATCGCGAATCTGGACGTCGGTCGCCAATACCGGGTCGGTCGGGGCGACGATGGCACCCAGCAGCACCCCTGCACCGAGGGGCAGGTCAAGCAGATAGTGGGCGAACGCAGCGACCATGGCGACAGTCAGCGTCATCGATACGGTTGCCAGCAATACCGAGGTGCGCCAGCGGCCGAAGCTGAACGGCACGGGCATTTTGACACCCGCGGAAAACAGGGAAACAAGCACCGCGACTTCGGTAAGCCCTTCCAGCACTGCCGATTCCTTGAGCGGATTGAAGTGAAACAAATCCAGAACCGTCGGTCCCACCAGGAGTCCGACTGCAAGATAGACAATGGCCGAGGTAAATGGCAGGCGCTTGAGCATGGTAAAGCTCAGGCCCATGACCAGCAACAGGGCACCGATGAGCAAAAACCACTGTGCGTTATTCATTGCATCGATCGTTCATCGTGTTTGTAGTCCTCTGTAATCGAGAAAGCAGGCAAATGGTGAGCGCAATGTGCGTCCCAGCCTCAGGATAGCAAGCGTGCGGTGCACCGGTCGGTGTGCTACCGCACGCGGCTCCTGCCTGCGCACTAGCAGACTACCAGCTGTTTGGCGCTTGCGCCTTTCGATTCACTTGCCGATGGCGGTGCAAACGACTGCAATGGCCGATTATGTAGACCACACGATTATGTGGACTCAATTCTCTACGCATCTCGTTAAGCCCCATCTGGCGGGGAAGATGACGGAGCGAAGCTCAACATAATCCTCCTGCCATAAAGTATGTTGGAACGTCACCGACGTGACATTCAGGGACCTTCTCAGCACGGTTTTACATGCCCTCGAACGGATCAACAGTAAATCCATGTGCGATCTTGCTCATCCCAGCAGTTGTACAATAGCAAAAATTGTACTAAACCGCTGACGCGGTAGTGGCCGGTTAGCCGCCGAGGGTGCCGATCCGGTTCACATGATGCTCCGATTGGAGAACGATGGAATTGCTGCTCGCAGCACGTCCCTCAACTCTGATAAGGAGCTTTGCCATGATCCCGTTACGCCAACGGATGCTCGAAGACATGGGCATTTGAAACTTCGCCGAGAATACCCAGTTAGCGTACGTGCGACAGATTATCGCGTACGCCACCTACTTTCATCGATCGCCAGAGGATCTTGGGCCGGAAGAAATTCGGACCTACCAGCTTTATCTGCTGAAGACGCGAAATCTCGCGCCGAGCAGCATCGGCCTGGCGACCGGTGCGTTGCGCTTCCTGTACAAGGTGACGCTCAAACGCACTTGGGCGGTCGATGATATTCTGATGCCCAAGCGGCCCTTCAAATTGCCCGTGATCCTGAGCCAGGAGGAGGTACATCACTTCCTCGAATCGATCGACAGTCTCAAGCACCGAACGCTTATGACGATCGCCTATGCGGCGGGCTTGCGCGTCTCCGAAGCGACCCATCTGAAGGTCACCGACATCGACAGCCAGCGGATGATGCTCCGGGTTGATCAGGGCAAGGGTCAGAAAGACCGTTACGTGATGCTCTCGCCGCGACTGCTCAAGTCGCTGCGGACTTACTGGAGGACAGTGCATCCGACGCTATGGCTGTTTCCGGGCGAGATTCCCGGGCAACCCATTACTCGGGATGCCGTCGGTCAGGCGTGCCAGAAAGCGCTTCGCGCCTCCGTCATCGCCAAGCCGATCACGCCTCACTCGCTGAGGCACGCCTTCGCCACACATCTGCTGGAATCGGGCACCGATCTGCGCACCATTCAGCTCCTGCTGGGCCATCGCAGTCTGGCGACGACGTCGCGCTACCTGAAAGTCGCCGCCATCACGGTATGCGCGACGACCAGTCCGTTCGACCTGTTGCCGAAGATTGAGCCGCCAAGCACACCGCCGAAACCTCCTGCACCCTTCTGAGACAGGCCGTGCGTCCCTCGGGGCTCGAAGTGGCGGATATCTTTCGCCAGATCGCCCCGGCCTATCGTCAGGACCACGCGGATATTCTCAACCGGGAACAGCACCGCGTCATGAGCGCGATCGAGCGTTGCCGCACGGCGGCGCTGGGCGGCCATGTCGAGCAGTGTGACGCCTGTGGCCACCAGCGCATCGCCTTCAACAGCTGCCGAAATCGGCACTGTCCCAAGTGTCAGTCGCTGGTGCGGGCGCAATGGCTGGCCGATCGTCAGGCCGATCTTATTTCCGCCGAGTATTTTCACGTGGTGTTCACGGTGCCCGAGGCGATTGCCGTGATCGCCTATCAGAACAAGGCGGTGGTCTATGACCTTCTGTTTCGCGCCACCGCCGAGACCTTGCGCACGATTGCCGCCGATCCCAAACACTTGGGCGCGGAAATCGGCTTCATCGCCCTGCTGCATACCTGGGGGCAGAACCTGCAGCATCACCCGCATGTGCATTGCGTGGTTCCTGGCGGTGGCCTGAGCGCCGACGGCGAACACTGGATTTCGTGCCGGCCAGGGTTCTTTCTGCCCGTGCGGGTCCTCTCGCGACTCTTTCGCCGCCTGTTCCTGGAGCAACTCCAGCAGGCTTTCGACGCCGGCGAGCTTCACTTCTTCAATCGCCTTGAGGCACTGGCAGCGCCCGCTGCCTTTGCTCGCCATCTGGCGCCGGCACGACAGACCGAGTGGGTGGTCTACGCCAAGGCGCCCCTGGGCGGCCCCCAGCAGGTCCTCGATTATCTGGGTCGTTATACCCATCGGGTGGCGATTTCCAACAATCGCCTGATCGACTTTGCCGATGGCGACGTGGTGTTTCGCTGGAAGGATTACCGCCACGAATCGCGCTCAAAGATCATGCATCTGGCGGCGCAGGAATTCGTCCGCCGCTTCCTGCTGCATGTGCTTCCGAACGGGCTACAACGGATTCGCCATTACGGCTTTCTGGCCAACCGCCATCGTGCGGCGAAGCTGGCCCTTTATCGGGCGTTGATCGCGGCTCCCGTACCCGTGGTGGCGCGTCCCGATACGCCTCTCGACTACCGTGACCGCTATCTGCTGCTCACCGGCAAGTCGCTGCTTGATTGCCCGAAGTGCGGGCAGGGCCATATGCTCTGCATCGAAACCTTCCTGCCCGGCGCCTTACCGCGCGGCCCGCCCCAGCATTGCTGATGGATACCACCTCACCTACCCTGACGAACGATTCCCGTGCGCTATTGCGAAACGGCGGGTCCTCTTGCGTCAAGGCGCACTCAGTCCTCGACCATCAAGCCTGGCCATCCTCCGTCGGGTCACCTGCGCGCACCACGTCGACCGCCTATCACCCTCTTTCACTCCCTGCGTCGAGACGGCGACATCCCTGCAACGAACGGCCGGACCCATTTCGATCCAGCGACCACTGCGCGCCGATTCAATCCCCATAGCACCACCGCTTCGCGCGCTGGTTTAGTACAACAGGATTTTTAGCCTACCGGTCGCGGTGGTGACGCCACGCTTTTTGCCAAACTCGGTTCGCCGCGACCACCAGGCTAAAAACCCTCGGCCTTATGTAGCGCTCCACATAAGGCCGAGGAGCACTTAGTGGTCGTACTGCCCGAGCGTCTGCTGCACTTGGCTATCTGCCACCGATCTGCCAAGGAGTCGAACGTCTCTTGAAGGCCGATCTGAGTCATTCAGGGAACTGCAATATCGTCTCCCCGGTGCCCTGAATGACTCAGATACCGGGCAGGCGGCCATGAGTGCTGTGCAGGGTTAGGTGGAGGATCGATTCCGGAAGCGCGGCCATTTCAGTGCCAAGCACAAACCAGAGGCACCGATGATCAGCATGCCAATTGTGGAAAGAAAATCCGGATACTGATTAAAGATAATCCAACCCAGCAGGGTAACCCAGACGAGCTGGAAATAAAGAAATGGCGATAGTGAGGATGCGGGCGTATCGCGAAAAGCACGGATGAACAGGAAGTGTCCGATACCGCCGGAGAATCCGAGAGAAACAATGAGCAGGGCTTGTTTTAATGTTGGCACGTCGCCGGTCCAGTACGCTGGCAAGATGGACGACATGGCAATAGTGCCGATCAACGCGGTATAGAAAAGCTGCCGCATCACCGGTTCCGTATCCGAAAGCTTGCGCGTCAGCAGTTGATAGAAAGCGTAGCAAAGGGCGGCCGCCAGGGTATAGGCTACACCTGCACCAATCATTGCGCCTCCCGGCCTGACTATCAGCAAAACTCCCGCAAACCCCCCTACGGTTGCCAGCCAGGTTCTGAGGTGTAATTTCTCGCCGAGCAGCGGGCCGGCGAGAAGAGCCACAAGCATGGGCGCAACGAAAAATATGGCCGTCGTTTCAGCCAGTGGCATGTCGCGAAAAGCGAGTTGCAGGAGCAGACCTGCACTAACCAGAGTCAGTGCGCGCACAGTCATTAACCAGGGCCTCCGGGTAACGAAAATTTCGCGACCCTGGCTTGGAGCGACGGTAACTAGCATGATGACAAGATGCACAAAAAAGCGCGCCCAGACGAGCAGCGGTACTGCAAAAAATGAGGACAGGTATTTGAAAGTCGCATCCGCGCTGGCGAAGAGGAAAAGTGCAGCGAGGAAAAGGATCGCCCCCTGAAGCTTGATTGCGCTCACTGAAAGACGAATTCTTTGGGAAAGGAGTAAGCCACGGGCTTTAATGATTCTTATTGGCTGTTTCTTCGTCCGGGAGTTTCAAAAAGATTACCCCGGAAAAATTACGGCATTTTAGCAAACGTAATTGTCGGATTATGCTTCGGTTAAAATTTTGAGCGATTTTTTTTCAACAATATTTTTGACTTTTTCACCGTAAGCTAGCATGTGCGGTGCCTTTAGATGCGCCAATAAATCATCCAGGCTCTCCCACTTTTCGATGATTGTGACCATGTTTTTGTTTAAGTCCTGGGGCGGTAAATCAGTGGGCACATCGATCGTCGGCACATACGCTATGCACCCTTTCTCGCGCAGAACATGCGGAATATTGGCTTTGAAAATCGCTAAAAACTCGGGCAGCTGACCTTCCTTTATGTGCAGGAATGCAAGTACGTTGATCATTTCGAGATTTCCTTGTTTTAATTTTCTGATTATAGGGTTTGTGAGCTTCGCGGATCAAAAAACATCGAATAATCTCCTAAAACGAATCTCAGTAGCCTTTGAGGTTTTGCGCTTCACCAACCTAAATGCAGCATTTGCAGATAGTCATGATGCTAAAAATGAGGAACGTTGAGGGGCTGCATATTTAGCAACCTAGCGTTCCGACAGTAGGGATTTATTCTGGAGGCAGACTGAGCCCGGCCAATAGCGTCCTTGCTTTGCAACAGGATTGAAAGTCAGGCCAATTGCAGTGGTGATTGAATGATCCAGATTCCGAACGCTATCATCGAACAAAGAATTGGCACTAGACGACCGGTCTATTTGTGTTGTAAGATTCGTCACATGAGTTCTGAACGTATCGATACCCGCCAACACATCCTTGCCTGTGGCCAACAGTTGGTTGCCGGAAAAGGCTTTGTAGGCGTCGGACTTTCGGAAATTCTGGCGAGTGCGAGCGTACCCAAGGGTTCCTTCTATCACTATTTCGCGTCGAAGGAGTTGTTTGGTATTGCTTTGCTTGATAGCTATTTCGAGACCTATCTATTTAACCTCGATGCGCTGCTTGGCCGTGCCGATTTGACTGCCGCTCAACGTTTGGTATCTTATTTTCAGAGCTGGATTGACACACAGACAGGCGATGACTCTGTGCGTAAGTGCTTGATCGTCAAGCTCGGGGCTGAGATATCGGATTTGTCAGAGGCGATGCGCAGCACCATGCTTCAGGGAACTGAGCGGATCATGCAACGTCTTGCAGATTGCATTGCGGCAGGCCAGGCGGACGGTTCGATTCGCAATACGCAGCCCCCTGTTGCCTGTGCTCAATGGCTATACGGAGCGTGGTTGGGCGCGTCACTGATTTCCAAACTCCGCCGCGACGGTAGCGCGCTCGATGAGGCACTACAAACAACACGACAATTGTTGATTCTGGCCTGACGGAACCCATATGTAAGGCGCGGGGTTTTTTGACCGCGCATTTTTTTGAGACGTAATTAGACGACCGGTCTATTTTAAGAAAGATTTAAAGATGAATAACTTCGATTATTACAATCCGACCCACATCGTTTTTGGTGAAGGGCGCATCGCCGAGCTGAGTACATTGGTGCCCGCTACGGCGCGCGTACTGATTCTCTTCGGGGGTGAGAGTGCGCGCAAGACCGGGACGCTGGCCGAAGTCCATGCCGCGCTGGGAGCGCGTGAGGTCGTCGAGTTCGGCGGCATTGAGCCGAATCCGAGCTTTGAGACATTGATGCGTGCGGTTGAGCAGGTCAAGTTGAAGCAGATCGATTTCCTGCTCGCGGTGGGCGGCGGTTCAGTCATTGACGGTACCAAGTTCGTGGCTGCTGCAGCATTGTTCGACGGCGATCCTACCGAGATCCTCTTTAAGTTTGGTTCGACCATTGGTCGGGCGATGCCCTTCGGTAGTGTGCTGACGCTGCCGGCCACCGGGTCTGAGATGAACAACGGCGGTGTGGTCACGATCAAGGCACAGGGCGCCAAGTTGCCCTTCATGAACCGTGCGTTATTCCCTGTGTTCTCGGTACTGGATCCGACCAAGACCTACACGCTACCAAAACGCCAACTCGCCAACGGCGTTGTCGATGCCTTTGTGCATGTGATGGAGCAATACCTGACCTATCCGGCGCAGGCCCACGTGCAGGATCGCTTCGCCGAGGGGCTGCTGATGACCTTGATCGAGCATGGCCCTGAAGCGATCAACAGCACCGACTACAACGCCCGTGCCAACTTGATGTGGGTTGCCACGCTGGCGCTCAATGGCCTGATTGGAGCCGGCGTGCCGCAGGATTGGGCAAGCCACATGATTGGCCACGAGCTGACGGCCAAATACGATATTGACCACGCTCGAACCCTGGCTGTGGTGCTTCCGGCGATGCTGCAAGTGCGTCGCGAGAGCAAGCGCGGCAAGCTTCTTCAGTATGCCGATCGGGTGTGGCAGATCAATGTCGGCAGTGAAGACGAGCGAATCGATGCCGCCATTGCGAAAACCCGCGCCTTCTTCGAGAGCCTGGAATTGCCAACCCGACTGAGTGCGTATGAAATCGGCGCCGACGCCATTCCGGCGATCATCGCCCAGCTTAAGGCGCACGGCATGGTTGCTATTGGCGAACATAAGGACGTGACGCTGGATGTAAGTCAGCGCGTTCTCGAAGCCGCCCTGTAAGCCATTCATCAGACTCTATTTATTCATTTGTTCGCAAGGAGAAACCCATGAACACTCAAGAAAACCGTCGCATCGTACTGGCTTCGCGCCCCGTCGGCGAACCAACCGCCGCCAATTTCCGTCTGGAATCCTCGTCAATACCCGTTCCCGCAGAAGGGCAGGTCTTGTTGCGCGCGCTCTATCTGTCCCTTGATCCCTACATGCGAGGACGCATGAGCGACGCCAAGTCGTACGCCTCACCAGTCGCCATTGATGACGTGATGGTCGGGGCTACGGTTTGTCGCGTCGAGACCTCACGGCACGTTGACTTTGCCGAGGGCGAACTGGTGCTAGCCTACACCGGCTGGCAGGACTATGCGGTGTCGGATGGTGCTGGTTTGAGCAAGCTGGGCAACATGGCGCAGCCCTCGCTGGCCCTGGGCGTACTCGGGATGCCTGGCTTTACCGCCTACATGGGTTTGTTGGATATCGGCCAGCCTAAATCCGGCGAAACGGTTGTCGTGGCGGCGGCCAGCGGTGCGGTCGGTTCCGTGGTTGGCCAGATCGCCAAACTCCAGGGATGTCGCGTGGTGGGCATCGCGGGTGGCGCGGAGAAATGCCGCTACGTGGTCGAGGAGCTCGGTTTTGATGCTTGCATCGACCACCGTGCTCTCGACCTCTCCGCCCAGCTCACGGCCGCCTGCCCGAAGGGTATTGATGTGTATTTCGAGAGCGTCGGCGGTGCAGTCTTCGACGCCGTGCTGCCTCTGCTTAACACCGGTGCTCGGATTCCTCTGTGCGGCCTGATCTCCCAGTACAACGCGGTGGAACTGCCGGACGGAAAAGACCGGCTCTCCTATCTGATGAGGCAAATCCTGTCTCGCCGTATCAAGATGCAGGGCTTTATCATCTTTGATGACTATGGCCATCGTTATCCGGAGTTCTTCAAGGCCATGAGCGACTGGCTCGCTGAGGGCAAGTTCAAGTTCCGAGAAGACCTTGTTACAGGTCTGGAAGCGGCGCCTGAAGCCTTTATCGGCTTGCTCAAGGGTAAGAATTTCGGCAAGCTCGTTATTCAGCTGAACAAAAATTAGGCCGCTATCACGTCCTCTCAAAACTTAAACGCATGGAACTATGCAATGAAAAGCATAATTATTGGAGAAACAAAATGAACATCCTGATGGTACTGACCTCGCACGACAAGCTCGGCAACACCGGCTTGAAGACCGGTTTTTGGCTCGAAGAATTTGCCGCACCGTATTACCTTTTCAAGGAAGCCGGCGCAAAAATTACCCTGGCCTCACCGCTGGGTGGCCAGCCCCCGCTGGACCCGAAGAGCGATGACCCTTCGGCGCAAACCGCCGCCACGACACGCTTCAAATCCGATGTAGAAGGCATGGCATTGCTGGCTAGCACGGCCAAACTCGCTACGTTGAATGTGGCCGAATTCGACGCCGTGTTCTATCCCGGTGGCCACGGCCCGCTTTGGGATCTCGCGGAAGACAAACAGTCCATCGCGTTGATCGAGGCCATGATCGCCGCCGGCAAGCCTGTCGCCGCCGTATGCCATGCGCCCGGCGTACTGCGCCATGCCCGCAATGTTGACGGAACGCCGCTGGTCAAGGGCAAGCGCGTCACCGGCTTTACCAATACCGAGGAAGAAGCGGTACAGCTTACCCAGATCGTGCCCTTCCTCGTGGAAGACATGCTCAAGGCCAACGGTGGCGAGTATTCCAAGGGCCCGGATTGGCATCCCTATGTGCTTGTCGATGGTCTGCTGATTACCGGCCAGAATCCGGCTTCGTCCGAACTGGCGGCGGAGAAATTACTAGGCTTGCTGAAGTAGATTGACGAGGCAGCATCGGACACTATCTTCTGTTGCCAAAAAATGGCCAGGGCTAAATTCAACGTCACAGATCTAGCCTTGGTTCAAGGTGTGGATATTCTTCGACACCTATCGAAATCTGATTGTCGGTGATGGCTATAAAGGCTTGTTTTCCATGGCGGTTGATGGGTGTTGACGTTCTGGCGGTGCAACAGGTCGCTAACCATGAGCAGGTTGATCCCCGCGCTTTGGCAGCGTCAACACTCAGTCGCCGATGATCGCTGGCAAGGT
>JBBRDR010000081.1:0-13438 GCA_038203745.1 Burkholderiales bacterium | reverse complement strand
ATATGCCAATTTTTTCGGTGAATTTCAACTTGGCGAATGGCAAACAAATATTGGTTATATGGGGTGGTTTTTTATAGCACCTCTACTAATTCCATTCTATATTATATATACGTTATTTTTGGCATTGTTGTCCATGTTTTTGACCAAAAAAATAGGCAGAGAAAAATCGGTGAGTGATATGCTGTGGTTGGCTTGGATTATCTATCTTCTGGCACCTTGGTTGAGTATTTTTGTCGCATTTATCTATGCGCTGTTAGTGTTCTATCTACTCAGAATTGTTTTCGCTTTTGATCTGCGGTCGGCTAAGTCCCGAGTAGGCAAGGCCAAGAAACTTGAGTTGAATTTGTAGGTTTTGAATAAACGTCACTTTAAGCATGCGGCGTAACATATTATTTGTTTTTATGTTCATACTTGTTAGATTTGTTTTTATTTTTTGTGTTTTACTGGATTGATGTGATCTTTTCTTTTGTCTAATTTTTTTATCTGATCTTTTCATATGATGAATGTCGCTGTTATATTGCCGTCCCTCGCAAATAAAGCTCCCATCCAAGTTGCAAAGGATTTAACGGCTAAAATGGTTTTGTCCGGCATTAATGTGTGTGTTTATTATTTTGATGATGTTGTCGAGGTGGATTTTTCATGTAAAACTGAAAGAATAAGTTTCTTTAAAAATATCGATTTTGACGGGTTCGATATTATTCATTCTCACATGCTGCGCCCTGATGCGTATGTCTGGTATAGGCGTTTATTGGACTCGTGCAAAAAAACAGGATTTGTCTCTACTATTCATAATATCGTTGAGGAAGATTTGTGTTTTAATTATGGAGGATTCAGAGCTTATGTATTTTCGCGCTTGTGGCGTGTTTTTTGGTCTGCGCAAGATGAGTTGATTGTACTCAATAATTCAGCGCAAAAATATTACTTTAATTTTCTGAAGAGGCGGAAGACAAACGTTATTTATAACGGGCGAGCGCTTACAACTTCTGCATATATTGAAGAAGAGGATGAATGTCTTCTCAACAAGCTGCGCTCGGAGTTTCATGTGTTGGGAGCCTGTGCAGTGCTTACCCGGAGAAAAGGCTTGGATCAGATTATCCGAATCCTGCCTGCACGCAAAGAGTATGCGTTGGTAGTTGTAGGTGATGGGCCCGCCCGCACTGAACTGAAAAACCTAGCAATCGAGTTGGGCGTTTCGGATCGGTGTAAATTTTTAGGCTATCGGGCCAACGCGCAATCGTTTTTGGCTCAATTTGATATTTATGTCATGCCGTCCAGATCCGAAGGGTTACCACTGGCTCTGCTTGAAGCTGCAGGCAATAAACTTCCTGTAGTGTGCTCAGATATTGAAGTCTTTAAAGAAATATTTACCGATAAAGAGGTTTCATTTTTTGAGCTACAGAATGAATTAGATTTGATAAAAGCGCTGGATTCGTGTTTGAAAAATAAGACCACGCTGGCGTTTAATATATATAAAAAATATACCGAAAGATTTACTGATGAATTTATGGCGAAACGGTATATTGAACTTTTCCTCCGGCTGATAAAAATAAAATCTGAAGAGTGTTCTGGTTAGTTTTGCAGCGAAACATAAAAATTGACTTCGAGGTGAAACTTGACTTGTTGTGATAAAGGCGTGCCGCATGTTGCAGTATTACTCGCCGCTTATAATGGAATGCAATGGATTGAAGAGCAACTTAATTCAATCCTAAATCAGCAACATGTTTTGCTAACTGTCTTCATTAGTGTTGATCGCTCGATTGATGATACCTTGACTTTTTGTCAGAATTTAGCCAAAGATGATCCGTGTATTGTTTTACTTCCGTATGGAGAAAGTTTTGGAGGTGCTGCGCGGAATTTTTTTAGAGTTCTACGTGAAGTGGACTTCTGGAAATTCGATTATGTGTGCTTGTCTGACCAAGATGATATCTGGTTGCCGAACAAGCTGTCCCGTGCGCATCAAACGCTTTTGAAAACCGGTTCAGATGCTTATTCGAGTAACGTTCTAGCATTCTGGCCGGACGGTAGCAACGTCTTGATTGAAAAATCACAGAAACAGGTTAGTTGGGATTTCTTGTTTGAAGCGGCTGGTCCGGGCTGCACTTATGTCATGCGCAAGGAGCTAGCCTGTGCGGTGCAAGATTTGTTGAAATCTCGTTGGGCTGAATTCCAGCAGGTCGGACTGCATGACTGGTTTGTTTACGCATTCGCGCGCGCCAATGGATATCGTTGGGTCATTGATGATGTTCCAGGCATGCTTTATCGGCAACACGAAAATAACCAGGTTGGCGTCAATGCTGGTTGGCGCGCTTTTGTGCATCGCGCCGATAAAGTTTTGAGCGGTTGGGGGTTGGCGCAATCGGCGTTGATCGCGCGATTGGTGGGTTTAAACGATGCCCCGTTTGTTTTGCGGTGGGTAGGCGGTAGCCGGTTCGGCCTGCTCTATCTGGCTCTGCACGCAGGGCAATGCCGAAGACGCGTGAGAGATAAATTTATCTTCGGCTTGTCGTGTTTGGTATTAAGTGTGACGAGGTGCAGTCGTCGATGAGCCAACTTCAAGTGTTAGTGACCGGTGCCAGCGGTTTTGTCGGTCGTGCTCTGGGTGCTGAAGTTATCTCGCGCGGATTGGCGGTGCAAGGCGTTGCTCGCACCCCCTGCGATCTGCCAAAAGGTGTTAAGAACGTCGTCGTTGGTAGTATTGACGGCAGTGCTGTTTGGCGGGATGCGCTGCTGGGCTGTGACGCTGTGGTGCACCTCGCTGCTCGCGTGCACGTAATGCATGACACCGCAGTTGATCCGCTGGCGGAGTTCCGTCGAGTGAATGTACTGGGTACGATCAACCTGGCTCGCCAAGCCGCTGCTGCTGGGGTACGGCGATTTGTGTTTGTAAGCTCCATCAAGGTCAATGGCGACAGTACCCAGTCCGGCCAGCTATTTTCCGCCGACGGTGTGCCCAGCCCGAAAGATGACTACGGCGTCTCAAAAATGGAGGCTGAGCAGGGTTTGCGGGAGTTAGCTGCTCAGACCGGCATGGCTGTAGTTATCATCCGTCCGCCTTTGGTATATGGTCCAGGGGTTAAGGCAAATTTTGCCGCCATGATGCATTGGTTAAAGCGCGGCGTTCCTCTTCCGTTGGGGGCTATACACAACCAGCGCAGCCTGGTGAGTTTAGGAAATCTGACGGATTTAATCATGACCTGCCTTACTCATCCCGATGCGGCCAATCAAACCTTTCTAGTATCAGATGGCGAAGATGTTTCCACCACGGAATTGCTGCGTCGCATGGGGCAGGCTATGGGTTGCCCTGCGCATTTGATTCCTGTGCCGGCTGGTGTGCTGAAACTGGCGGCGGCAATGGTGGGTAAGCGAGATGTGGCTCAACGCCTGTGCGGGTCTTTGCAGGTCGATATTGGAAAGACCCGGCGTTTGCTTGGGTGGAGTCCGCCGTTTACTCTGGACGAGGGGTTGAAGAAGGCGGCGGAAGGGGTGGGTTCGTGAAGCGGCTGTTTGATCTTTTGTTGACTTTTGCAGCCGCCGTGGTGTTGGTCGTGCCGGTGTTGCTCGTTACTTTGCTGGTGCGGCTGACTTCTGCTGGTCCTGCGTTGTACTGGTCAGACCGCGTGGGGCGTTACAACAAGATTTTCAGAATGCCCAAGTTCCGCAGTATGCGGGTTGGTACGCCGGCGGTGGCTACGCATCTTTTGGCTAACCCCGAGGCGTTTCTCACGCCGATTGGCAGTTTTTTGCGCAAGAGTAGTCTGGATGAGTTGCCGCAGCTGTGGAGTATTTTGGTCGGAGATATGAGTTTTGTTGGGCCGCGACCAGCGTTGTTTAATCAGGATGACTTGATTGCGCGGCGTACAGAGCGCGGAGTGCATGAGTTGGTGCCGGGGCTGACGGGGTGGGCGCAGGTTAATGGGCGGGATGAGTTGCCGATTCCGGAGAAGGTTGAGTTGGATGTTGAGTATATGCAGCGGCGGAGTTTGTGGTTTGATGTGCGGATTTTGTGGTTGACGTTGTTTAAAGTGATTCGGCGTGATGGGGTGGCGCATTGATTTTTTGGGGGCGTGGTTGGGAATCAGGCGTCAAGAGGGGCTCGACCGCTTGATCGCCCGGAGGATCTGCGCTCCTACATTAACGCTTCCAGGGGAGGGGCTTTTTGCTCAGGTTTTGTTTTCGGACACACGACGGTAATCATTTTCTAAAGATAGCGTTCCATGCTTAAACCCTTATTGAAACTTCCGCGCAGGCAGAAACAGCTGATTGCTGTTACTGCCGATTATGTGTTGCTGATCTTCGCCTTCTGGTCGGCGCTGTCGTTGCGTTTTGAAACCCTGACCCCTTCCATTTCTGGCTATGGCTGGCAAATGCTAGTGGCACCTATGTTGGCGATACCGATCTTCATCCGGCTTGGCTTGTATCGGGCGGTGATCCGGTTTATGGAAGATCGAGTCGTGTTCGTTGTGGCTGGCGGAGTAACGCTTTCGGTTTTGCTGCTTGCAGCGTTGATCGCGTTGACGCATACCCCAATGTTTTCGCGCGGAGTGCTGGGCATCTACTGGCTTCTGGCAATTGTCTATGTGGGGATGACTCGCTTTCTGGCGCGCAGCTATTTTCTCCGTACTGAACGCAATCAAGACAATCGCAAGCGTGTGGCAATTTACGGTGCCGGGCGCTCCGGCACGCAGTTGCTTTATGCCTTGAGGGCGGGGCGAGAGTATCTCCCGGTCGCTTTTTTTGATGACAAATCGGCTATTCAGCGAACCGAGCTGGCCGGGCTTCGGGTTCATTCTCCGGACAATTTGCCGGAATTCTTGGTCGCGAATGAAATTAGTGAAGTCCTGCTGGCCATTCCGTCAGCGGGTCGTGCCCGTCGGGCCGAAATCATTAATCGTCTGGAAGAACTGAATTGCAAAGTCAGGCTTGTTCCGAGCATGTCTGAATTGGTCAGCGGTAATCTCAAGGCAGATGCGATACGGGAGGTTGAGATTGAAGATTTGCTGGGCCGGGATTCGGTCGCTCCCGATTCAACGCTGCTGACGAAATGCGTAACTGGAAAAGTTGTGCTGGTTTCCGGTGCCGGTGGGTCTATAGGCTCCGAGATTTGCCGCCAGATTGTTCGCTTGAAGCCATCTCGCCTGGTGTTAATGGAACTTACCGAGTTTGCTTTGTACTCAATCGAGCAAGAGTTGTTGGCCTTGTGTTCGCGCTTGAACTTGCAGGTGGAAATCGTCGCGCTGCTTGGGTCGGTGATTTACCAGAAGCGGAACGAGCGCATTTTGAAGAATTTTGGCGTACAAACCGTGTATCACGCGGCGGCTTACAAGCATGTACCTTTGGTTGAGCACAACCCGATTGAAGGTGTGCGCAACAACGCTGTCGGTACCCGGCGAATGGCGGAGGCGGCACTGGCGGCGGGGGTGGAGAACTTCGTTCTTATTTCTACCGACAAGGCCGTCCGGCCAACCAATGTCATGGGGGCTAGCAAACGTCTGGCCGAACTGGTTTTGCAGGGCTTGGCGCGGAAGGGTGGTATCACGCGTTTCTGCATGGTTCGCTTCGGCAATGTGCTGGGTTCGTCCGGTTCAGTGGTGCCGCTCTTTCGCGCTCAGATTGCCACAGGTGGGCCGATTACCTTGACGCATCCCCATATCACTCGTTTTTTCATGACCATTCCCGAAGCCGCGCAACTGGTGATTCAGGCGGGCTCGATGGGTAAGGGCGGGGAGGTTTATGTTTTGGATATGGGCCAACCGGTCAGGATCATCGACTTGGCCCGACGCATGATTCACTTGAGTGGGCTGACGGTGCGGGATGACGAAAATCCGGAGGGCGATATCGCACTCGAAATCGTCGGACTTCGGCCAGGTGAGAAACTCTACGAGGAATTGCTTATTGGTGAGAATGTTGAAGGGACCGTGCATCCTCTGATCATGCGTGCCTACGAACACGAATTGCCTTGGCCTTTGCTTGCGGATCGATTGAGCCAGATCGATGACGCCTGCCAGGCGTTTGATCATCAGAATGTCCTGGAAATGTTGATTTCCCTTGTTCAGGAATACGTTCCTACAAAGCACGGGGATAGTGACTTGTTGTGGCAGTCTTTGGCGGAAACTCATGTCAATAGCGCTGCTGTGCGCTAATTTTTTTAGAGAGGGTAGCAGATGGCGGTAAATGAAGTTTTTGAAGAAGATGAGATTAGTTTGTTTGATCTTTGGCAGACCTTGATCGGTGGGTGGCGATACGTGCTCGCTGGTGCAGTAGTTGGCGTTCTTGCGGCGGTAATGGTGGTTTTAACGGTTCAACCAACTTATGAAGCCAGCGCTCTCTTACAAGCTGGCAAGGTCGCGGGGGCGGTCATCGAAGATGCTGCTACGATAGTTGAACGATTCAAGTCCCCCTCGTTTCATCTTGAAGTCGCCAACGACGTCGGCGATGAAAAGTGGGCGGAGCAAGTGGAAAACGGAAATGGTACCCAAATCCTGTCGGCGCAAGTCCCAAAAACCGCACCTTCGATGGTTGAAGTGAAGGTGAAAGCGAAATCTCCCGATTTTGCGAAGAAGATAGCCGATACAGCAACTCAGAAATTGATAAAACGGCAGGATGAATTGTCATCCCAAGTGCTTCAAAAAATTCGTTTTGATTTGGCAACTGCCAAAGAAAAGCTGCTCAAAGCGGAAAATGATTTATTGGATCTTACAAAAATATTGAGTGCGACCGGGGTGAAAGATGAGCGATTCAGTCAGGTATCTCTATTAACGTCGATAAAGCTGCAAAAAGAGTCGGATGTGTTTGCTTTGCGTCAGTCTGTTTTCGCGCTTGAAATTTCACTTATGCCGCCGTCCACTCAGCCCGCTCGTGTCTTGGAAGCGGTTTATGTTGCACAGAAACCAGTATCGCCCAAGAAAGGCCTGTTGTTGGCGCTTGGCTTGATGGGAGGCCTGCTAGTTGGTTTGTTGTCGGTCTTCGTTTCGAACGCGTGGCGACGGGCGCGGGTGCAGCGTTCCGCAAGCAGCGTGCCGGTCTGATGTCGAGTCCTTGTAGGAGCCCATTTTTACTGGGCGATGGGCGGTTGATGTTCTCAAACGCTGTGATCGCCCAGTGGAACTGGGCTCCTACAGGAAGCTGGGCGAGCGAAATTGTTCGTGTTGTCAGGGGCGGCGGCATGAAAAATAAGAGAGACTGGACGATACCCTATTGGTGGGATATATTGATGCGCTATCCATTGGGTTTCGGAGGTAAGAAGTCATGGCCACTACCACCGTTTTTACCAACAACCGGAGCCAGGCGATCAGGCTTCCTGCCGAGCTGCGCTTGCCGGACGATGTCAAGCGTGTTGATGTCCGGGCTCGCGGTTGTGAGCGCATCATCGCCCCGCTAGGCCAGACGTGGGACAGTTTTTTTCTGGACGAGACGCAAGTGGCCGATGATTTCATGGCTAATCGAGCTAGTCAGGAACAGCCCGAGCGCGAAGCATTGTGATGCTGCGTTATTTGCTGGACACCAATATCGCGATCTACGTGATCAAGAACAAACCTCGTTCCGCGCTGCAGTTGTTCAATGAGCACGCAGGCCACATGGCCATTTCGTCCATTACGCTTGCGGAGTTGTTGCACGGTGCCGAAAAGAGTAATGCACCGGCGCGTTCGCTCTCGGTGGTGGAGGACTTTTGTTCTCGCCTGGTCGTATTGCCCTATGGCCCCAAGGCGGCACAGCATTACGGTAGCATTCGCCGTGCATTGGAGCAGAAGGGGCAGATTATTGGGGTGAACGATTTGCACATTGCGGCGCATGCTCGCAGTGAAGGATTGACACTCGTGTCGAACAATTTGCGCGAGTTTAACCGCGTAGATGCGTTGCAGTTCGCTAACTGGGTGGAGTGATCGGCGCGACTCTTGAGACGCGCACTGTTGCAGTTGCAACGTTTCGTGCCGGAGGATTCTCCGCAATTGCAGTAATTTTGGAGGTGAAAAGATGCATATTCTGGTAACCGGCGGTGCCGGTTTCATTGGCTCACATACCTGTGTCGCACTTTTCGCCGCAGGCCACGAAGTGACCGTGATTGACAATCTATACAACAGTCAGCGCGACGTCCTGGACCGGGTTGAACAAATCGCTGGAAAGCGCCCCGCCTTTTTTGAAGGCGACGTGCGGGATCGGGATTTCCTGCGCCGCGTGTTTGCCGCGCGTTCGGTTGATTCCGTAATCCACTTTGCCGGTCTCAAGGCAGTGGGTGAGTCGGTGGCAAAGCCTTTGCGCTACTACGACTGGAACGTTGGCGGCGCGATTGCCTTGTGCGAGGTGATGGACGAAGTCGGCGTCAAGTCGATCATTTTCAGCTCCTCCGCTACGGTCTATGGCGATCCGGCCTCGGTGCCGATTCGCGAGGATTTCCCGCGTTCGGCTACTAATCCCTACGGGGCCAGCAAGCTGATGATCGAGGATATTCTTGCCGATCTGTCGAAATCTGATCCGGAATGGCGAATTGCCCGGTTGCGTTATTTCAACCCGGTTGGCGCGCATGAAAGTGGCCTGATCGGTGAATCACCCAGTGGTATTCCGAATAACCTGATGCCTTATGTGGCGCAGGTGGCATGTGGGCAGCGCGAACGTCTGAGTGTCTTTGGCGGCGATTATCCGACGCCCGATGGTACGGGCGTTCGTGACTACATCCACGTGATGGATCTAGCCGAAGGGCATGTCGCGGCGCTCGATTACTTGGCGCGGGAGAAAGGTCTGCTCACGGTGAATCTGGGAACCGGTTGCGGTTATTCGGTTATCGATATGGTTCGTGCTTTCGAAAAAGCCAGCGGCCGCCCGGTGCCGTACGCGGTGGTTGATCGTCGTCCGGGGGATATCGCCGCGTGTTACGCCGATCCGGTTCTGGCTGAAAAGCTGCTGGGCTGGACGGCCAAGCTTGGGATTGACGACATGTGCCGTGATGCCTGGCGCTGGCAATGCCAAGGTGCCCAATCGTAGGAGCGCAGATCTTCTGCGCGATGGGCGGTTGCTGTTCGATCGCTGTTATCGCCCGGTAAAACCGGGCTCCCACGGGGGATGCCTTTGGAAGATGGGCCGCATAGCCGACACCTTCGTCGTGGGCGGTTTTCTCAGGCCGGGCAGATTTATCTGCTCACGATGGTAAGCGAGGGTCGGTTGCCTGTTTTTGCCGATTTTTTCGCTGCACGGCGGGTGGTCAGGGCAATGCATGAACAGGCTGTTGTTTCGGCTGCTGAAACTTTGGTTTTTGTTGTGATGCCAGACCATGTGCATTGGCTGGTGCAGTTGCAGGATGGTGCAAGCTTGGGCGAGGTTGTTCGGCGATTCAAGGCCCGGGTGAGTATTGTCTTGGGCGCTCGGGTCTGGCAGCGTGGCTTTCATGATCATGCGCTACGTAGCGAAGAGGATATCGTTGCGGTTGCGCGTTATGTTGTCGCCAATCCTATGCGAGCTGGACTTGTCGAGCGCGTAGGTGATTATGCGCATTGGGATGCGGTGTGGCTGGATTGAGGTTGTTGTAGGAGCGCAGATGCTCTGCGCGATGGGCGGTGGAGCTTCCTGCGCGGCTATCGCCCAGTGGAACTGGGCTCCTACAGCGGGTTAGGAGGTTTGTTTGGCGACCTACGCGATTGGCGACATTCAGGGGTGTTTTGATTCCTTCCAGCGCTTGCTGGAGTACTGTGCTTTCGACCCAGCGCAGGATCGTCTCTGGCTGGTCGGCGATCTTGTCAATCGTGGCCCGCGCTCGCTTGAGACTTTGCGCTTTGTGCGCGATCTCGGAACGGCGGCGACAACGGTTCTTGGAAATCATGACCTGTCATTGCTGATGGCGGCCGAGGGTTTCGGCAAGCGTGGCAAGGGCGATACGTTCGACGATGTTCTAAATGCACCAGATCGAGAGGAACTTCTCGGCTGGCTGCGGCATCAGCCTTTGTGTCACATTGAGGGCGAGTTTTGCATGGTGCACGCCGGGTTGCTGCCGCAGTGGACGGCGAACAAGGCGCGGGCTCTGGCGGTCGAGGTTGAGACGGCGCTGACACAACCGGATTGGCGCGAGCTGATGGCCAACATGTGGGGAAGCGAGCCAGCTTCGTGGAGTGATGATCTTGTCGGCTGGCCGCGGCTGCGGGTGATCATCAACGCCATGACGCGCATGCGGTTTTGTTCGCCGAAGGGTGTGATGGACTTTTGCGTCAAGGGCGAAGTCAACAAAGCTCCGAAGGGTTACATGCCCTGGTTTGAGGTGCCGGGTCGGCGCAGTGCGGATAAGGTCCTGATCGTCGGCCACTGGTCTGCGTTGGGACTAAAGGTGTTTCCTAACTTGCTGGCGATTGATTCCGGTTGTCTGTGGGGTGGTGCGCTGACGGCTATCCGTCTTGAGGATCGGGCGATTTTTCAGGTGGAGTGCTCGCAAGAGGAAATCCGAGCCTGGTAGCGATGGCGTTATGCGCGGCTCGCGATAAGTCGCGCCGGGTTTTCCCCGTGGTGTCGATGGCGGGGGCCGGGTTCAGGCGAACGATCAATGAGCGGCAGGCCAGAATTGACATGAAGCACTGCTTCATGGTCGTTTCGCCGGCAAACGAAGGTGCCAGGCTGACGTTTCCCTGATGATCGTGGTAGGACAGCGCCAGCGGCAGTATGGGTCGCCCGGTTTCGACCGCTGGTTGCAGTAGGGCAGCGTGAAAGCCGAGCAGGTGGGTACCGTCGGTGGTCGTTCCTTCCGGGAAGATGGCGACATCCATGCCTGCGTTGAGCAGGGCGTCGATTTCGGCATTGATCACCCGGGCATGGCCATGGCTGCCACGGCGCAGGAAAACCGTATCGTTGCGTTCGGCCAGCCAGCCGACGAAGGGCCATTGGCGTATTTCGGCCTTGGAAATGAACGCAGCCGGTCGCAGGGCGTGAATTGCAAAAATGTCCAGCCAGGAAATGTGATTGGCAACGATCAGGCTACCAGGCGGTGCGTCGGTCGGCATCGCGTCAAGCCGTACAGACAGGATTTTGAGAATCTGATGTGACCAGCGCTGCTTCAGTTTCGACCGTCGTTCTACGTCGACCAAGGGGTAGATGATTGCCGCGCCGAGTCCAATCCACGCGAGGTGCAGTGCCAGCCTCAGGGTACGGAGAAGGCGGATTGGTCGTGGTGTCGGGCTGGCTTGGCTCATTGATTCGGGAATCTAGCGGGTGACCCGCGTCGAACCGTTCCCGCTGAGAACGCGAACGCGATCACCTGAGTAGAAGACCTCGCCCATTTCCTGAACCACGGCGATCAATTGGCCGTTATCGAGCTTGACGGTGATTTCCAGCGCGTTCTTCTTGGTGGCGTTTTCTTCAATCGCATTGCCGGCGAGGCCGCCGAGTACGGCTCCGGCGATGGCACCGACGATGTGCCCCTTGCCGCCGCCCATGGTGCTGCCAGCCACGCCCCCAACCGCAGCACCCGCGAAGGTTCCGGTACCCGACTTGGTGCCTTCCATCAGGACCTCACGTACGCTCTCAACGACGCCGGTGCGGACATTCATCTCTCGCCGGGTTTGATCGCGCGTGTAAACGTCGCCTGATCGGCTGCTTGCGCACCCGAGAAGGAGTAACGGCAGCAATGCCAGTACGACAATTTTCGAGATAGTCATGGCGGTTTCCTGTTCCGTTCAGTGATCGAATTACGCCGAGATTCCGAATTTGCGTGCAACGGCGTCGTAATAGCGGATGATAGTGCGCAAATACGCTTGTTTCTCGGCATGAGAATGATAGCAGAACGAGCGCTTGAAGCCTTCCACGGCAAGAGTTCTGAGGGTTGGCGCATCAATCGGGAAGTTCTCCAGCGCCAGCTGGTATTCCTTGCAAATCGTGGTGTTGGAAACCAGTCGGTTATCGGTGCATAGGCTGACCGAAAGGTCGCGTTCAAGCATTTTGCGCAAGGCGTGGTTGCGCAGTTCGCCGATCTCCGGCGTTGTTTGCAGGTTGCTGGTCAGGCACACTTCCAGCGTGATGCGGCGGTCGGCTATGTAGTTAACCAGGTTCTCAACGTAACGGTGGCGGTCTGCGATTTCGTGGTGCTGGATCATGCCCTCGTCAAAGAGGTGCAGGCCATGACCGATGCGGTGCGTCTGAATCTTGGCCACTGCCTGGAAAATGCTTTCGGCTCCGAAGGCTTCCCCGGCGTGGACCGTCTTGCCAAGCAAGCCTTTGTCGATCAATGCATACGACTCGGCGTGACCACAGGCAGGGAAGCCGTTTTCAGCGCCGGCGATGTCGAATCCCACCACTTGCACCGTTGATTCGCTGCGCAACTTGACCGTTTCCCTGGCCGCCTCGATGCTTGCCAGTCGGATGATGTCGGTCGGTGTGGAACCCGCGTGCGTCTGCGTGAAATTCCGGTAATACGGCGAGAAGTACTCGTTGAAGAAACGCATGGCGCAGACGATGATCCCGTAGTCGTAGCCGGGTTCGTCCGTAGCGAGGCGGCTGTTCAACTCGTCGCGCGCCAGGCGCAGGCCACGGTCGACGGATTCCATGACCTGCCGGAAGCTCATTTTTTCGGACATCAGAAGCTGCGGGGCAAAACGAACTTCGATGTAGCGAACGCCTTCGGCGGCATTGTCCATCATGAGCTCGTAAGACACGCGGAAGAGCGCGGCTTCGGTCTGCATGACGGCACAGGTGAGGCCGAAGCCGCGCAGGTATTCCTCGAGGTTGTTGTACTTGTCCTTGAATACCAGCGCTCTCAGGCCTTGTTCGTCCTCGGCCGGCAATTCCACGCCGGCCACATTGGCGAGTTCGATCAGCGTACTAACGCGCAAACTGCCATCGAGGTGGAGGTGGAGGTCGGTTTTCGGAATGGCTTTGATGAGTTCGGGGGTAAAGATGGACATTTGTATCTCCAGAGTTAGCTACTCATGATAAGTCACCCCAAAGCTTCCGGCAAACCAGCTGAAATGCAACCGACCCTGGACCATTTGTAGGAGCCCAGTTTTACTGGGCGATAGGCGCGTTGTGCTCAACCGCCGCTATCGCCCAGTAAAACTGGGCTCCTACATGGGCGGCTACAACTGACGGTTGACATCCGATCAAAAGGCCTATAAATTCTATGAAAAGCTTTTCTTGGGATTGTTTTCTTGTGAATCAGCGCGTTGTTCGGGGGCTAAATTGAACATCAAGGATGTGGCCAGAATGGCAGGGGTTTCGATCTCGACCATTTCACGGGTGATCAATAAGTCCGCCTACGTCAGCCCGGAGATCAAGGAAAGAATTGAAAAGATTCTTTCTGAAACCGGCTATCGCCCCAACTCGCTGGCCAAGGAATTGCTGCGCAACAAGACCGACACCATCGGCGTGATGCTGCCGCGTATCGACCTGGGCACGTTTGCTGCCATGTTCGAAGGCATCGTCACCGTCCTCAATGCCAATGGATATAACGTCCTGTTAGCCAACACCCACGATC
>JBBRDR010000080.1:0-13646 GCA_038203745.1 Burkholderiales bacterium | reverse complement strand
ACGAATTCTTCAGAGTCTCATTGATCAGTGTCTGATAGCCGCGCTCGCCGGCCATGCTCTTGAATCGTTCCACCAGCGGGGCATCAAGATAAAGCGTTACCCGCTTCTTTGGTTGAACCACGCGCCCATCCGCGCGCTTGGTCAGCACCAACTTGCCAGCATCAATATCGGCTTGGGTGATGGGGGCAATCTCGTCAAAGGTTTCTGTAGTAGATTTCTTGCTCATTTCGTTCCGCCTTACGCATCGAAATAAATCGGATTTCTTCATCCGTTTACGCTGTGGCGATGACCACCACATCCGCGCGCAACAACCCCAAAGTGATGAACCGCGGCTCGTCGTAGCCAAAACGGCGATCTTCGAAAGTGACCGTGCGGCCGCTCTCGCACTGGACACCGCCTTCGCCGGCATTCGCCGGTGTGTCAACTTACTCAGAACTGCCCTAACGAGACTTCTCAAACAACATGTCATACGCTGCCAATAGCTTGGGGGCTTCGTATTTCCATTCCAGTTCGTTGATCACACGATTCCGGCCAAACTCCCCCATGCGCTGCCTCCGCTCAGGATCATCCAGAAGTTCGATAATCCTTTCGGCCATATCAATCGCATCATTGTTTCTTGCATACAACGAAGCTTCCTGCGCTGAGAACCGGCCTTCCGACAGATCAAATTGAACGATCGGCTTGCCGAGAGCCATGTATTCCATGATCTTGTTCATGGTCGACTTGTCGTTCATCTCGTTAGCGACATCCGGGTTCACACACACGTCCGCCGTGTTGAGCATTTCCAGAAGTTGCTGATCCGGCACGCGCCCGGTGAAGGTGACGTAGTCGGCGATTCCAAGCTCATGCGCATAGTCCCGCATTTCGTCGAGCGAAGTGCCACCACCCACCAACCCGAAATGAATGTCGGAGCGCCCCATCTTCTGCACGATATGCGCTGCTGCCCGAAGCAGATAGTCGATGCCTTCCTGCTTACCCATCACGCCGACATAACCCACCATATATTTTCGGCCGCGTTTAAGCGATTCCACCGGCGGAACAATTTTCAGCCGATCAAGCTTGGGCCCGCTGCGTACGACAAAAACCCGCCTGGGGTCCATGCCGCCACGCTCGATGGCGATGCGCTTGTAAGACTCATTGGTGGCTATCGAAACAGTCGCGGTCTTGAATGTCAGGCGTTCAAACAACACCATGAGCTTATAGAAAAAGTCCCGGCGACCAAACTTGGCTTCGTACAACTCCGGGTTGATATCGTGATGATCAAAGATGAACTTCTTGCCGAGGAACAGCTTGAAAAAACCACCCACCATGAAGATTAGGTCCGGCGGATTGCAAGCGTGGATAACGTCGAATCCGCGAGTGAACAGCACCTTCCAGGCGAGCGCAAATTCCCAGAACAGTGCGGCTGAATACTCCAGCGCGTAGCCGATTGCACCTTCCGCCTCAAGCGGAAGATCGTGTCGATAAATGTGGATGCCATCAATGATCTCGAACTTTTTCTCGTACCCCTTGCCGGTCGGGCAAATGATCGAGACCTCGTAGCCGGCATCAAGCAATGTTGTGGACTCCTGCCACACCCTTCGATCAAACGGGGATGGCAGGTTCTCGACGATGACCAGAACGCGTCTTGCCTTACCAGCAGATGCCATCGTACCGCCCCGGTTCACTCTTGTTGGGTGAAATACGTACCAGATCGACGACGACCTGGCCCGGGTTGAGCAGCTCCAGGACATTGCGGAATTCCTGCGCACCGTTGCCGATGACAATCACCTCGGCAAAATCCAGAACGTCTTCCATGCAACCCACCATCAGTTTCGAAATATGCGGAATATGATTGAGGATATAGTCCCGGTTGGCGCCGGTCAGCGCCGCAAGGTTCACGTTGCGGTCGAACAGTTTCATCTCGTATCCCTTGCCGATCAGGGATTCGATAACCTCGACCAGAGGAGATTCCCGCAGATCATCCGTACCCGCCTTGAAGGCAAAACCAAGGATGCCGACACGCTTCTTGCCATACGCCATCACCATCTCCAGGCCTTTTTGTACCTGCCGCTGATTGCTGGGGATGATCGAGTTGAGCAAAGGCAGATCGAGATCCAGACTACGCGCCTTATAGGTGAGCGCACGAACGTCCTTGGGCAGGCATGAACCGCCGAAGGCAAATCCCGGCTTCATGTAATACGGCGAGAGATTGAGCTTCGTGTCCTTGCAGAAGATGTCCATCACCGTGTGGCCATCGATCCCCAGCGACTTAGACAGGTTACCGATTTCGTTGGCAAACGCCACCTTCACCGCATGCCAGTTGTTATCGGTGTACTTGACCATTTCAGCCGTTTCCACGTCAGTACGCACCAGCGGTGCATCCATCCTTTCATACAGTTTGACCAACACATCGCCGGCGAGCACGTCGGTCTCGCCGATAACGGTTTTGGGCGGATTGTAGTAGTCGAAGACGGCGGTGCCTTCGCGCAGGAATTCCGGATTGTTGCAAACGCCGAAATCCTTACCCACCGTCTTGCCCGAATATTGTTCCAGGGTAGGAATGACGATAGTGCGCATCGAGCCTGGCAGCATGGTAGAACGCGCTACAACCACATGGAACCCTGATTTTTCTTTGATTGCAGAGCCGATCTCCTCGCAGACTCGGCGAACGTACGAAAGATCAAGATTGCCGTTTAACTGGGAAGGCGTACCCACACAAATTAGCGAGATATCCGAACCAGACACTGCCTCATGGACATTGGTTGTGGCACGCAGCCTTTTACCGGCGACGTTGTGCGCAACCATCTCAGCAATATCCTTCTCGATGATTGGTGTCTGACCACTGTTGATCAGATCGACTTTGGTCTGGTTCGGATCAACACCGATCACCTCATGCCCATCATCGGCCAGACAAGCGGCAGAAACGGCACCAACATAACCCATGCCGAAAATACTGATTTTCATAAAATTCCCTGAAAGCGAAAAGGTATGAAGTTAACTCTTATTTGTTTCAGTTAGATTAGGGAGCCACTGATCAAGTAGAGAATCGTCATCCCGGCGAAGGGCGGGATCCAGAAGCAGAATCCTCCGACACTAGACGCCGGCTTTCGCCGGTGTGACGCACTATTCAGTGTTGTGACCAAAAGAGAGAGCAATCCGCGTCACAAAACGTGCATCCCCCTTGATCACACCGCGCCACACAAGCGTTGTCGTCGGCGTTTTAACATCAAAAGATCTTGAAACCCATCCGGCGGGAGGATCGTCGTTGCCTCGCGACAAGATTGGCGAGAGCGCGTTTTCTCCCATGCTCATCGTCAGTCGGACAGTTCCCGAATCTGCAATGACCTCGCCGTCAAGGCAAGTCACTACGCAGTCCTCGGCAAAGTGCCAGCACAACTCGACCTCATGCCTCCCGGCACAAAGCAATTCGTCAAGCACCTCGAAGCGATTGTTCACAGCATCGAAAACAATCTCCCGCTGGTGCCTGAGCGGATCATTCAAACGAAGGTAGCCGTCATGCCTGCCCCTGAAAATCTTGCGTTCGCCGTCAAGCTCCAGCAGATCGCACTGCGCATTAGCCTTGCGCAACCACAGAAAATTACCGCCGATCTCTGACTGATCTTCCCCATCGACCCGCACCGTGTTGTGCGCAAAGCTGCCGCGAAAGTAATTGCGCCATTTCTTTTGCGAGTGATACGCGTAGGTGCCCGGATCGATCAATAATTCGCGCCCGCCGGCAGACAGCACGAAAGACAGTGCATCGGCATGGCCATGGGCAGCAATCGACAGATAGCCCAAGGGCCCGCAATCGATTAAAGCCCGAACCTCATCGGGCGCACCAAAGCGGGTGCCCATCAGGTAGTAGCCGCCTTCAGGGAAAGATGTCCGTGGATTTTCCGCCGCTGGCCGTACTAAAGCAGCAAAGGCTCCGGCTGCCGCATCACCCAGCAACCAGCGGCTCTTGTCATCAAAACTTCCAGCCTTGGCTGCCAGATCGCCTCGGCTGAACAGCACTGCACCTGTTGCCAGCAATGAACGATAGGGGGACCAGTCGTGCTCCTGGCTCAAGCGTACCATCAGTGCATCGTCGGCATCGCCGATCATCGGAACATGACCGGCACGATCCATCACCGATGCAATAAATTCCATTAGTCGCTCAAGACGCGACCAGAACGCTTCACTGAATTCAACTCCATTCGCTCTGCAAATCAGTGCGCAGAGCAGCATCATGTCCATCACCTCATGCTGGTAATAAACAGCCTGCTCCCGATTCACGCCATCGGAACCATTCTGGCGCAACGCCTCAGTCTCGAATCCATGGACAGCGGTGCTTTTCCAAGCAGCACTTTCAGGCCACATCGGCCACGTCACCGTGCCGACCAGCAAGCCCATGTATTCGCCCAGCAAGTGATTGTTGGCCGAGGAGTGACGCGAGAAATGGCCCGCAATAAAATGGCAATGCTGGAAAACCGAATGCAGCCAGCGTTTTCGGAAAGCAGCCCCGGTCGCGCCGTTGAACAAAGGGGAACTGTCTCCGCCCAGCAAATGCCAGGCAAATGACCAGTTCATCAGACGAACAGCATGCTCCAGGGAACTTGTCCAGTTGACTCCCGAAGGATAAGGGCACTGCTCAAACCACGAATCGAGAAGTGCCTGACACCCCTCGGCATACCGTGAGTCTCCCGTCAAACGCCAGGTCTGGGCCAAGGTGACCAAGGTCAGATGCCGGTTCGGCTCCCACAGATACTTGATATCCCCGACAATCCTTTCGTCCCGATAATCAAGAGACTTGCCAAAGCCCAGGGGAGCCAGCGTTCTTGTCTTCGGATCCTGATTCCAGACGGGAGGGAATCCCAACTCAGTGTCGCGCAGGGCAAAAACATCGAACCGGCCGGCAAGAATCCAATCCGCCGCCGATTGATAAGCAGCGCAATCAAACTTGACCGGAAATACCTTGCACCATGGTTGGCCGCTCCGACCGACCGGGTCAACGGGGCGTGCCCGACCCACCCCGTAATGCTCCAGACGGGACTTGAACAATTGGCGAATACGATAGGCAAACTCCGCCATATCCATCGCGCGCAAACGTTTAAATTTCCAAAGAAAATTGCTATACATACTGCCGGTGCCATAGTTCAAGATTGAGTAACGACCACAGGAGCTTTTCATGGTTTTGCCGACCACCGACATGCTCAGCCAGAATTCGCTCCAAGGCAGCACGATGAAAATAGGCACTTGTTTTCGAATCACTCCCCATGAGATGGTCGTAAAGATAATCTTTCATTCCCCCTCGGAACCATTCGTTGCCCGGCACACGCAAACCGATTTTCGGCCGCTCAAGAATGTGCTCGGGCAATATCCGCTTCATTGCCTGACGAAGAATGTATTTAGTGTTACGCCCCCGAATGCGCCAGGCGTCGGGTAACTTCGAAACAAATGCAGCCAGCTCATAATCCATGAACGGCATACGGGCTTCGAGTGAAGCTGCCATGGTCATGCTATCGCCTCGTTCAAGCAGGTTATCGGGTAACCAGCTCGTCTGATCGAAATAGAGAATATTGCGCAATGCCGAATTGCCCGCCGTCGTGTCGAAACGTGGCGCCATCCCGTGCATGGCGGGGCGGGGCATGGCCACAAGAGTCAATCGTTCGGCATTGCTGAGTGCACCAAACCAGCGCGGTAGCCGCTCTTGCCGGTCAGCCAGGCCCAGATTGGTGATCGCCGTCTTTGTCCGCCGCCACTGATAGGGCAAGGCATGGGCTAGGGGTTCGACAAGTCCGTGCATCAAAAATCCGGGCATGCCGTGGTAATAGGCCACATAACGTTCGAAGACATGTTTCGGATACCCGCCCAGGAATTCATCAGCCCCTTCCCCGGTCAGAATCATCTTGACGGAACGCACCGCCTCTCGCGAAAGCAGGTAAATGGGAATGTCCGAGGGTTCTGCCACCGGCGAATCGCGAAAGTCGATAAGTTTGGGCAAGTGCTCCATGATGTTGTCTTGAGAGACTGTCAACTCATTATGGTCAGTCTTGAATTGCTCCGAAATAGTTTTTGCATAGGCAAGTTCGCTGTACGCCGATTCGGCAAAACCAATTGAAAAAGTTTTTACCGGCAGGCTGGAATGACGCGACATGAGCGCCACAACGGCTGATGAATCTACCCCTCCGGAAAGAAAGGCGCCGAACGGCACATCGGAAATCATGCGCATTTCAACGGCACGGTCGAGCAATGACAGAAAATCCGCGACCGGATCAGTCAACCCGCTTACCGGATCACAAACGCCACCATCCGGTGGCCGATAATACGTCTGTTCAAGCAGACGCCCGCCCTCCCAGAGCGCCCAGGTACCCGGCATCAGTTTCCGCACCCCCTCAAACAAAGTCGCCGGAGCCGGCACGTAGCGATACGCGAAATAGTCCCACAGTGCCGATTGATCAACCTGCGCCACGACGCCGGGGAAGCAAAGCAGGGACTTGATCTCGGACGCAAAGATTAGCGTATGGGCCGTCTGACGAAAATAAAGAGGCTTCTTGCCAAAGCGGTCACGGGCAAAAAAACAGCGTTGCTTGCGGGCATCCCAAAGGGCAAAAGCGAACATGCCATTGAAGCGTTCGACACAGGCCGTACCCCATTCTTCATAGGCATGAACAATAGTCTCGGTATCCGAATGGGTGGCAAAAACATGACCACACCCTATCAACTCCTCGCGCAGCCCCTTGAAGTTATAGATCTCCCCGTTGAACACGATCTGGATAGCACCATCTTCATTGCCCATCGGCTGATGACCGGTGGAAAGGTCAATGATTGACAAACGCCGATGCGCCAAGCCAATGCGATACTCACCGTCAGCCGTGCCCGTCTGAAAAAACCCCTCGTCGTCGGGACCGCGATGCGCGATGGCGGACGCCATCCCGCGCAAGGCGCCACTCAAATCGAGCGTAAGGGCTCTGGTCAAATAACCTGCGATTCCGCACATGGACGCTAACTCACTCTCGCGTAAATTTCGCCAAAACGTGCCGCAAGGTGATCGACGGTATATTGATCAGCGATTCGGCGCCGCCCCGCCTGCGACATGCACCGCAGCTCATCCCGGTTATCCGACAGGCGACAAATGGCCACGGCCACTGCCTGCGCATCCCGAAGCGGCACAAATAGTCCGTGCTCACCATCGCTCATTACATCCGGAATCCCTCCAACAGAACAGGTGACCGGTACGCAACCAGCTGCCATTGCTTCAAGGAGCGAATAGGGCAAGCCTTCAAAATAAGTTGGAAACACAAAGACATCCGAGTCCAGCCACAGGTTGTTCTTTGCATCTTGAAATACGGGCCCCAGCAATTTCACTTCCTGTTCCAACCCTAACTCTGCAATTCGCGCGCGTAAGCCGGCCTCATCAGGCCCATTGCCGGCGATCCTGAAACTAAAGTGGACCCCACCTTTCTTAACCAATGCCAATGCGTCTATCGCTTCGTAGAGACCCTTTGTATAAACCAGTCGACCGACAAAAACGAGTCGTAGTGGTCCATCGCGACTCATATCACGCGCCTTGTCAACGAACCCAGTGACATCAATAGCATTCGGCACAAAATCGACTTCAATACGTGAATCAAACGCTCTGTGCTTACGTAAAGCCTCGTTCGACAGCACAACGACAACATGGGACCAGAGGAGAAAACGTCTCAATACCCAAAGCGCCAGTGGGGCTTTAAACTGACACCGTGGACCATATCCGCTATGAAACTGATTGATGATGCGACAACCGTGCACACGCGCGACGATCAGGTAAACCAGATCGCGCCAGACCCCCTTCGCATCCATTGATGTATTGATGTGTACGACGTCAGGTCGATGACGAACGAGAAATGCAACCAACTGAAAAGGACTGATCGCAAAACGTAGAAGACGTTGTAACTTGTTTTCAGCGCGACCTTCCCGCCCTACCTGAAAATGAATCAGCTCGAACCGTTGCGCGAGACTGGAGCCCAGAAGCATATTTACGTGTGTGGACACTCCACCTACGGCATCGAGCGCCGGGCTGAAAACAACGACTTTGGTTTTCATGAGGATACTCGTTTCATTGCTCATGCCTACCGTTGCCCGGCGCTGGCAGATGGAGTATTGGGTGCTTCTCAAACAGGCCCGCACCTACATCGACCTTTAAAGCCAATGCGATCCGGCCTATATTTTCAAGCGACGTGACAACCATTACGAAATTCCTTTTCCATTTCTTTGCTTCCATTCATTTACCACCCAACGATACTTGCCGCTTTGGGTTCTCGGAATTTCCTTTTTTACTTCAACCTTGAGTACCAGTCCGCTGTCCACCATCGTGTGGATATTTTTTACAACCTGCGCACCATCCTGATCCGTGTAGTGCTTACCCGGCACTACGCGGATTTCCCAGCACCCCTGACCCACTTGCGCGACCTGGGATGAATCGATGTTGCTGACCCCCTTGAATGCGAAGGTGATGATCGACGGACTGACTGCGCAGCCCGTACTACCTAGCAACACGTCTTCAAATTTTCCCTGAATTGGCTCGATCATCGGATACAAGCGGCTGCACGGGCACGTACCGGGCTTCCATCGCGTACGGTCAGAGAGCCTGTAGCGAACAAGCGGCATTGCATGATTGTGGAAAGTGGTTCCAACGACGAAGCCTTCGCCTTCAGTCGGCTGATTGTGTTCATCAAGAATCTCGACAAATGAATAGTCGGTGTTGATATGCAAGTTCCCGAACTCGCATTCAGACGCAAAAGCAACACGTTCGGCCATGCCATAAAAATCCATCACCCGGCCAATCCGTGCCTCGATCAGTTCACGTTGATACGGGTACAGCATCTCGGAGGCCGTGAACACCCAAGGTAATTCCAGTTTCTCGCCCAGTTTTTCGAGCGACTGTGCAAGCACGAAGGCCGCTGATGGGTAGGCCTGCAACAAGAAGGGTTTGTAGTGGCGCAGCGCATCGGCAAACTGCCCGGCGTTGTCCGTGTTGAGATGCCGGGTCGACAACAATAGTTGGTGATCGACGCCATTTTCGAACCAGAATGGTGGGGTCTTTCGTTCCAGCGGCACGACCTGATCACCGCGCAAGGAAGCGCGACGCATTCCCTTACTGAACCCGCTCCAGTGCCAGTGTCGGTGGATGAATGCGTTTTCCCATATCACGGAATTGAATGAGCGGAACACATCGAGGGGGGTGCCTGTTGTTCCGCTGGTTTTGCCGGATATCGTCCATGGCCATGCTTCGCCCCCGTTCGGGTAATACGCGGATCGTGATTCGATCAAGTCGCATTTGCACACGACCGGGACGTTGTTACGAAAAAATGCCAGGAGCCTTTCGGGCGATGAGGGGATTTTCAGGTCGTAATAGGCCGGAATTCTTCGGGTTGAAGTTTCGAGAGTCCTTCTTAGCCGGTCGAGTTGAAACGCAGTCATTCCATCGGCCGAGCCCTGCTCGTGCGAAAGCAGTTCACGAACACGATTTTGGCATAACCAGTTCTCACGCAGCGAGTGCCGTGCCTGGAAGGAAAGTTTTTTTGCCAATACATTCATAAAAAACGCGAAATACCTGAATGGCTGCTTGCGCAAACTATTTGCTGCGTCAGAAGGTCGTGCGTGAACATGCCGCTGACGGCTTTTAGCGCTGGACCGGATACCATTTTCGTTTTGCTAAAAATTGGCACGAAAACATTCATCTGCTATTACCAGCGCCAAAATATTCGCTCATGTCCAGATGCTGGATCAGCATCCGGTGCTTGCCTAAACTTGTCCGTTCAATTTCCGGCACTTCCACGACATCGACCGTACAACCACCATGTGTCTTTGCCTCCACCGCGTGCTGAATTCCTGCCTTTACGGCCTCGGACAGTGGCAAGGAAGTGACTACCCTGAGCGTGAATCGCCCGGGCTCCATCTGCTCGTACTGCATGCTCTCCACCGAGGCGAGCGTATCGAAATGCGCTGCACCCATGGTGCAGATCGATACCAGGCGGCCATCGCGGCAAAGCAGAAACTCCTGCAGCCGGCCCTCGATACGTTCAACCACCGGATATCCGGGCAACTCAGGATGCCCGGGGCGCTCGCTCCACATTGCCATATCACCGGTCCGATAGCGGATAAACGGCATCACCCGGTTATCAAAACTCGTACCAACAATTTCACCAAGCACGTTAGGTTGCGTGATGACTTGTCCGAGCTCGTCTACCAACTCCACATGACCATACTGCGGCCAGAAAAAACATCGGTCGTCGTCCGGCATTGAGGCCGCCATCAGTGCCCGTTCCGAATGACCGTAATGAATGAGTACCGGGCAATCAAATACGTCTCTCAACAACTTCATCTGATAGCCATAGAGGTTTTCCGAATACAGCAGCACCCCCTTGATGCGGCCAGTAATCTCCGGTTCCGGATGATCCGCCAACCAGCGCGCCAGTGGGCAAATGGCCGAGGGAAACGCCTGAATGAAACGCGGCTGCCATTGACGCATTGCTTCAACATATTGCGGCATGTATTCCGGCACCAGGTGATCTGAACTCAAGATCAGTTGGCGCTTGATTGGCTCATAAGACCATAGCTTGCCATCGCGAATATCGGCCGCGCGAACCGTTCGGCCGCGCAGTGCCAGCACAAGATCTTTATCCGACAAGCCAACCCGGGCATGAAAGTCATCCATGAACGCGTATTCTTTCGCTCGCGTAACGCCCTTCTGCAAATAAAACATCATAGGTTCAGCGGTTGACCCTCCGGTAAAGGTTTTTAGCCTGGCGGCTACCGGAGTGGCGTCCGACAAATAACGGGAAGTATCAGTCTTGATATCCTGCTTGGAGACCAGAGGAATGGAAGAAAGCACTTGCAAGGGATATCGCAGGCAATCCTCGGTGCTGGCCACGCCGCGAAAAGCCTGCACCGTAGTGACCGCCCAGTCCAGTGTTTCCCCAAGCCGTTGTCTGGAGTAGTCAGCCAAACTTGACGCATCCCGACGTGCAAGTCGCTGACTGAATTGCCCATAATTTGCGCCACGGCGCCAGGAAACGGGTATGGCCGAATAGACACCGCCCACCGATGACTTGACCCATTGCGGAGCCGCAATGTACGCCGACAATAGATGATGAAGATGGTCCTCAAATGCCATAACGCATCTACTCCTTGGCTTCTCTCGCCAACACAAGACCATCACGTGGCGGAATCAAAACTTCGTTCGCCGACTGCCCAGTGTTTATAAGAGGCGCCTGGGAGCCCTTCAGGTGCCTGAACCCCCGACCAACGTTCACCTTTGCGGGTGCTTGAGCAGGATTGAGAAGCACAACGCCATGTTCGAAATCGCGCCTGTAAACAGCATCTCTCCACGGCTTGGTCTGGGGCGGTGAAATTGCCTTGCCCAGCTTGAAGTCGTACTCGTCAAACCAGGGCACGCTGCTGTACCCAACTTTTTCATCGGTAAATGAAAAATAACCGTCGTCCAGCAAACAGGAGGTAAAGGCATAGCGAAAAAATCGGTAGTCGTCAGGCTTTCCCGCCACATTGAAGCCAACGAGTTTGGGCGGGGCCAGGTTATTAAAAACGGTGTGGTAGCTCTCCATCATTTTCTGCCAACCAAGTCGTCTTTCCGGAGACCAGGATTTACCCATCATTCCTTCCAGAAATACTCCCTGCAACCGCCCTCTGAACTCCGGTGCAGACAAATCGTTGTCTGCATTGCCCATCAAAAGCGTTGCCGGCGCCAGTTGCCTGGCACGCGACCATTCGGAAACTTGCCCCCGACGCACGGCAGCGCCAACTCTCACATCGTCGCTGGAATCGTCGCGACCATCCAGGTCCCAGTCGGCATTTCTTATTCGCGGCTTGGTGAATACGTTGTCAAAATACCAGATGTCAAATTCCGGTACCGGATTGAAAAACACCCCGAAATCACGCTCGGCAAGCCATTCGGGATAACGCTTTCCGTTGAAGTCTGTTTTGCTCCACTCGGTGTAATTGATGTCCCACGCCCCATATATGGAAGTCCACTGCGCCCTTGAACCATCGGCTCGTCGCAACCACCAGTTCTCATGATTCAGCTTGTATCGGACATCCTGCATAGCGACATTCGTGGGATCATCATTCGCTTCGTTAAGTATCGTGTATTGGCCAACCAACAGATCCGGATTGCTGAGCTTGAGCGTTTGAACAACGGAACGCATGTCCCGGTTGGCATTGCTCCAGCCACGATAGAACCCGAGGATGAGCACATCAAGTTTCGCCATATCCTGCTGGTAGCCTGCCACTTCGTAGTTTTTCGCGCCGATGTTCATGCCCATCAGGCGCGGGAACGCATGTTCGGCTCGTACTCCGAAACCGAAAAGCAGCGCGGTCGCGAAAACGACTATTCTGAGCATGACATGTGCCTGCTAGGGAAACGCTGAATAAGTAGAGAATCGTCATTCCGGCAAAAGCCGGAATCTAGGGAAATCAACGAACTGGACACCGGCTTTCACCGGTGTGACAACTTAATCAGTGATTCTCTAGAGTTCATTGAACAAATCGACCCAATGACGACCAACAATTGTCCACGTATACTGTTGCAAAACAATTTCTCTTGCGGATCTGATCATGTTCAAGCGCATGTCTTCATGCTCCAGCAGATCCACAATGGCTTTTGCAAACTGTTCCGGGTTCTCCGCCGCCATATAGTCCCTGCCGGCCAGCACCCCGTCGATCGACTCGATACCCAGCGCCGTGGTAACCACCGCAAGGCCCATGGCAAAGGCTTCCAGAACCTTGTTCTTCATGCCGCTGCCCATGCGCATTGGATTGACCATGACCGGATATTCAATCAGCAAGGCGCGCAAATCAACCACATAACCCGTCAATCGAATTCCTTCGTCATGCCGTGCTGCCTCGATCAACCAGCTTTCAGCGTCGCGCCCAACAACACACCACTCGACGCCGGCAGGTTTCAAATAGGGAAGATAGACGTCGTAGTAGAAGAAGCGGACAGCATCCAGGTTCGGAGCAAAAGATAGATTTCCCCAGAACGCCACTCCTTTGCGCAGTGCCTTTCCTTCCTGGTAAGCGCCCTCAAGAGATGGATCGACGCCATTCGGGATAATTGCAACCTGATGTTGCCCACCAGCCAAAGTGGCTACGGTGGCGCTATCGGCCTTGTTGATGGTTGCAACCCGGTCAAACCAATGGGGTAGCTTTCCCTCCAGCCTTTTCCATCGCCAAAGCAACAATTGGCGTTTCAACCGTCCCACGATCCCCGGCTCGTTCGACGCATTGAATTGGCGTTCGGCAGTCAAAACAACGCTATCGCATACTTCGAACAGTATTTTTTTACTGCCGGAAAAATCACGGACAAATTCCGCCAGGTTCGAACCGAAAACGACGATTTTTTCGATACCGTGTTTTTTGCACTGAGTTTCAATCTCACGAACCGCCGTTTTATAAAACTCCGGATATCCCAACTTGAAGAAATCAGCCTCGCTCATGCGAAGATGGCGAAACGGGCTTGAGCGTACTTTGTCGATAGCAGGCAGTGCATGTATTTCAGAGAACAGTGTAGTCGGCTGCATATCGGCATTACTCGTCTGCTGACAATCCTGTAGCAAGACCAGTTGCACCAGTTTTTCCCGCTGAGACAAGGCTTGGCACAGGTACCAGACTCGAAGGTCATAACC